>NZ_SMKO01000256.1 GCF_004348685.1 Nonomuraea deserti | reverse complement strand
CCTCTGGGAGCAGTACCTGAACAACCCCCCGCCCCGGCCTCCCGCGGGCTCCACGGTTCCACCCCCGCCGTCAACGCTGCCTAGCTGGAACCCTGGCCACAGCGACTTGATCGACCGGTCGGACTGGCTCGCCGACAACGCGACGGAAATATCCGAAGACCCCGTGGAGCCGAGCCAGTTCGACGTTCAGCCGATCGATCACGAGCCGGGCGGCGGCTCCGGCGGCTTCTGCGGCGGGGCGAGTTTCAGTAGTTGCCCCAAGCCCCCGCTGAACAATGACCGGAACTTCTTCGAGGATCTCTGGGATGACACCGTCGAAGGCACCGGCAGATCGATCGACGTGGCGGGTGACGTCGGTGCCTGGTTGTGGAAGTACCGCGGCCCCATCCTCTCCGGCGTCGGGGCGATCTCCGGCATCATCTGTCTCTTCCCCGGCCCGCATTCCCTCGCGTGCGGGATCGCGGGAGCCGCCTTCGCGCTCTCGTCGGTCGACGGTTTCATCGGGTGCATGTTCGGCGGCACCGTCGATGCATGCTTCATGCTGGCCGTGAGCGTGGTGTTCTTCGGCAGCGGGAAGGTGCTCAGCCAACTGGGGAGCAATCTGTTCTCGCTGGCTCGGACGTTTCCTTGGGGAACCAGATGGTTACCCCGCGCGGGCGGTCTGATGACGAGGGTGGCGGAGGGCTCACTGGGCCTGGCAGACCTGACCCTGAACCTAGGTATGGCAGCCATAGAAGCCGACACGATCAAGAGCTGGGACAGCTCGAACAGGAACCGCGTCCAATTCCCGCAGATGTGTGCGGGAAAGACCTGCTGAGCAGCTCATCCCCTACATTCCGGCAGTCATGACCGGCCGGAGGTTCAAACGATGGGACACACCTTGCGGGTGCTCCTCGTAGCAGTGTGAACATTCTCTGGAGGTAATAGTGAGCAGCCGAGGTGTGGCCGTCATGATGGCGGCGATATTAGCCCTGGGAGCACTGGTCGTTCCCGCTTCGGCGGTATGGGCCGGACCGGGGCCGTCCGCGACGGAACGCATGGACGCGGCGGTACGCCTGACGGCCGGGGTGGACACGCCCGAGCCGGGAGCCGGGGGAAAGGTGCTGCCGCTTGAAACCGACGGTCAGGGCAGGGTCCTGGTGTACGCAACCGGCACCGAGACCGAGGCGGCGCGGATGGCGGTCGAGGCGGTCGGCGGCGTGGTGTCCGACACGAGCGGTGACCAGGTTCGTGCCGCGGTGCCACCCGGCAAACTGAAGGAGCTGGCGTCCCGGCCCGGTTTGGTGGAGGTGCGCCGCCCGGAGCGGCCGGTGCCGCTGGACACGACCTCGGAAGGTGTGGCGCCCTCGGGCGCGCGGGCCTGGCACGGCGCCAGCCCCGCCCGGCTCGGCGCCGGGGTCAAGGTGGGGATCCTCGACGTTGGATTCGGCGGGCTCGCGGCCGCCCAGCAGGCGGGGGAGCTGCCGGCCGACGTTACGGTGGACAACGGCCGGTGCGCCCCCGAGGGGCAGAGCACACACGGCACCGCCGTGGCCGAGGTCGTGCACGACATGGCGCCCGAGGCGAAGCTCTATCTGGCGTGCGTCACCGACTCGATGAGCTTCGACGACGCCGCCCGCTGGTTGAAAGGCCAGGGTGCGCAGGTCGTCAACGTGTCGATCGGCTTCCCCGGCACCGGGCGGGGCAGCGGCGTCGTCACGGAGAACGGCTCCGACCCGGCCACGATGGTGGCCTGGCTGCGCGGCCAGGGGGTCGTGGTCGTGGCGGCGGCCGGCAACGAAGCCGAGCAGCACGTGCACGGGACCATGGGAGACACGAACGGCAACGGCTGGCTGAACTTCCCCGGAGGGGGCGAGAACCAGGGATTCACCGTGCGTGAGACCGGGGCGCCGATCACCATCGAGCTGCGCTGGGACGCCTGGCCGCGCACCAACACCGACTACGACGTCTATGTCATGGACCAGCTGGGCGTGCCTTCGGACAATTTCGGCCGCCTTCCGGTGGCCGTCGCGAACCGCCCGCAGCAGGAGACCCCCGGCGGACTCCATCCCGTCGAGACGGTGACCATCGAGAACACCGAGGCCGGAACGGCCTACTGGATCTACGTCAAGGTCAAGAAGGGTACCCCTCCGAACACGCGCCTCGACCTGACCATTCACGGCCGGGCCCAGGGGGTCGCCATCAGGAGCCCCGGAGGCAGCATCGCCGAGCCGGCGAGCTCCCCGTACGCCATCGCGGTCGGTGCCATCACGCCGGCCGGCGCCGCGGCGAACGGCGACGTGGAGCCCCACTCCGGCCGCGGGCCGACGATCGACGGGCGGATCAAGCCTGACGTGATCGGGTTCACCGGCGTCAGCACGTACACCGGCGGACCGGCCAACCCGGGGAGCCGGCAGGGCACCTCGATCGCGGCCGCGCACGTCACCGGTGCCGCCGCGCTCTACAAGGGCGTCCGGCCCGGCCTTGACCCGGCCGAGCTGGAAGCGCTGCTGCTGGACAGCTCCACCCGCCCCGGGCGGAGCAACACCTTCGGGTCCGGCGTGCTCAACGTCGGTCAGATCCGTGACCTGGCCCCGCCGTCCGGCAGCGCCTTCACCCCGCTGCCCACCTACCGGCGGTTGCTCGACACGCGCGACCCGGCAAGCCGTCATCCGGCGCCGCTGGCCCGCGGAGAGACAGTCGCGCTGGGCGTCCCCGACCTGCCCGCCGACGCCACCGCGGTCATGATCGATGTCACCGCGGTCGACCCGACCGCCGACACCGAGCTGGAGTTCTTCTCCGATACCCCGGTGGGCATCCCGTCCCTGGCAGCCGACGCGCGCAGGCTGACCACGGCGCTCGTCACCGTCACCCTGCATCCGCAGGACAAGACCATCAAGGTCAAGAACTCGTCGGCGACGACCCACGTGGTGATCGACGTCTACGGCTGGTACAGCAGCCAGAGCAGCGCTTTCACGTATTTCCCCAAGACCTCGCCGTACCGGCTGCTGGACACCCGGACCTGGGGGACCGCCGCGCCCAGGCTCGACCCGGACGAGGAGCAGACCCTGCAGGTACGCGGCGTGGCCGGCGTCCCGGGCACCGCCACCGCGGTGCTGGTCGACGTCAAGGCGACCGACGTGACCGGGACAGCCAACCTGGAGTTGTACGCGAAGACCGCCCGCGGCAAGGTCACCTTGTCGGCCATGCCCGGTGAGACCCTGCAGACCCTCACCCTGGTCCCGCTCGCTGACGACGGGACGATCCGGATCCGCAACGGATCCGGGCAGGCGCACGCGGTAGTCGACCTGATCGGCTGGTACGCCACCGGCGGCGGCGGGGCTCGCTACGTGCCGCTGCGCTACGCCCAGCCGCTGTTTGACAGCAAGCTGGGCGACAACACCGCACCGCTCGAGTTCGGCACCGCCGACAAACGCGCCTTCCAGGTCAAACTGCGGCCCCGGGTGCCGTCGAATGCCACCGCCGTCATGCTCGAGGTGGCACAAACGCGACGCCGCCTGGCGGCGGCCACGAGCGCGGCGGTGTGGTGCGCGGAATGCGGCTGGGCAGGCCACACCGACGTCAGCAGCACCACGTACGAGCAAGCAGACGCAGGTGACGATGATGCCGCGCCCTTGTCCGTGGTCCGCAGGGTGACCAACACCGCGGTCGTGGCGCTGGGCGCCAGCGGCATCCTGAGCGCACACAACGCCCAAGGCGACGACACCCCGAACCCGATCCTCGCCGGAGTGCACATCTCTGCCGGCCTCACCGGCTACTTCGTGGGCGGTCAGTCACACGGGTCCGCCCCGTTGCCGTCGCCGACCGGCCACTGGAAGCTCGATGACGGCACCGGCACCACGGCCGCCGACTCCTCCGGCAACGGGCGCTCCGCGACCGTCCAGAGCAGCGCGACGTGGATCGGCGGGCGAAGCGGCGGGGCGATCATGCTGAACGGCACGTCGGGCTACGCGGCCACGGCCGGCAGCGTGCTGCGCACCGACCAGTCCTTCACCGTCTCGTCGTGGGTCTTCCTGAACCGCCGGGGCGACTGGTTCACCGCGCTCGCGCAGGCGGGACAGCAGCAGTCCGCGTTCTACCTGCAGTACAGCCGTCAGTCGGACGCATGGAGGCTCGTCGCTCCGTCCGCCGACACCGCCGGCTCGTCCACCTATGTCGCGGCCGACGCCGCGACGCAGGCGGCCACCGGTGAGTGGACTCACCTGGCCGGGGTGTACGACTCCGCAGCGCGCCGGCTGAAGTTGTACGTCAACGGGGCTCTGGCCGGCCAGGCCACCGGCACCATCTGGAATGCCGGCGGGCCGTTCATGATCGGCGCGGCGAAGAGCGGCGGACAGATGAGCAACCACTTCCCCGGCGGCGTGGACGACGTCCGCGCCTACGATCGGC
Organism: Nonomuraea deserti; assembly: GCF_004348685.1. Lineage (GTDB taxonomy): Bacteria > Actinomycetota > Actinomycetes > Streptosporangiales > Streptosporangiaceae > Nonomuraea > Nonomuraea deserti. The sequence goes on along the minus strand of NZ_SMKO01000256.1, from coordinate 7,982 downwards.
CGCTGTCCGACTCCGAGGTGCGGGAACTGCACCGAACCTCGCCGCCGGTGTTGTACGACCACTGGAAGTTCGACGAGGGCTCAGGCACGGTGGCGCGCTCCTCGGGAGGGCGAGAGACGAGCGCCACCTTGAAGGGCGGTGCCTCGTGGGACACCGCCGGTGTGTCCGGCGCCGCAGTGCGGCTCAACGGCACCTCGGCGTTCGTCGAGACGCCGGCACGCGGCATCGTCAGCACCGACAGCTTCACCGTGACCGCATGGGCCAAGCCGATCAGCGACGTCAACGGTGGGTGCCGGATCGTGCTCAGTCAAGACGGCGCCACGATGAGTGGTTACGCCCTGAAACACTGCGCAGGCGGCTGGCAGTTCGGCAAGGTGAGCCCGACGAACCTGGCGGCCGGCAGTGCGGCCCGGGGACCGTCGGCCACGCTGAACAGATGGACCCACCTGACGGGGGTGTACGACGCCGGCGCCCGTACGCTCCGGTTGTACGTCGACGGCAGCGTCGTGGCCACCGCCGATGGGGTGACGCTGGACAACGCGCTCGGTGCGTTCGCGGTCGGCCGAGGGAAGCTGAGCTCCGGCGCGGCCGGCTTCTTCGCCGGTGCGATCGATGAAGTACGCGTTTTCGCGGGCGTGCTGAGCGACAACGACATCCGCGCACTCGGCACGACTGCCCGCTGAAAGAACGGGCGGCGCGGAGGAGTGAATGCCATCGGCGCGAAACTCAGGGCTCGACCTGCCGATCGCAGCGGCAGGGAGCCGCTGGTCGCCCACGCCTCCCAGGCGGCAGCGGAACGCGATCATCTCCGATCGCGTCCTGGTCCCGGCATCGTCGCCCTCGGTTCGCCACCGCCCGGTCAACCCTGGTCAGGGGTTGAGCCGGGCTGTGGGCCGTCGGCTCCGGCGACCCTGCTCGCCTGGGCTCAGCCTCGGACGAGGGGCAGCACGGAGCGGTGAATGCCGCCAGAGAAGCAGCTGATCGCGGAGTAGTCGATGGGGATGGGGGTGATGCCCCTGCTGTGGACTTCGGCGGCGATGCGTTCATCGGCCGCCTCCACGATCAGCCGGTTCGGTGCGAGCGCGAGAGCGTTGACGGCGAAGCGCCGCACCTCGTCCGGGGTGACGTCGACGAGATCGAATCTCGACTCCAGATAGGAGCGGCTCTCCCGGGCGAACGCGGGCGGATCGAAGAGCCCGACGTCGGCGCCGGCCATGGTGAAGTGGACGTTGAGATGAACGGCTTCGGGATGAGCGAAGGTCAAGGGCACGACTCGTCGGTCGATGCCTTCGGCCGCCATGGCAGCGCGTAGTGCGGCCAGGCCGTCTTCGTTCGTGGTGCCGCTGAGCCCGACCAGGACGTCGTCGTCCGTCACCAGGACATCGCTTCCCTCGATACAGCCGCCCCGCAGTTCCCGCACTTTGGACAGGCGCGGCAGGAGCCAGGCCAGGCCCGCCTGTTCCCTGCGCCGGATGGGGGAGGCCGGACGGGCGGGGAAGTAGACGTCGTCGATCACGAAGCCCATGTCACGGGTGTAGAGCTGGACCTGGGCATCGGCGGGATGAGCCCAATGTAGGGTGACGCCGTGGGCTGCCAGCAGGGCGACCAGCTGCTCGTGCTGGATGACGGCCGTGACGGGATCTGGCGCATGAACGGGGTAGCGGGCGAAGATCTCTGCCGCCACTTCGCCGACATGAGGTTCGGGAGTCGGGACGAACTCGCTGACGATGTCTTCGAACGTGAACGCCTTGACAGGGCCCACGATCACTTCATGCAGCCTGCCGACGTCGCTGGACACCTGGATGGTGATATTTTTCTCATCCACTCTTTCTCTCCATCTGTTACGGTGTCCACCCCCGAACGCTTCGAGGCACGCCAAGGCCTGATTTCGCCTCCTCGCTTTCGGCTGCAGAGGGATTCTGGCGGCCGCCCTCGAATGGCCCGCCTCAACCGGTGTGAAGAGCGGTGGTCGGCGTCACATAGTTGTGGCTGCCGCCTGCCCAGACGCCTCCGCCGGGCACGCCGGCGAACACCTGGCCGTCGCCGCCCGACAGCGGCGGGAGCTCCTGCCACGCTCCGCCTGATCCGCGGAAGAGCGCGTCCCGGCCGGCTCCGTGATGGCTCTGCGTGTGAAGCAGCACCGAGCCGCCAAGGTCGTACAGGCGGGCGACGCGTCCGCCCGTCGGTACGGGCACCCGCCTCCAGGTCTTCGAGTCCCAGCGTGCGAGGTAGCTCTCGACCGACGACATGTCGTCCTTCACCAGGTCTCCCGCGACCCACACCTGATCCTGCGCGACCGCGGCCACGGCGTACGACCACACCTTCAACCCCGCGCCGCCCGTCGGCAGATCATGCCGGGTCCAGCCCGTGCCGTTCCAGGACATCACGTAGGAGGAGACCGTTCCGCCGACCACCCACGCGGTCGTCCCGACGGCCGACAACCCGCGGAGTCTGTCATACCCGTCCGTCCCCGGATGTGGTGTGCGGACCCATCCTGACCCGCCCCAGCGGAACACCTGCTCGCGATGGTCGGAGGTCGGGCCGTAGACGTACGAGAGCCCGCTGAGGAGCCACGCCGTGCCGGGGGAGCCGGTGTCGACGTGGCCGTTGCCGTTGTAGAACCAATCCTGCGGAGCGGCCGGTACCGCCACCTCTGTCCATGCCGAGCCGTTCCAGTGCATGGTCTTGCTTCCGTCGCCGACCCAGACGTCGCCGGTCCCGGAGCCGCTGATGCTGCCGCCGACGGCCGGTGCGGCGACCTTGGTCCACTTCGATCCGTCCCATCGGCCCAGGACGGGTGCGGCCCCCACCAGGCCGACGGCCCACGCATCCGCCGGCCCCGACGCCTGGATGCCGACGACCGCCTCATTGACGGACGGACTGCTTGAGCTGTTCGGGAAGGTCTGTGCCTGCCAGCCCGCAGCGGCGTGCGCCCGGTCGGACGGCCACAGGGGGGCCGCGGCGACACCGGCGGCGACTCCCGCGGCACCTGCCAGGAAACGCCTCCGGGAGGGTTCGGCCGGTGGCCTGGATAAGACCTGGTCGCTCGGCGCGACGGTGGCCGGCCTCGTGGGGTGCGGGCTCATTTCAGAACGCATTGTTTTTCCTTTGGGAAAAAGCAGGGTCGGAGACTGCCCTTGGTGCTGGAGGAGGGCCGGCGACTGCGCAGGACGGCCCATGGTGTTCCGAAACGAGTTCACTGTAGAGCGCTGGGAAGGTGCGGGACAGGCACTTGACCGGGCACTCGCCGGGCATTTCGTGTTCGTGGATGCGCGGGGTGTGCCGCGGAACGACCCCGTCGCGTGCCGCGGGTTACAGCTGAGCCCGTTACCCACGGCTCTGGCCACCGGCTTCGTTTCACATTCGCCGGTGAGTGACAATCGCATTGCCATTGCTACGGTGCTTCCCCGACGCATCCAATGCGCGGGCGCAGATGTCCGGGACGTGTCCGGTCCGGACCTGGAGTCGCCTCCAAGCGGCGATCGAGAATCCACAGATTCACTTGCCGTGTTGATCGGAAGGCCGGAACGTGCCGATACTGCCGGAGCTCGTCCCCTGGGATCACAGGTCGCGGTCACACGCCGGGGCGTTCGGGGCCGCTGCCCTGTCACGTCCACACAAGTGCACCGTGAACGCCGCAGGCTAGCCCAGGCGGCGCCGGACTGAGCGCGCGTGCCTCAAGCGGTGCCCGTAAGCCTCGGGTACGGCCGCGGCGAGCGGCTGGAAGAGCGCGACCGCCTCCTCCGCGGCTGCGCGTCCTTCGGCTCGCGCGTCGCTGACCGCCGAGCGGACCTCGGCGAAGGCCAGCAGCGCGTTCGCGTGTCCGCCGTTGTAGCGCGCCGGATGTCGTGTGGCCGGCCGCCGGTACGTCTCCACCGCCTCGGCCGTGGCCGCCAGCGCCTCGGCGTGCTCACCTCGCCGGGACCGTGTGAGGCCGTGATCGGTCAGTACACAGGCGAGATCTCCCGCCAGATGGTGGGGATCGAGTTGGTACAGGCGCCGATGGACGGCCAGGCACTGCAGCGAGGCGGTCAGGACCACCTCCTCGTGAGGGGCCAGCCTCGACGCTGACACGCACAATGTATGCAGCGCGAGCGCGAGAGTGCGCTCATGCGACTCAGGCTCGGCGACCGTGAGCGTGATGAGCAGGTTGACGGCTCCCAGCGCGGCCTCCAGCGCCTCCTCATGACGGCCCAGGTCCGCTAGGACACATGCCCTGCTGTTCAACGCCGCCGCAAGCTGCGAGGCAGAGTCCTGGTGGCGGCGGGCGATCTCGACCGCCTCGGAGTCCGCCGCCAACGCCTCCTCGAGCCGATTCAGGTCATGCAGGCATGAGCCCAGGTGGTGAAGGCTGACGCACAAGCTCAGCTCGGCCTCGCGGACCTTCGCGCGGAAAGTGGTGAGGTGATCGTCCCGGATCTGATCGTCGAACTCGATGGCCTCGAGGAATTCCTCTTCGAGTTCGTCGTCATCAAAAAGATCATTGACTTCGCTCAGCCCGCCGTCCTCGAAAAGCTCCCTGCCCGTCGGCTGGTCACCCGCGTTGAGAAACTCCTCCTCGCCGGGGAACAAGCGCTCGAACCGGTGTTGGCGATCCAGCGCCCGCCCCGCGAGTTCACGATCGTGGCTCACGGCTTCCTCGGCGGCGGCCAGCGCCTCGCGGTACCGACCTGACCGTTTCAGGTCGATGGAGACGTTGTTCAGCGTGTCAGCAAGGTCGCGCAGGTCGAAGAAGCCCTCATCCGCGTCGATCGACCGCCTGCACATCTCCACACGCTCGACGAGGGCCGCATACGCCTCGTCGTACCGGCCGACCTGGGCGAAAGCCTCGCCCAGCCGCCCCAGCGCCATGTGACGCCCGGCCTCGATACTCCAGTCTGACTCGTCACTGGCGTCGTTGTACCTGCGCCAGATGCTCTCGGCCTCGGCTGCGGCGTCGACCGCCTCGTCGAAACGGCCGGCCCGGGCGAGGCAGTCCGCGAACCGGCCGAGCGCGTACGCCAGCGTGAAGTCCTTCGGCCGGCCAGGCTTGCCGGCCGGCTGCTGCCGGATCTCATGGACCGCCTCGGCGGCCGAGTCCAGCGCTTCGTCGTGCCGCCCGAGTCTCACCAGAATCTCGATGAACGTGGTTCGCGCGTCGTTCGCCAGATCAAGGACGAAGGCGTCAACGACCGCCAGGCGCAGGCTCACCCGCTGCTCCTCCTGCACGATCGGCAACGCTTCCTCGTAGCGCCTGAGCTCCATGAGGACGCGACCCAGAGACCACAACGTGTGACGGCAATCGTCCAGAAAGTCGTCGGCGATGTCGGTGCCGTCCCCGCGATAGACACCGATCGCCTCGAGATATGCCAGCCGCGCGAACTCGTACCAGTCCGGGTACTCAAGCTGGGCGCCAAGGCTCCTCAGCGGCCCCGCCAGCGCGTACGGGCTGGGCCAGGCTTCGCGGGGCTGCCCGCGCAGAACCTCGATCTGCTCCATGAGGATTTGGGCGTACCGCAGGTCGGGACCGTCAGGTAACACGTAACGTCGCAGATCGCGACTGTTAGGCGAAGCGGGATGTGCAAGCAGCATTTCCCTATTGATGCGATCCTCCACCATGATCGGGAAGATAGCGTGGCCCTACTTCAGGACAACTTCAATCGTTGGGTCCGCTCTGTCGGCTGAGGCCACATGACAGAACGAGCCGCGAATGCCTGTGCCAGCAGCGACTTCAGATTTTTCGGGGCAGCGGATCACTTGGGCGTACAACTTTTCTGATCGGCTACGGAGAACGAAGCCAATCAGAAGCCGGCCATTGGCACCATGCCCCTCGACTGGCATTGACTTTCCAGGAGGGCGCGGACATGGGACCTGTTCGGCGAACGGCCGGCTTGGTCGTCGTGGTGTGCAGCGCGTTGACCATCGGCATCGCGTCAGGTGCCGCTGAGGCGGCCTCGAAAACGTCCGCCGGGCCGCGGCCGGATTTCCGCGCGCCCTGGCCCTGCAAACAGATCCGTGACTACTTCCACCATTCGAGCGAGGTGTCGAACGCCATTGACTTCAACGTGGCCGGCTCGGCGGATCTGGGCACTCCGGCGCTTGCCTCCGCCGCCGGGACCGTCGTGTCGGCGCGCTCGAACGGCGGTTACGGCAATGAGGTCGTGGTCGACCATGGAGGCGGCTGGCGGACCCGGGTCGCGCATCTCAACACGTTCTCGGTGGCCGCCGGGCAGGCCGTCGCCAGGGGGCAGGAGTTGGGGAAAGTCGGCTCCACGGGGAATTCCTCCGGGCCGCATCTGCACTACGAGCAGATCGCCGACGGTGTTCGGGTCCCCATCGTGGTCGACGGTGCGGCCATGCGCTACGACGGCCAGACATATCGGCACACAAGCAACAATTGCGGAACGATCTCTAACCTGGCGGTCTATCGGTCGTCAGAGGCCATGTTCTACATTCGCCACCTGGATGGCTCGGGCGCGCCGAGGCAGGTGCGGTTCGGTCAGCGGGACGACCTGCCGGCGGTCGGCCACTACGAGGACAGCAACTTCGACAACCTGGCCGTCTACCGGCAGTCGGACAGCGCCTTCCACATCCGCAAGGCCAACGGTGATCCGTGGCGGATCCCATTCGGCGACGGAACCAAGGGCGATCTGCCGGCTCCGGGCCGCTTCGAGAACAGCAACTACGACAACCTGGCTGTCTTCCGCCCGTCGAACGGGACGTTCTACATCCGCAGCGCGGACGGGTCGACCCTGCCAGTGCCGTTCCCCAACGCTCGCGAGGGCGACGTACCCGCGATCGGCCACTACGAGAACAGCTCGTACGACAACCTGGCCATCTACCGGCGATCCGAAGGCGCGTACTACATCCGCTGGGCCAGCGGAAAGGTGGACAAGATCCAGTTCGGCAACCCCGGAGACCTCCCGGCGCCCGGCTACTTCCAAGCCGGCCGATACACGAATCTGGCCGTCTATCGCCCTTCGACGAGCACCTTCCACATCCGCATGGCCGACCTGTCAATCACGCGCATCGTGTTCGGCGACGGCAGCAAAGGCGACCGGCCCGCCATCGGAAAATTCGAATAGCAACCCCGCTGCCGGGTTGTCCCTGCTCGCCGTGTCCCGGGCGTCATCGCCCCGTGGTGGGAGCAGGGGCGCCCGTAGGCAGAGGCGGAGCGATCGCCGCCGCCAAGTGTCCGCCCGCTGGCCTGTTCTGCTCAGTCGCCCGGTGAAACGGTGTGCGGGTCGGCTCGAACTGATGGAGCCATGGAGAGAAGAACGTGCCTTCCCAAGCTGAATCGTCATCACGAGGAGAACCAATGTCCCTGATCGTGCGCAGTAGCCGGGTAGGTCTCGCCGCTCTAGCCCTGTCCATGGCAGCCGTCACCGGGCTGCCTTCCCTGTCCGCACCGGCTGAAGCAGCCGAAATATCCAATATCTGTCCGGCTGGAAGCCCGGTCGGCGGCTCGTGGCTCTGCCGAGTCTCAACCGCCTGGTTCCCTGGTGGAACGATGTCGATTGACGTCGAGCAGTTGGGCTCCAACACAGGGACTCAAGGATGGCAGGTGACCCACGGTGGCCGCATAGTCTGTGGAGCGCGCTACCGCGCAGTCGACCCACCGCGATCATGGGTCTGCCACAACCTCCCCAAGGGGGGAAGCTACCTCCTCACGGCGGAAAGGTACCCTGCGAACACCACCAGGGTGGCAATTCGATACTGAATGAGCCCTACCCGCGTCATCACTGCCAGGCCGGTCCCACATGAGAGTTCCTCCACAAAAGGAGCTCTCATGTGGCCTCAGTCATCATCGATTCCCAACTCCTCCTGGTTGCGTCCACAGGAGTGGTGTACGAGTTTGGCCTGGTCACAGGCGTGGCGTCGTGAAATGAAGACGGCCATCGCGTGATCCTTCGAGTAGCAAAGATCAAGATTCGAAGGAGATCCAGGCGATGGCCGCAGACAACAGTGTGACGCCCGCGCAGTGGCTGGCGAAGCAGATCGAG
>NZ_SMKO01000255.1 GCF_004348685.1 Nonomuraea deserti | reverse complement strand
ACGCCGGCGCGCCCGCCCCGCCCCATCCACTTCACCTCCCACACCTCACTCCACGCCACCCAGCATCCGGTTGCACACGCCACGAACGCACCCAACAGGCGACACCGCTCGCCGGGGGACATCGCCGCCAGGGAGACCCGCCGCCAAGGACACCGCTCGCCAAAGACACTGGCTTGCAGGGCAGGCGACGACTGTCATGGGCGAGCACACGGCTGACAGGTGGACCCGGCAGACCCGAGACGTGCTGCAGGCAGGCGGCGACCGTCATGGGCGAGCACACGGCCGACGACGAACCGACGGGCCCGCACACGGCGGAGCAGACGGCGACGGTCACGCGGAGAGCACGACCGATGGGGCAGCGGCCGACAGGCGCACCGGCTGACGATTCGGCGAAGAACACGGCCCAGGAGACGCTCGTAACGGCGAGCACCCCGTGAGCCTTCACGACCGGCCATGACGGACGGGAACCAGCGTCGGCGCGTGCGGGCAAGCCGGCGTTGCCGTACCAGATGAAGGCGAGATCCAGCGGCGAGACAGCAGGCGCGGGGCGCGCGGGAGCGCCGGTTAAGCTAGGCGCATGGTGCCGGGGTATGGCGGCGGGGCGCTGACGGATCTGCCGGATTCGTTGCTGGCCGCCTTGGGGATGCGCGCCCCCAACACGCTCGCCATAGAGCCCGCCGAGCGCGTCTGCCTGTTCCTGGTGGACGGTCTGGGAGCCGAGTTGCTGCGCGCCCACGCCGACGCCGCCCCGTTCCTGGCCGGCCTGCGCAGCAGGACGCTCACCGCGGGCTTTCCCGCCACGACCGTGACGAGCCTGTGCTCGCTGGGCACGGGCCTGACGCCGGGCGAGCACGGCATGCTCGGGCTGATGCTGGCCGTGCCGGGTACGGGGCACCTGTTCAACTGCCTGCGCTGGACTCTGCCCGACGGCCAGGTGATGGACCCGGACGAGTGGCAGCCCGCCGAGACCGTCTACGAGCGCGCCACTCTGGCCGGCATCGACTCCGTCTATGTCGCGCCCGCGGAGTTCGAGGGCACGGGGCTGACCAGGGCCGTCTACCGTGGTGTGCGCTACGCGGCCGCCGAGACCGCCGACGAGCGCGTCGCCCGCGTGCACGAGGCGATGCGGCGGCGCCCCGCTCACGTCACCGTCTACTACGGGGATCTCGACGCGGCCGGCCACATGACGGGCTGGGGCAGCGAGGAGTGGCTGCGCCAGCTCGGCGTGGTCGACGGCATGGCGCAGCGGATCGCCGAGGGGCTGCCGCCCGGGTCCGCCTTCTACGTCACCGCCGACCACGGCATGGTCAACGTCGGCGAGAAGGTCGATGCCGAGAGCGTCCCCGAGCTGACGCGGGGGGTGGCGCTGCTCGGTGGCGAGGCCAGGGCCAGGCACGTCTATGCCGAGCCGGGCGCGGGTGATCAGGTGCTGGAGGCGTGGCGCGAGATCTTCGGGGGTAAGGCCTGGGTGGCCTCCAGGGAGGAGGCGGTCGAGTCGGGCTGGTTCGGGCCCCGCGTGCGTGACTCCTGGCTGGAGCGCATCGGTGACGTCGTGGCCGTCCCCTACACCGACCTGGCCATCACCGCCCCCACGAACCATCCGGTCGAGGCGATCTTCACCGGCTACCACGGTTCGCTGACGGCGGCCGAGCAGAACGTCCCGCTCCTGGAGGTGCGCACGTGACGACCCCGCTCATCACACCCGCCGATCTCGCCGCGCTCGACGGCGTGACGGTGCTCGACGTCCGCTGGCGGCTCGGTGGCCCGCCGGGGGAGGAGCTCTATCGCGAAGGGCACATCCCGGGCGCCGTCTACTGCGACCTCGACACCGACCTCGCCGGGCCGCCCGGCGACGGCGGCCGGCACCCGTTGCCGGAGCCCGGCGCGTTCCAGGACGCCATGCGCCGCCTCGGCGTGTCGGACCACCGGCCGGTCGTGGTCTATGACGACGTGGGTTCCACGGTGGCGGCCAGGGCCTGGTGGGCGCTGCGCTACTTCGGCCACCAGCACGTCCGCGTGCTCGACGGCGGGCTCGCCGCGTGGGCCGGGGCCGGGCTGCCGACCACGAAGGAGGCTCCGGACCCCGTCGCCCATGGCGACTTCACCGCGCGGCCGGGCGGGATGCCGATGCTGACGGCCGACGAGGCGGCCGCGCTGGCCGCGGAGGGCGTGCTGCTGGACGCCCGGGCTGCCGAGCGCTACCGGGGCGAGGCGGAGCCGGTCGATCCCGTGGCGGGGCACATCCCCGGGGCCGTCAACGCGCCCACGACCGGGAACGTCGGGCCCGACGGCAGGTTCCTCGCCCCTGACACCCTGCGGGCCCGCTTCGCCGGTCTCGGGATCAGCGAAGGGGCGGAGGCGGGCGCCTACTGCGGATCCGGCGTGACGGCCGCCCATGAGGTGCTGGCGCTGGAGGTGGCGGGGCTGCCCGCGGCCGCGCTGTACGTCGGCTCCTGGTCCGGCTGGGTGGCCGACCCGTCAAGACCCGTGGCGACCGGCTGACCACCCCCCAGGACGAACGCGCCGCAAACGCAGCGACCTCACACCGGGCCGGTACGAGGCCGCTGGCGCTGGACCGCACCACCAGGCATCCGCACGGGGGGACTGGGGACCGGGCCAGTACGCGCCGCGGCGCCGGGTAGCACGGCGCCGCGGGGGCGGGCATCCGATGGGGCGTCAGTACAGCGCCCGGTCACCCGCGCCGAAGCAGACGAAGGCGTGCTCGCCCGTCTTGGCGGCGGCGCACGCCAGCGCCGCGTCCGGTGGCCGGCCCGCCGCCACGAGCTCGTGGAACACTCCCATGACGGCCCGCGCCGCCTCGTCCCGCACCGGTACGAGCCCCGCCACCACGCACGACGACCCCTTGGCCAGGAACGCCCCTGGCAGACCGAGCGGCGCCCCGTCCACGGGTGCCCGCGACATTCCCGAGTTGCACGCGGAGAGCACCACGAGCCCCGCCGACCGGGGCGCCTCCAAAAGGTCGTACGCCATGAGCGGCCCGTCCTCCAGCGTGATCCCGGACACCAGCGGGCTGCGCGAGTGGAACACCCCGTGCGCCGCCAGGTGCAGCACGTCCGCGACTTCGAGCGCCTTCAGGACGTCCGCCGTGCGCGCGGGCGACTCGCGTCCCCCCGGGTGGCAGGCCAGGACGTGCGCCACTTCGGCGTGCGCGTGCGCCAGCGCGGGCCCGGCAGCGGCCACGACCACCGGGGGCCCATCGCGGTGTACACGATCGAGCGCGCCTACCCAGGCGGCCGCGCTGGCGTTCACGCTCACCGGGCGCTCGCGCAGGCACGGGAGCGCGCCCCACGGCAGCGTGTGCAGCGCGCCCACGGGCACCACCACGAGCGGCCCGTTGCCGAGCTCGGCGAACAGCGGCTGCAGCACCAGACGTTCGACGTCGACGGCAGCGGCTTCGACGTCGCCGGGGCCGGCCTGGCGGCGCAGCGAGTAACGCAGCCGGACGATCGCCTCCTTCACCTGCCGCATGTCGGCCAGCCGCCGCAGCAGCACCCGCCGCTCGGAGATCAGTACGGCCAGCAGCGACTCCTCGTGGGTCACGTACTCCACCAGGGTCCCCCCTCCCAGCTCCGCCCGCACCCGCTCAGGATCGGCGGGCCGGCCGGCGTGCGCGGGGGCGGTGACGGCCCGCCACCGCTCGCTCCACTCGAACACCTCCTCGACGCCTCCGTCGCGCACCGCCAGCCCCAGCCCGAAGGCCGCCAGCCGTTCCCCGGCTCTGGCCGCGTGGGCGCGCAGCGACGGATCGTCGAACGTCTCGACCTGCTCGCTGACCTCCGACAGCCCGTCCTGGACCGCACGGAAGGCGCCGGTGTTGTCCTCCTGCAGCGCGGCTTCGAGTGCGAGCGCGTGCTGGCGCACCGGTCCAGGGATCTGCGAGGCGAACCGCCTGGCCTGCGGCTCCGAGCCCAGCGGGGTGAGCCGGGTGCCGGCCGGGACCCATCGTTCGCCCCGTTCGGCGTGCCGGGTGAGCCGGGCGAGCTGCGCGGAGGCGGTCGGGTGGTCGTCCACGGCGAGTGCCGCCTCGGCCGCCACCAGCCGCAGCGCCGCCCCTGCCTGCGGGGCGAAGCCGTTCTCCAACTCGTCGGCGCACGCGATCAGCTCGGCGACGAGGGCGGGGGTGACGGGTTCGAGCGCGAGCCGCGAACGCAGCACGACCTCCTGCGCCAGCGGCAGCCAGCGGGTCCGCTCCTGCGCGGCCAGCTCGGCGGCGGCCTGCTCGGCCACCTGCCTGGCCTGGTGCGGGTCGCCGGTGAGCAGCTCCACCTGGGCCAGTTTCAGCCGCGCCTCGGCCAGCGCCACCTGGGCGCCCGACGCCTCAAGGTCGGGCACGGCCAGGCTCAGCATCGCCCTGGCTTCGCCGGGCAGGTGGGCGGCCAGCAGGGCGCCGGCGAAGTCCGCCCGCATCGTGGCCAGCCGCTCGGGGAAGCCGAACAGGGTGTCCTCGGCGTCCCGGTAGTGCTTGAACGCCCCGGCGATGTCGCCGCGACGTACCGCGAGGAACGGCAGGTTCGCGGCGGACAGGCGGGACAGGTGCAGCAGCCCGGCGTGCCGGGCGATCTCCAGGCACGCGGTGAGGTCGCGCATCGCGGCGTCCCAGTCGCCGCGGTAGGAGTGGATGAGACCGCGGTTGAGCAGGCCGCCCGCCAGGAACCTGCGGTCGTCGATGGTGCCGGGCGCGGTCACCAGGGCACGCAGCGCACGGTCGCAGGAGGCGATGGCCTCCTGGTGGCGGCCGAGGTGGGCCAGGGCGACCGCGCGCTGGGTGTCGAGTTTGGCGCGGTCGAGCGGGCGCAGGTAGGCCCAGGCCAGGGCGGCCACGCGCAGCGCCTGCAGGGGGTGCCCTCGTTCGGTGCGCACGGTGACGAGGGAGAGCCGCGCCTGCGCGAGCCGCTCCTGCGGCGCGCCGGGCGTGCCGAGGGCCTCCCGGAGGTGCTGCTCGGCCGCTTCCAGGTCGCCGAGCTCGCGGGCGGCCAGCGCCATCGCCCTGAGCGACATGACCGCGGCCTCGGCGGAGCCGACGCGGCGGGCAGCCGCCAGCACGAGGCGGCCCGCGCGCATGGCGTGGCCGGGATCCACCAGGGAACGCAGCATTGCGGCCTCGGCCGCCCTGACGAGCGGATCGAGGTCGCCTGATGAGTCCGGGTATGCACTCATGGCAGGCCTTGGTCTGACGCCGGGCGGGGGCGCGGCTCCCCCTGCCGGCTGGTGGCTGGGATCAGGGCCGGATGCGCACCCATCTGGTTTGTACGGGGGCGCGTCCGGGCCGGTGGCACACCACGCTGAGCCAGCCGGGAGGCAGGCCCGTCGCGGCGAAGTCGCCGTTGCGGGCGATGTGCCGGGTCAACGTGAGGTGCGGGGTCTTCACGTCGATGACGGCGTCTTCGCCCGGGTGGGGGCACACCTGACCCGCGACGTCGATGAGCCCGTCGCCCACCGTCACCTCCAGGTCGAAGGTGAGGCCGTCGGCGACGAAACGCACCAGGTGGCAGCCGTCCGGGTCGCGCACGTCGGGGCCCGCGGCGGCGCGCGCGGCGGGGGTGGCGGTCACCGCACGGGGGACCCGCAGCCCGTAGACGTCGCGTGCGGCGGCCGACACGTGGCTCGGGATGGGGTCGTTTCCCGCGGCCAGCCGGAGGGCCGCCAGGAAATACTCGTCGTTGATCATTGCGCCGTCTCCTGTGATGAGATCAGGGTGCGCAGTTTCTCCAGGCAGCGGGCCTTGGTCGGGCCCACACTGCCCACGGGCATGCCCAGCCGCGCCGCCATCTGCCGGTTTCCCAGATCGATGGCGACCAGCTGGATGAGCGTGCGGCAGGGCTCGTGCAGTGCGGAGACCTGCTTCCAGAGCAGGCGCCTGCCGTCGGCCTCCAGCACGGCGGAGGCCGGGTCGGGATCGTCGACGGCCTCAAGGGTGAGGACGTCGTGGTCGAAAGGGGAGACGTCATGACGCTTGCGGAGGAACGCGTGAGCCTCGCGGCGCACGGTCGTCATGAGCCAGCCGCCGACCTTCGCCGGATCCCTGAGCGTGTGAAGGTGCTGGAGCAGCCGCAGCCATGATCCCTGGACGGCGTCGGCCGCGTCGGAGGGGCTCAGCCCGGACGCCCTGGCCACCGCCCACATCCGCGGCCCGTATCTGGTCTCGAGCTCGTCCCACGCCGTCCGGTCGCCGTCGGCCGCCGCCGTGACCAGCTCCGCCGGCTCGCGTGGTTCGGGCATGCGGCCTCCTTCCGTGCGGCACGCCGAGGCGGTCATGCCTCTTCGTGATTGCGTGAGGACTGAGCGTAAACTCTACAGACTCGCCGGTACGAGAACTCCCAGATCCGGAATTTGCCGGGTCTCCTCGGCGTCGAGGAGCCGCCTGACCACCTCCTTCGCCGGCACGTCCCTGGCCGCGTCGGCGATGGCGCCCGCCACCAGCGCGGTGGCGAACGACGTGCCGCACCAGGTCGCGAAGCCCGCGAAGTCGCCGCCGCTCAGGAAGCTGCTGGTCAGCCAGTCGCCGCGGGCGCAGGCGTCCACCCAGGTGCCATGGCCCGAGTACGGGGTCCGGTGCTCCTGTGAGGCGTCCACGGCCGCCACGCCCACGGCGCACGCCAGCGCGGCGGGCCAGAACGGCCGGTCGGAGGCGGTGTTGCCGGCGCAGGCCACGGTCACCGTGTCGCTCAGCGCGGCGAGGGCGTCGGACAGCACGGGCGGCGGCCGGTCGTCGAAGGTGTGGCCGCCGAAGGACAGGTTGAGCACGTGGGGAGGCCGCTCGCGCATGCGGTGCAGGGCGCGTACGACGGTCGCCTCGTCGCCGACGCCGTCGCCGTCCAGCACCCGGTGCACCCGTAGCGCCGCGCCCGGCGCCCGGCGCGCCAGCAGGCCCGCGATGAACGTGCCGTGCCCCGCCTGCGCGCCCTCCGCCGCGTCGGCGTCGTCGGGGCCCAGCCGCTGATACCAGTCGCTGCCGGACCACCACGGGTGCTCGGCGACGCCGGTGTCGAGCAGGCCGATGACCACGTCCGAGCGCGTGCGGCCCGGCTTGTGGCGGATGGGCGGTACGGGGAAGGGCCGGGACGCGGGGCCGCCGAAGAACAGGGGCTGGCCCCGGAACACGTGGTTCGGCGAGGCCCGCACGCCCCGGTCGCGGAGCTCGGCGGTGATCTCGCAGGGGTCCGCGCCGGGGGACAGGTGGATGACGCAGACCCCGTCCGCCTCCGAGACCGCCGAGGTCCAGCGCGACGCGGCGGACAGCGCCGACCGGTCGGTCAGCACCTGACCTGGCCGGATGAACGCCTCGCCGACAGATTGCATGTCCATGAGCCGGTATCTTTCCTCCGCTGCCCCGCTGTCACATGCGACTCCCGCACCAAGTTGGTATGGCCCCCCACTGGTGCCGGATGGCGACCGACGGTAGTCTCTCCCTAGTCACTTGTGATCATCCCGGGACGAGGCCGTTGGGGAAGGCGCACCTCGTACCGAACGGGAGGTCCGGTGTCTGCTCGTGGCGTCCTTTACGTCCACTCGGCTCAGCCCGCGCTGTGCCCACACATCGAATGGGCAGTCGCGGGTGTCCTTGGCGTGCCCGTTGATCTGACGTGGACTCCGCAACCCGCCGCGCCCAACGTCGTGCGCGCGCAGGCGGAATGGGAGGGCCGGCCGGGCGTCGCCGCGGCCATCGCCTCTTCGCTCATGGGCTGGCAGCGGCTCAGGTTTGAGATCACCGAGGACGCTTCGCCGGGTGTCGACGGGTCCCGGCACGCCTACACGCCGACGCTCGGCGCCTTCACGGCGGTCATCGGCGCGTCCGGCGACATCATGGTCCCCGAAGACCGGCTGCGCACCGCGATGATGATGGCCGCTCAGGGGCGGTGCGTGCTGGAGGACGAGCTGGACCGGATGCTCGGCAGGCCGTGGGACGAGGAGCTGGAGCCGTTCCGCTATGCCGGGGACGGCGCGCCGGTCCGCTGGCTGCACGCCGCCGTCTGACCTCGCCGTACACCCCGCTCGGCACGAGCAGCGCCCGCGGCCGGGCTCCGCTGCCGGGCGACAGGAAGGCCCCGCACCGAACCGGTGCGGGGCCTTGTGCTTGAGGCTGACGGCGAGCCGTCGCCGAGGGCGAGCGGCGAGACGGCGGGGACGCCGCCGGGATGCGGGGTGACGTCGCCGGCTGTTACAGCGGGATGTTGCCGTGGGCGCCCCGGGCGGGGGTCGCCTGGGCGAGCAGTTTGGCGATCGCGCCGCGGGTCTCCTCCGGCTTGATCACCTCGTCGATGACGCCCAGCTCCTGCGCCCTGGTCAGGCCGCCGGCAAGCTTCGAGTGCTCCTCCGCCAGGCGCTCCTCCAGCTCGGCCCGGTCCTCCTCGGGCACGGCCGCCAGCTCGCGCCGCTTGATGACGCGCACCGCCGCGACGGCCCCCATGACGGCGACCTCGGTGGTGGGCCAGGCGAAGACCTTGGTGGCGCCCAGGGCGCGGGAGTTCATCGCGATGTACGCCCCGCCGTACGCCTTCCGCGTGATCAGCGTGACCCGCGGCACCGACGCCTCGGCGAAGGCGTGCAGCAGCTTGGCGCCCCGGCGCACCACGCCGTCGTGCTCCTGCCCGACGCCCGGCAGGTAACCGGGAACGTCCACCAGGACAACCAACGGCACCCCGAAAGCGTCACACATGCGTACGAAGCGGGCGGCTTTCTCGGCGGACGTGGCGTCGAGGCAGCCGCCGAGCCGCATCGGGTTGTTGGCGATCACACCGACCGTCCGGCCACCGAGACGGCCCAGCGACGTGACGATGTTCGGTGCCCACTTCGGGTGCAGCTCCAGGCCGGGCTCGTCGAGCAGGCCGTTGACCAGCGGCTTGACGTCGTAGGCGCGGCGCGCGGAGTCAGGCAGCAGCGTGGAGAAGTCCACTTCCTCGATTTCTCCAGAACGCAACCGGCCCTGATGGCCGAGGAGCGTGGCGAGCTGGCGCGCCTTGACGTAGGCGTCGGTCTCGGTCTTGGTGACGATGTGCGCCACGCCGCTGCGCTTGCTGTGCGGCTCTGTGCCGCCCAGGGCGGCGCTGTCGACGTCTTCGCCGGTGACGCTGCGGACCACGTCGGGGCCCGTGACGAAGATGCGGCCGGAGTCGGCCAGGATCACCAGGTCGGTGAGCGCGGGACCGTAGGCGGCGCCGCCCGCGGCGGGGCCGACGACCACGGAGATCTGCGGCACCACGCCGGACGCCTTGGTCATGGCGGCGAAGACCCGGCCGACGGCGTGCAGCGACTCCACACCGTCGGGGATCCGCGCGCCGCCGCAGTGCCAGATGCCGATGACCGGCACCCGCTCGCGGACGGCCACGTCGTAGGCGTGCACGATGTGCTCGCAACCCTCGCTGCCCATGGCGCCGCCCTGAAAGCGGGCGTCACTGCAGAACGCGACGACGGGCACACCCTCGACGCGCCCCATGGCGGCCAGCATGCCGCTCTTGTCTTCCGGGGTGATGAGCCGCAGCGAGCCCTCGTCGAGCAGCGCGGTCAGGCGAATGACTGGATCGCGGGGATCGGCGGGCTCCTGATCGGAGCCTGGCGTCACCACCCGGTTGTCGAGGACGGTCACTTTATGCCCCCTTAAACACGACGGTCACGTTGTGCCCGCCGAATCCGAACGAGTTGTTGACCGCGGCCACGTCGCCGTCGGGCAGCGTGCGGTTCTTGCCGTGGACGACGTCGACCTCGATGCCGTCGTCGAGATCGTCGATGTTGATGGTGGCGGGAACGATCCGCTCCTGCAGCGCCTTGATCGTGAAGACCGACTCGATGCCGCCCGCGCCGCCGAGCAGGTGCCCGGTCATGGACTTGGTCGACGTCACCAGCGGGTGGGTGCCGATGGCCTTGGCCACGGCCTGCACCTCGCCGACGTCGCCCGCGGGCGTCGAGGTGGCGTGCGCGTTGACGTGCTTGACGTCGTGGCCGGTGACGCCGGCGTCGGTGAGCGCCTGCGTCATCGCCATGATGATGCCCCGGCCGTCAGGCTCGGGCTGCGTGATGTGGTGCGCGTCGGCGGAGTAGCCGACGCCGGAGCAGTAGGCGTAGATGCGCGCGCCCCGCGCCCTGGCGTGCTCCTCCGACTCCAGCACGACGATGCCGGCGCCTTCGCCGAGCACGAACCCGTCGCGGCCGCGGTCCCACGGTCTGGACGCGCCCGCCGGGTCGTCGTTGCGGGTGGACATGGCCCGCGCGGCCGCGAAGGCGGCGATGTTGAGGCCGTGGATGGCGGCCTCGGTGCCGCCGGCGACCACCACGTCGGCGCGACCCACCCTGATCATGTCCATCGCGTGGCCGATGGCCTCGGCGCCGGACGCGCACGCCGACACCGTGGCGTGCACCCCCGCCTGGGCGCCCAGGTCGAGCCCGATCCAGGCGGCCGGGCCGTTGGGCATGAGCATCGGCACCGTGAACGGCGACAGCCGGTTCCAGCCGCGCTCGCGATAGGTGTCGTAGGCGGTCAGCGTGGTGTTGATGCCTCCGATGCCGCTGGAGACCACGACGCCGAGCCGCTCCGGCGGCACCTCGGGAGAGCCGGCGTCCTGCCAGGCCTCCCTCGCGGCGACCATCGCGAACTGCTCGCTGCGGTCGAGGCGGCGAGCCTCGGGCCGCGGCAGCACTTCGGTGGGGTCGACCGCGGCCGTCCCCGCGAACTTCACGGGGACGGTGTCGATCCAGTCCGTGGTGAGAGCCTCGACACCCGACTGACCGGCGAGGAGCGCCGTCCAGGTCGAGGTGACGTCTCCACCGACGGGCGTCGTCGCGCCGAGCCCGGTGACGACGACACGTACCCGGTTCGCACTCACGTTTCGCGCTCCCTTGCTGATCAGTACTGGTCGGATCGGGTGTTGCGGCTCAGTTCTGGATGAAGGTGAGGACGTCCTTGACCGTCTTCAGGTTCTTGAGCTGGTCGTCGGGGATCTCGACGCCGAACTCGTCCTGGGCGGCCACGGCGATCTCGACCATGGACAGGGAGTCGATGTCGAGGTCGTCCACGAAGCTCTTCTCGGGGGTCACCTCGGACGCCGGAATGCCGGTGATCTCGTTGATGATCTTGCCAAGGCCCTCGAGGATGTCCTGCTCGGTGGCAGCCATGTCGCTATTTCTCCTTTGGTTTCCTGGGAATCTGTGCGGTTGCGCCGCACAAGTCTTTCTCTGGGCGGGCACGGCGCAGACCGTGCCCGATCCTACGGAATCTCGATCACTTGGCCCGCGTAGGTCAGGCCGGCGCCGAAGCCGAGCACCAGCGCGAGATCGCCCGTGCGGACCTCGCCGCGTTCCACCATGCGCGAGAGCGCGAGAGGGATGGAGGCGGCCGAGGTGTTGCCCGAGGTGACGATGTCGCGCGCGATGACGGCCTGGTCGGCGCCCAGCTTACGGGCGATGGCCTCGATGATGCGCAGGTTGGCCTGGTGGGGTACGAACGCGGCCAGCTCGGACGGGTCGATACCCGCCCGCGAGCAGGCCTCGAGCGCCACCGGATGCAGCGCGGTGGTGGCCCAGCGGAACACCGTCTGGCCCTCCTGCCGGAGGTAGTCGGCGCGGTCCTTGATGATGATCGCGTCGGACTTGTCGCCGGCGCTGCCCCACACCACGGGGCCGATGCCGGGCGTCTCCGACGGGGCCACCACCGCGGCCCCCGCGCCGTCGGCGAAGATGACGGCGGTGGACCTGTCGGTCCAGTCGATCCACTGCGACAGCTTCTCCGCGCCGATGACCAGCACGTTCCTGGCCGAGCCCGCGCGCACCGCGGCGCTGGCGGTGCCGAGCGCGTAGCAGAAGCCGGCGCAGGCGGCGTTGACGTCGAACGCGCCGGGCGCCTGGATGCCCAGGCGGTGGGCGACGATGGCGGAGGCGTTGGGGATCTGGGTCTCGAGCGTGCAGGTGGCGACGATGACGAGGTCGATGTCTTCCGGCGACAGCCCGCTGGCGGCCAGTGCCTTGCCGCCGGCGATGGTGGCCATGTCCTCCAGGGACTCACCGTCGGGCGCTACCCTGCGCTCCTTGATGCCGACCCTGGACAGGATCCACTCGTCGTTGGTCTCCATGGTCTTCGCCAGGTCGTCGTTGGTGACCACGTTGGCGGGCTGGTAGTGGCCGAAGGCGAGCACCCTGCCGCCAGGGGCGATGTCGGGAATCTTCACGGGATCAGCTCCCTGGCCGCGTCGAGGTCGTCTGGGGTCTTCAGCGCGACGGTCCGCACGCCGCGCAGGGCGCGCTTGGCCAGGCCGGTCAGCGTGCCGCCGGGCAGTAGCTCGATCATCCCGGTGATGCCGAGACCGGCCATGGTCTCCATGCAGGCACCCCATCGGACGGGGCTGCTGACCTGCTGGACCAGCCGCTCGACGAACTCGGCGCCGGTGGTGACCGGCCGGCCGTCGAAGTTGGACAGCAGCGTGACGCCCGGGTCGGCGGGCGTGACGCTGCCGGCCGCCTCGCGCAGGCTCTCGACCGCCGTGGCCATGTGAGCGGTGTGGAAGGCGCCCGCAACGGAGAGCGAGATGAGCCGGGCGCGGGCGGGCGGGTCGGCCT
>NZ_SMKO01000254.1 GCF_004348685.1 Nonomuraea deserti | reverse complement strand
GGCTCGGGCCGCCCCTCGCCGGCGGGCTCCGGCCGGGCCTGCTCGCGGGGGCCCTGGCAGATGAGGGCGAGCGGGATCAGGCACACCGCCTTCACGCCGCCGCTGGTGGACGGGGCGCTGACGTCGACGCGGAACCCGTAGTCGTGCGCCAGCCGCCCGATCAGGGCGAACCCGAGCTTGCGCTCGTCCTTCAGCGCGGCCGCGTCGAGCGCCGTGCGCTGCGACAGCAGCCGCTCGGCCTCGGCCAGCTGGAAGGGGTTCATGCCCAGGCCGGTGTCCTCCACGACGATGCGGCAGCCGGCCTGCATCTGCTGGACGTAGACGCTGACCAGGTCGTCGGAGTAGCTGGTGGCGTTGGCCATGAGCTCGGCGAGCGCGACGGTGATCGGCTCGACCACGCGGCCCTCGACCCACGTCTCCCCCACTTCGGGCAGGTACGTGTACTCGACGCGGTTGTACGGGCCGATGCGGCCGCGGGCGCTCTCGATGATCTCGCGGAAGGTGCAGTCGGCACGCTGGATGCCCGGCCACGATCCGGCCAGCAGGCGCAGGCGCTGCACGCTGTGCAGGGCCTGGGTGGCCAGGTGGTCGATGTCGACCAGGCTCTGGTGGTAGACGCTGGCCTGGGGGAACTCGCGCAGTTCCTCGTCGATCTTCAGCTGGAGCCGGGTGAGGAACATCTGCGCCTCGTCGGTGACGCCGCGCACGCCCGCCCTGGCCGCGCTGCCCACGCCGGCGCGGGTGATCTCGACCGCCTCGCGCAGCAGGTCTTCCGCGGCCTGGTGGTGCTTGTCGAGCGGGGTGCCGGCGAAATAGGGGTGTAAGAGGCCGGGGACGTCGACGCCGGTGTAGCCCCTGGCCTCGATGTCGGCCACGGCCTGCAGCCGTTCGACGAGCCTGGCGCCCTCGGCCTGGCCGGCTTCGTACCACTGCCAGTTGGCGTGCGCCTGGGAGCGGGCGGCCTGGGCCTGCTCGACGGCGGTGGCCTTGTCCTGGACGGCGTCACGGGCGGCTTTTTCCGCGATTTCCTGGGCCTGCAGCGCGGTGCGCTTGGCGCGGACCTGCACCGTCAGCGCGACGGCGACGCCTCCGACCACGACGACGGCGCAGCAGCCCAGCAGCGCCCCAAGCAGGAGATCCGATGTGACCATGGCATTCCTTGTCCGGGTGCGTTTTCCCGCGCGTTGCGACCGGGTGAGAACGTTCGGTCAACAGAATGCCAAATCCACTTCTCTTTTTCGCAGCACTTCCGAGATCCGGTGCTCCATTCAAGGAAACCACATAACACCCAAAATGGAGATATCACCGGAAATCACGCACAATTGCCAGTGCTGGACCATAAAAAGTGAATTTATCTCAGAACCTGCTCAGCCGGAGAAGAGCTGGGCGAGCTTGAGCAACAGCTGGTAGACGCCGTACGCGAACGGCACCCCCACCCAAGCCCACGCCAGCACCATCAACCCCGTCCGCCGGTTCGCCGTGTCCGCGGAGTCCGTGGTGCCCGTCATACCGCCTGCCCCTTTCCTGTCACGTGTTCCTGCCGTGGCTGTTCGTGGTACTTGTCGTGCACCGGCCGGATCAGCTCGTTGGCGACGAAGCCGACCACGAGCAGGCCGATCATGATGTAGAGGGACGTGGTGTAGAGAGCGGGTCCCGACCGCCCCGCGGCTTCCTGCCCGTCGGCGATCGCGTTGATGATCAGCGGGCCGAGCACGCCCGCGATGGACCAGGCGGTGAGCAGCCTGCCGTGGATCGCCCCGACCTCGTACGTGCCGAACAGGTCCTTCAGGTACGCCGGGACCGTCGCGAAGCCGCCGCCGTAGAAGGACAGGATGCCCAGCGCGCAGATGATGAACAGCGGCTTGGAGTTGTCGCCCGCCAGCGCGATCGCGAGATAGAGCAGCGCGCCCACGCCCAGGTAGACGCGGTACATGTTCTTGCGCCCGATCAGGTCGGAGGTGGACGACCAGCCGAAGCGCCCCGCCATGTTCGCCAGCGACAGCAGCGCGACGAAGCCCGCCGCCGCTCCCGCCGCGACGGGCGTGGCGGTGCCGGAGAAGAAGTCGACGATCATCGGCGCGGCCTTCTCCAGGATGCCGATCCCGGCGGTGACGTTCAGGCACAACACCAGCCACAGCAGGTAGAACTGCGGGGTGCGGACGGCGTTGCGCGCCGAGACGTCGGCGGTGGTGACCAGCCGGCGGGTGGCCGCCTCGCCCGGCCGCCACCCCTTCGGCGCCCACCCGTCGGCGGGGACGCGCACGAGCAGCACGCCCATGGTCATGAAGACGGCGTAGACGACGCCGTGCACGACGAACGTCGTGGCGATCCCGCCCGTGCCGGTGCCGAAGGAGTCGAGCATCTGCGCCGACCACGGCGAGGCGATGAGCGCTCCCCCGCCGAACCCCATGATCGCAATGCCGGTGGCCATGCCCGGCCGGTCGGGGAACCACTTGATCAGCGTGGAGACCGGCGAGATATAGCCGATTCCCAGCCCGATCCCGCCCACGAAACCGTAGCCGAGGACCACCAGCCAGTACTGCCCCGTGGCCACGCCCAGCGCGGACAGCAGGAACCCGGAGGAGAAGCAGGCCATCGAGACGAACATCGCCCAGCGCGGCCCGTTGCGCTCGACCAGCGTGCCGCCGAAGGCCGCCGACAGGCCGAGCATGACGATGCCCAGCTGGAACGGCAGGGCGCTCTGGGTGCCCGACAGGCCGAGGGAGGATTCGAGGGGCGGTTTGAACACGCTCCACGCGTACGCCTGCCCGATCGCCAGATGCACGGAGAGGGCGGCGGGCGGCACCAGCCACCGGCTCCACGTGGGCGCCGCCACGGTACGGGAACGACTCAGGAAACCTGTGGGACTCGCGAACCTCGTACTGATTGCCACGAGGATACGCGTAACACATACGGTATGCCGTATTTCGGATCCGGTACGGGTTTACGACGAGCGGTCAAATCTGGTCGGCGAACGGCGTGCGAAGCCCGGCGTGGACGGCCGGACATGTCGCCGTCGGAGCTTTGATCAGCCTGCTGAGGAAATTGGGCGGCATGTCGTGATTTAGCCGAGTAAGGTGCCGGACAGGCGGCTCCTGGATGTGCTTCCTTCTCACTTCATGTGACTGAACAGCGCGCCCGCTCTCCGCCTCGCGAGGCCGCGCGGGGTGCCCCCGCGCGGCCTTACGTTCTTCCCGGGGGAGGTCGTGTGAAAGGTCCTGGCGAGATCCTGCTGCGCCGCCGCCGGACGGTCGCGCACGGGCTGCTGGCCGCCGGATCCTCCATGCCGTCGCCGATCGGCAAGCTGCCCAGGCGGCTCGGCATGGTGCCCGCGGACGTTCCGTCCGGGGTGGCGGCGCTGGAGTTCGAGCTGCTGCAGCTCGGGTTCCTGATGTCGGCGGAGCTGTACCGGGCGCTGGCGGGGCTGGATATGACCGAGCTGACGCGGGTGGGGCGGCGGTTGCTGCACTGCCTGCGGGAGGAGGTCGGGGCGAACGCCACCCACGTGCCGTTGTTCCGGAAATTTCCAGACAGTGTGCCGGCCGACACCTTGGACTTCTACGTGCGCCGAGTCTTCAGCCTGCTGCTGCAGGACCCGGCCCGTCCCTGCGTGTTGTGCGGCGAGAACGGGACCGTGCGCCCCGTGTCGCCCTGCGCCCATCTGGTGTGCCGTACGTGCTGGGACGGCGCCGACTTCAGCGCCTGCCCGATCTGCCACCGGCGGATCGACCTGGACGACCCCTTCCTGCGCCCGTCGGAGAGAAGCGTCTCCCTGCACCGGGACGCCGTGACCACCACCGTGCTGCTGGGGTCGTGCCCCGATCCCGGCGCCGCCTGCCGCGAGCTGGCCACGGCCATGCTGGCGCGGCGCACCCCCATGCCGGCGCACGAGCGGGCCGAGCTCGAGATCCTGCTGGAGGCCTGCTGGCCCGCGGCGCTCTCCTGGCTGCCGGAGACGATCCCGGTCAAGGAGACCAGAGCGGTGGTGCTGGCGCAGGCGCTGCGCAGGGGGGCCGGTGAGCTGCTGCCGCGCCACGCCGGCACCGCCACCGACGTGCTGCGGGTGCTGTCCACGCTGATGGGGGGCGACCCCGGGCTGCGGATCAGGCCCGAGCGCCGCACGTCGCTGCCGCGCGCGGTGCGGCGGGCCGTGCTGGCGTGCCTGGACGGGATGCCGTACCTGCTGGAGGACCTGCTGCGCCACCGCGAGGCGTGGAAGCACATGGCCGAGGTGCTGCACCCGCACGAGCAGCACGCCCGCTTCCCCGGCGCGGCGCTGGCGTTCGCGGCGCTGCGCGGCACCCGGCTCGACCCCGGCACCGCGTTCGGGCGCGCCCTGCTGGCGCGGGCGGCCGGCCATCCCGAGCTGGAGGTGCGGGACGGGCGCGTGCGCGCGACGACGTTCGCCTCCCGCGTGGAGACGGCGCTGGCGGACGGCCGTCCCGCCGACGCCGCCGCCCTGCTCTCGCACCGCCCGGGCGAGTTCCTCCGCCGCCTGTCCCACCTGCTGCGCGTGACGTACGCCCGCGGTGGCGGCGGAGGGGACGGAGCGCGCGCCACCGCGTCGCCGCTGGAGAGCCTGGAAGGCGCCGTACGCCGGGTCGCGCCCGGGGTGCTGCTCGCCGCGCTCGGCCAGATCAGGACCCCGCCCGGCGGGACCCGGCTGTTCCTGCCGCGAGGCGGCACGGCGCGGTTCCGGACCTTGCCCGACCGGCGGCCGGCGCTGCCCGACGAGGTGGTGCTGGAGGCCGAGCGGGTGCTGGCGGGAGAGCTGCTGCGGCGCGCGGCAGAGCTGCCGCCGCTGCGCCGGGCCCTGCTGGACGAAGGGCTGGCCGACCTGGTCGCACCCACATCCGAGCGTACGGCAGGCGCGGCTCTCGTCCGCCTGGCCCGCGGCAGCACCCAGCCCATCCCCCGCGCCGAGCGGATCCGGTTCTTCCTGCACTGGGCGGAGCCGCCGGGCACCCGGGTGGATCTCGACCTGTCGGTGGCGGTGTTCGACGAGGACTGGCGCTTCGCGGGCCTGTGCGACTACACGCACCTGCGGCTGGGCAAGGGGCTGGTGCACTCGGGCGACCTGACCTCCGCGCCCGAGCCGCTCGGGGCGTCGGAGTTCATCGACGTGGACGTGCGCGCCCTGCCCGCCCGCTACCTCGTGCCGGTGGTGTTCAGCTACAACGACGTGCCGTTCGAGGAGTTGCCGCGGGGGTTCGCCGGGTTCATGGAGCAGCCGGAAGGGCTGTTCGACCCGCTGGCGGTGCGGCAGAAGTTCGACCTGGCGGGGCCGGCGAAGATCCTCGTGCCGCTGGTGGCCGACCTGTGGACGCGCACGATGCGCTGGACCGACCTCAACCTGTCCGCCGCCGGCTACGGCCACAACGTGGCGGGCAGCGCCGATGAGGTGGCCGCGCTGGGCGCCGCGATGGAGAGCGCGTTCACCGGCCGGGTGACGCTGTGGGAGGTGGCCTGCTGGCACGCCGCCGCCCGCGCCGCCGACGTCGTGGTGCGCCGCCGTGACGGCTCACTCTGCCGGTACGAGCGCCGCCCTGGTGAGGACGTCGAGGGGTTCGCCGCGCGGCTCGCCGCGCGCGCCGCCGCCCAGCCGTTCGAGGGGCCGTTCGAAGGGCTGTCCGAGGGGTTGTCCGAGGGGCATCCGGGCGGCACCGATCTGGCGGTTCTGGTCTCCGGTGACGTCGCGCTGCCGGGCGCGCAGGTGTACGCGCTGCACCCGTACGGGCTCGGCGCGGCCCGTCTGCTGGACGCCGCCGACCTGCTGAGCGTCCTGGCTCCGGCACCGGCGGCCGTCACGACCCGTCACTGACCTTCCTGCGCTCCCTGATCCGGGCGTTCCAGGCCTTCGAAGAGCAGCAGGAGCAGGCGGTCGCCGCGGACGTCCGCGCCCTCCATCTGCTCGCGCGCCCATGAGACGCCTGCGACCAGGGCCAGGAACTCGAGCGGCGCGACGTCGGCGCGCACCTCGCCCGCTTCCTGCGCGCGGGTCAGCAGCGCCGTCCCGGCGCCGCGCATCGTCTCGCAGGAGGCGTGCAGGGCCGAGGCCGGGTCGTGCAGCGTCGCCGTAACCGCCGCGGTCAGCCCTCGGTAGAGGGTGGTGGTCCGCACGAAGTCCAGCGTCCAGGTGATCAGCGCCTCGCGGGGCGACGGGTGACCGGCGAGCCGCCGCGCGCCCGCGGCGAGGGCGTCGAACCGTTCGCGCAGCAGCTCTGCCAGCAGCGCCTCCCGCGTGGGGAAGTGCCGGTAGAGGGTGCCGACGCCGACCCCGGCGCGCGCGGCGACGTCCTCCAGCGAGGCGTCGGTGCCGTGGTCCAGGAAGGCGGTGCGCGCCTCGGCCAGCAGCCGGTCACGGTTGCGCCGCGCGTCGGCCCGCATGGCGCGCCGGGTGGTGGTGTCGCCCACATCCGCCTCCTGGGGTTCACAAACCGGAGCCTGCTTCCGTATCGTATGCTCCAGATAAGCGGAGGCTGGCTCCGCTAAAGTCCGGGCAGGAGTGACGATGACCCCGACACAGGACCGCCTCGGCCGCTTCGGCGTGTGGATCGCGCCGATGACGCTGCTGCACACGCCGGTGACCAGGCAACGCGAGCAGTTCGAGCGGATCGAGCGGCTCGGGTACGGCTCGGTGTGGACGGGCGAACCCCCCGCCGCCGCCCCCGTCGCCGGGCGTGACATCCTCACCCAACTGGCCGTGGTGCTCGCCGCCACCGAACGGCTCGTCGCGGGCGCCGGCGTCGCCAACATCAGAATGCGCGACCCGCGGGCGACGCACAGCGGTGCGGCCACGCTCGCCGAGGCGTACCCGGACCGCGTGATCCTCGGCCTCGGCGGCCACGGCGGCGACCGTCCGCTGGCCGAGCTGCGCGCCTACCTGGACGCCATGGACGAAGCCGCCACCCGCATCCTGCCGGAAGCCCGCTACCCGCGCGTCCTGGCCGCCCTCGGCCCCAAGGCGCACCGGCTGGCCGCCGGACGGGCCGACGGCGTCCACCCCTTCCTGCAACCCGTCGAGCACACCCGGGCCGCGCGCGACGCCCTCGGCCCCGGGCCCCTGCTGATCCCGCATCTGGCCCTCCTCCTCGACACCGACGAAGCCCGCGCCAGGGGACGGATCCGCGCCCTCTTCGGCGCCGGCGGCCGCGAGAACGCCTACACCGCCAGCTACCGCAGGCTCGGGTACGGCGACGCCGATCTCGACGGCGGGTACAGCGACCGCCTCGTCGACGCCATCGTGGCCTGGGGGGACGACGGCGCCATCGCCGCCCGGGCGGAGCTGCACCTGGCCGCCGGCGCCGACCACGTCCTGCTCCACCCGCTGGCGGACGACCTGACAACCGCGGTCGACCAGCTGGCGCGGCTCGCCCCCCGCCTCCTCCCCCGCCCCTGACCGGGCGGGGCGAGTGCCCGCCCGGTCGCGCCGCTCCGCCCTCAGGGGGCCACGCTCGCCTCCACCCCGATCGAGGCGGGATCACGCGGTTCAGCGTGCTGGGCGTGGGCGGTGCCAGCTCCGTAGTTTGTCGGGGTTGAGCACGATCCACACCGCGGTGACCTCGTTCCCCGCGACGCTGACGCTGATCACCGCCACGGCCTGCCCCGCCTGGCGCAGCACCAGGCCCGTGCGGCCGTTCACGGACTCGGCGGCCGGGTCGGTGCCGGAACGGCCGGTCAGGGCCGAATCGGTGCCGGAACGGCCGGTCAGGAGTTCCGTGACGAGCCGGGCGACCGTGTCCGCGCCGTGGGCCGGGCGTAGCGCGGCGCGCACTTTGCCGCCGCCGTCGCTCACGGCCATCACGTCCGGGGCCAGGACCGCCCGCAGCGCCGCCACGTCACCGCTCACGCAGGCCGCCACGAACCGGCGGGCGACCCGGTCGTGCCGGTCGAACCTGGTCCGGCCGGGATGGAGCCGCGCCAGCCCGGCGACCAGGTCGGGCAGGCTGACCGGCTGCTCCGAGGCCGGTGACGCGCTGATCCGAGCAGACGGCATGGCGGTCGAAGGCGTGGCCGGACGCGGGCCCGGCGGCGTGGCGGTCGGCGCCGGGCTCGTGTGGGGGGCCGGTGGCGTGGCGGTGAGCGAGGTCACCGGGTGGGAGTCCGGCGGCGTGGCGGCGAGCAGGTCCAGGCAGATGCCGCCGGCGACGCGCGTCAGCCAGGCCCGGGGCGCCGCGACGGTGGCGCGTTCCCCGTCGTCGAGTGCGTACCAGCGGCGGTAGGTCTCCTCGACGATCCACTCGGCCGTCCCGGCCGATCCGAACATCCACAGCGTGATCTCCAGCAGGTGCCGCCGCTCGTCGAGCATCTCCGCCAGCGAGCCCGCGTCCGTCTCCGTCATGTCCTGCGGCCCTCGCCGGCGACCGGGGTCGTACGCACGATGTCCCCTGTTCTGTCGGTGTCGCCAGATAAGACAGGTCAGCCCGCCCTGATGTGACATCGCCGATCAGAGCCGCCGCCGGGCGCGTGAGCGTGAGCGTGCGAAGGCGTCGAGCTTGGCCGGGTTGATGATCCACATGAGGTGGTGGATGCCCGCGGGTGAGGCGTCGATGGTGAGCAGCGCGACGTCGGCGTGGCCGCGGGGCACGAGCACGCCCGCACGCCCGTTCGCCTCGACCCAGGTGAAGTCGGCGCCCGGCCAGAGTCTCGGCGCGAACGCGGCGACGAACTTCGCCACGCGCGCGCTGCCGAGCAGCGGGGACCGCGCGGCTCCTCTGGTGCCGCCGCCGTCGGAGGAGCTGACGACGTCCTCGGCGAAGAGGTCTACGAGGGCGGCCACGTTCCCCGTCTGGGCCGCGAGGAGGAAGACCCCCAGCAGGCGCCGATGCTCCTCCTTGTCGATGGGCTCGTGCCGCGCGGCCGTCAGGCGTTTGCGGGCACGGCTCACGAGCTGGCGGGCGTTGACCGGGCTGAGCTGCAGGATCTCCGCGATCTCCGTGTACGGGTAGACGAACGCCTCGCGCAGCACGTACGCCGCCCGCTCCGTCGGCGTGAGCCGTTCGAGCAGCAGCAGGAAGGCGAGTTCGAGCGCTTCGCCCCGCTCGGCGCCGACGGCGGGGTCGGAGCTGGTGTCGACGGGCTCGGGCAGCCAGGGCCCGATGTACGTCTCCCGGCGCGAACGGGCGGACTGCGCGACGTTGAGGGCCAGCCGGGTGGTGGTCAACGACAGGTACGCCTGCGGGTTGACGACGGCAGCGCGGTCGGTGTGCTGCCAGCGCACCCAGGCCTCCTGCAGGACGTCCTCGGCCTCCGACACGCTGCCGAGCATCCGGTAGGCGATGCCGAATAGGCGCGGGCGCAGCTCGGTGAAGACGGAGAGCGCCTGTTCGAGTGCGCGCGCCTCGTTCACGGACTCTGGACGCGTCATGACGCCGTGCCTGCCTCTGGTCGAACGTGGCCGCATCGGTTGCGCGGGCCCCCCGCCCGGCGGACTGCGCCGCCGGGCGAGCGTTCCTGCCGCGAGCTCTCGCGGATGCTCAGACGGGGCGGGCGGCGCGCCGGTCCGCTCGCTGGGCGAGCTCCTCGTCGTCCACCAGGGTGAGCATCGGTTTGCCGGGTTCGCACAACATCGTCACGAGGAACCGGAGCGGGATGTCGTCGCGGTTGTTGCCGTCCTGGTAGTGGATGACGTCCCCGCCGGGCTCCCAGAACGCCTCGCCGGCGCGTACGACCCGCTCGGGCTCGCCTTCGAGCTCCAGCAGCATCTCTCCCTCGAGCACGTAGCCGAAGGCGGGGCCGTAGTGGCGGTGCGGCGGCGTGCCGGGGTCTCCGGGCGGATATTCGATGATCAGAGTCATCTCGTGTGCGCCCTCGGGGATGAACGGCGGCGCCGCCTCCTGCACGACGGTGAGCGCCGTCTGCCAGGCGTTCGAACGGTGTTCCCGCATGGTGGGTGCCTCCTTGATGGGTGGGCTACTTGCCGAGCCAGTCGTTGTAGGTGATCTCGCCGCGGATCGTGTCCTCGACCGGCACCAGCGTGTCCTGGTCGAGGTGGAGGCCGAAGTAGCGGGCCTCCGGGTCGGTGACCACCTGGCGCGGGTCGTTCCAGGCGGCGAGGGCGTCGCGGAAGAAGTCGTCCATCAGAACCCGCTCGGGCCCGGCGACCTCGAGGCCGCCGTTCAGCGGGGTGCCCTCCGCGACCCTGCTGACCGCCGTGGCGACCTCCTCACCGGCGATGGGCTGGAACTGCACCGGCGCGATCCGTACCGTGCCGTCCTGGGTGGCGCCGTCGGCGATGCCGCGGGCGAACTCGAAGAACTGCGTGGCGCGCACGATCGAGAACGGGATCGAGGACTTCTCGATCAGTTCCTCCTGGACGGCCTTCGCCCCGAAGTAGCCCTTGCCCGGTTGCCGCCGGGCGCCGACCACGGACAGCGCGACGTGGTGCCCGACTCCGGCCGCCGCCTCGGCGGCCAGCAGGTTACGTGTGGAGGTCTCGAAGAACTCCAGTACGGCGGCGTCCTCGAACGACGGCGAGTTCGACACGTCGATCACCACCTGCGCACCGGCCAGCGCCGCGTCCAGCCCTTCCCCGGTGAGCGTGTTGACGCCGGTGTTCGGCGAGGCCGGCACCGCCTCGTGACCACGTTCGCCGAGCTTGGTCACGACCTTCGACCCGATCATGCCGGTTCCGCCGATGACCACGATCCTCATGACGTTCCCTCCCCGTCCGCCGGGAGCACCGCTCGCCCCCGCTCGCGAGCTATGACAGGGCGGCGCACCCGCCTGTGACGCCCGCGCGGGAAATTTTGCGTTCCGCTGACCGGCGCCGCCCAGGCGCGCACAGGAGCCACGAGCTCCCCGATAAGGGGGCATACGGGTGCAGTTCACATCAAGCCTCCCCTTACAGTGAGGAACGCATGCAGTGAGCTGAGGAGTACGTGTTGCACGAGAAGCTGTCGTCGATCTACGACAACGTCCTTCGCCGCAACCCCGGTGAGACGGAGTTCCACCAGGCCGTGCGCGAGGTGCTCGAGAGCATCGGCCCGGTTCTCGGGAAACACCCCGAATACGCCGAGTCGAAGATCATCGAGCGTATCTGCGAGCCCGAGCGGCAGATCATCTTCCGGGTGCCGTGGGCGGACGACCGTGGCGAGGTGCAGATCAACCGCGGCTTCCGGGTGGAGTTCAACGGCGCTCTGGGGCCGTACAAGGGTGGGCTGCGTTTCCACCCGTCGGTCTACCTCGGGATCGTCAAGTTCCTGGGGTTCGAGCAGATCTTCAAGAACAGCCTGACGGGCCTGCCGATCGGCGGCGGCAAGGGCGGCTCCGACTTCGATCCGAAGGGCCGTTCCGACCGCGAGGTCATGCGCTTCTGCCAGAGCTTCATGACGGAGCTCTACCGGCACATCGGCGAGTACACAGACGTGCCCGCCGGTGACATCGGCGTCGGCGGGCGGGAGATCGGCTACCTGTTCGGCCAGTACAAGCGCATCACCAACCGCTACGAGTCGGGCGTCATCACCGGCAAGGGTCTGGCGTACGGCGGCGCGCAGGTCCGCACGGAGGCCACCGGCTACGGATGCGCGTTCTTCGTGGACGAGATGCTGAAGGCGCGCGGCACGTCGTTCGACGGCAGGCGGGTCACGGTGTCCGGCTCCGGCAACGTAGCGGTCTACACCATCGAGAAGATCGAGCAGCTCGGCGGCAGGGTCGTCGCGTGCTCCGACTCCTCCGGCTACGTCCTCGACGAGAAGGGCATCGACCTGGACCTGCTCAAGCAGATCAAGCAGGTCGAGCGCGGCCGCCTGAACGTGTACGCCGAGCGCCGCGGCCACAACGCCACCTTCGTGGCGGGCCGCAACGTGTGGGAGGTGCCGTGCGAGGTGGCGATGCCGTCCGCCACGCAGAACGAGATCACCGGCCGCGACGCCGCCGTCATGGTCGGCAACGGCTGCATCGCGGTCGGCGAGGGCGCGAACATGCCCACCACGCCTGAGGGCATCAAGGTGTTCCTGGAGGCGGGCGTGGCGTTCGGGCCGGGCAAGGCGGCCAACGCGGGCGGCGTGGCGACCAGCGCGCTGGAGATGCAGCAGAACGCCAGCCGCGACTCGTGGACGTTCGAGTTCTCCGAGCACCGGCTTGAGGAGATCATGCGCGACATCCACGACCGCTGCCTGCAGACCGCCGACGAGTACGGCATGCCGGGCGACTACGTGGCCGGCGCCAACATCGACGGGTTCCGGCGGGTCGCCGACGCGATGCTGGCGCTCGGCCTGATCTGAGCGGCCGCCATCAGGCGAAGAGGCGGTGCGGGTGCATGCCGTCCACCAGCCCCAGCTCGGGCGGGTGGATGCTGTAGCCCAGCATTCGGCGAGTCCTGGCGCTCAGCTGCCTGGCCACGTCCCTGCCCGGGGAGAGGAGGAACGCCTCCCTCGTGCGCAGCCAGGGCTCGCAGTAGTGCGTGGTGACGGTCAGGCACGGCAGGATCCGCTGCGGGGGCCGGGCGTGCCACAGCGTGCCGAGGATCAAGGTGCAGGAGCCCGTCGGGGGCGCCAGCACCACGCCTGCCGTGGTGGGCCGGCGTCCGGCCCAGCGATGGCTGCCCGGCCACACGGTGAGCGTGGTGCCCGTGTCGAGGGTCCAGAGCGCGGCGACGGACAGCGCGGGGCGCGGGCGGGGCAGGGGGTAGTGCCGGTCGTCG
>NZ_SMKO01000253.1 GCF_004348685.1 Nonomuraea deserti | reverse complement strand
GGCGGGCGGATGAGCAGAAGGATGTACGCCGGCTTCGCTCCGCCGGAGGAGGCGGCCCCCGGCGGCGCCCGCGAGGATCGACGGTATGACGATCGGCCTGCTGCTCACCCTCGCCGCCCTCGCGGTCATCGACAGCACCAGCTTCGGCACCCTCGGCATCCCCGTCTACCTGCTGCTCGCCTCGGACCGGTCGCGGGTGTCGCGGCTGCTGATCTATCTGGCCACCGTGGCGGCCTTCTATTTCCTGGTCGGGGTCGCGCTCATGCTGGGGCTGTCCACGGCGATGGACACCTTCGGCGACGTGCTGCGCAGCGGCCCCGCCTACTGGGTGCAGCTCGCGCTGGGCGTCGGGTTGTTCGCGCTCAGCTTCAGGTTCGACCCGAAGCGGCGCGCGAAGCTCGGCAAGCCGGAGCGCCGGTTCGAGCCGCGGGTGGGCGGGCCGCGCACGATGGTGCTGCTGGGGCTGACGGCCGGAGTGCTCGAAGTGGCCACGATGGTGCCGTACCTGGCCGCGATCGGCATCATGACGACCTCAGGGCTGGCGACCGGGCAGTGGGGGCCGTTGCTGGCGGCGTACGTAATGGTGATGATCATGCCGCCGCTGGTGCTCATGGGGGTGCGCGGCGTCGCGGGTGCGTGGCTGGAGCCCAAGCTGGAGCGGCTACGGGCGTGGCTGACCAAACATGCGGCCTCGGCCCTGAGCTGGGGGCTGGCGATCGTGGGTTTCCTGCTGGCGCGGGACGCGGCGGTGTTCCTGTTCTTCCGGTGACCCCGGCCGCGCGGGCCGGACAGCCCCGCCGGCCGGGTCCTGGCCGGGCAGCTCGAAGGCGGTTCTCCAGGCACCTTTAGGATCGAACACCTGGGGGTGATCTGTCATGTTGCGGGCGTTTCTGAGGACGGAAGCGGGCAGCACGACCGTGCTGCTCGGCGCCACCGTGCTCGCCCTGCTGTGGGCGAACTCGCCGTGGGGCGACACGTACGAGGCCTTCTGGCACATACCGACAGGCATCTCCTTCAATGACGCGCTGTTCTCCCTCGACCTGCGCCACTGGGTCAACGACGGCCTGATGGCGGTCTTCTTCTTCCTCATCGGCCTCGAGGTGTCGTACGAGGTGCGGCTCGGGCAGCTGCGCGACCGCCGGCTCCTCGCCGTGCCGGCCGTGGCGGCGTTGGGCGGGATCCTCGTACCGGCCGGGATCTACCTCCTGCTGAACTTCGGCGGGCCCGGTGCCGTCGGCTGGGGCGTGCCGATCGCCACCGACACCGCGTTCGTGCTGGGCGTGCTCGCCGTCGTGGGGGCCCGCTGCCCCGATCCGCTGCGGGCGTTCCTGATGACGCTGGCCATCGTCGACGACGTGCTGGCGATCCTGGTCATCGCGCTGTTCTACACGGACAGCCTGTCCGTTCCCGCGCTCCTCACCGCGTTCGGGCTGCTCGCCGCCATCCTGACCCTGCGGAAGCTGAAGATCTGGCGGGCGCCCGCCTACATCGTGCTGGGCTTCGGGCTCTGGGTGGCCACGCTGGAGAGCGGGATCCATCCCACGCTGGTTGGCATCGCGCTGGGGGTCCTGGTCTTCGTCTACGCGCCCACCGACCAGAAGCTGCTGCTCGCCGGCGAGGCCGTGCAGTCGTTCACCAGCTCACCGAGCGCCCGGGCCGCCAGGGAGGCCATGCTGCGGGTGCAGCGGGCCGTCTCCGTCAACGAGCGCCTGCGGCTGCGGCTGCAGCCGTGGAGCTCGTACGTGATCGTGCCGGTCTTCGCGCTGGCCAACGCCGGGGTGGTGCTGGACGGCGAGGCCCTGCGGGCCGCCGTCACCTCGCCCGTGTCGATCGGTGTGACGCTGGGGCTGCTGCTGGGCAAGTTCGTCGGCATCTCGCTGGGCACGTGGGTGCCGCTGCGGTTCGGATGGGGCATCCTGCCGGGCAACCTGGTCTGGGGGCAGTTGTTCGGCGGCGCGGCGGTCTCCGGGATCGGCTTCACCGTCTCCCTGTTCATCGTGGACCTGGCGTTCGACGACCACCCGGGCATCCAGTCCCAGGCGAAGATCGGGATCCTGGCGGGGTCGCTGCTGTCCGCGGTCATGGGGTGGTTGATCTTCAAGCTGGCGTGGGACCGCGGCGGGGTGTGCGCGCCGCCCGACGCGGAGCCCGAGGAGGAGCTGCCTGAGCTGCTCTCCGTACCCGTCGGGCCCGGCGACCACGTGCGCGGGCCGGCGAAGGCCGGCGTGACGATCGTGGAGTACGGCGACTTCGAGTGCCCCTACTGCGGCCGGCTCCACCCGGTGCTGGAGGAGCTGCGCCGGAAGAACCCGGACGTGCGGGTGGTGTTCCGGCACTTCCCGCTGCGCACGCTGCATCCGCGGGCCGCCCCGGCGGCGGTCGTGGCCGAGTCCGCGCACGACGCGGGCCGGTTCTGGGAGATGCACGACATCCTCTTCGACAACCAGCGCTTCCTCACCGACGCCGACCTCGAGCACTACGCCGCCCAGCTCGACGTGCGGCCGTGGACCGACGTGCCCCGCCACACCGCCAGGATCGCCGCCGACGAAGGCTCCGGCCGGGACAGCGGCGTGCGCGGCACCCCCACCCTCTTCCTCAACGGCGTGCGCTATCAAGGCGCCCTGGATCTCGGCTCCATCAGCAAGGCGGTGGACGAGGCCCGCCGATCCACTACCGTCGAGGAGATCCCGCAACCTCCGGAGATGACCTAATGCTCAATGTGATCACCATCATCTTCCCCCTCGTCATGATCGTCGTGCTGGTGGGCGGCGTCATCGTGACGGCGGTGAACCGGCGGGCCCATGGGCGCGGTGCGACGCTGGGCATGGCGGGTTGCGCCGTCCTGCTCGTGGGAGTGCTGATCAACGTCGTCCTCGGATTCATCGCCCCCCAGTTGTACGACGCCCTGGGTGCGGGCGGCGCCGCCATGCTCATCAGCGCCATCGGAATGATCTTCAACGCGACCGGCACGGGCCTGCTGATCGCGGGCGTGATCGCCCGGCGCGACCCGCAGCAGCCGCAGTCCCCGCACTACCCGCAGCCCGGCCAGGCGCAGGGCTGGCAGCAGCCGTACCCCCAGCAGCAGCCCCAGCAGCCGCCGCAGCAGGGCTGGCAGCAGCCGCCCTACGGCGGCCAGGGCTAGCGGCCGCCGGCGCCCTGTCGCGCGGGCTTCCGTCGTGTCGTAGAGACGGGATATCCCCCCAAGTGTGACAATGTGGGCGTAACTCACACGTGCGTGGGGGGATCATGACGCGAGAGCAGCCCGACCGGCAGGAACCTGATCCCAACCGGACGATCAGGCACCGGTTCCCTCACCCTTCCCCGCCGCCCGCCCCGCCAGGGCAGGGCCCGCCGGAGTCGCCTTACACGCAGCGCCTGCCCTACACGCCGGACATGCTGCCCGACGTGCCCGTCTACGAGTCCAGGCCGCCGAGATCCGGGTGGTGGTGGGTGATCGTGGCCGGCGGGCTGGTGCTGCTGATCGGGGCGGTGGCCGTGGCGGCGGTGTTGTGGGTGCGGGGCAACGCCGACGCCCAGCCGCGGGCCCTCCAGGCGGAGACCGTCCTCACGAGCGCGTGAGGTC
This sequence comes from Nonomuraea deserti, assembly GCF_004348685.1. Classification (GTDB taxonomy): domain Bacteria; phylum Actinomycetota; class Actinomycetes; order Streptosporangiales; family Streptosporangiaceae; genus Nonomuraea; species Nonomuraea deserti. The sequence goes on along the minus strand of NZ_SMKO01000253.1, from coordinate 9,203 downwards.
CGTGACGCGGTCCGTCACCGCGCCACCGGGTCCGGCGTCTCCGCCTGCCAGCAGTGCGTCCAGCGGCCCTCCCCCAGTTCCGTACGTCCCGGCGCCTCGCTCGAGCACACCGGCAGCGCCACCGTGCAGCGCGGATGGAAGCGGCACCCGCCGGGCGGGGCGATGAGGCTGGGCGGCTCGCCGTGCCGGGTCGCGTCGGGCGGGGTCACCCGGTCGGGGTCGGGCGCCGACTCCAGCAGCAGCCGCGTGTACGGGTGCCGGGGCGACTGGGTGAGCGCCTCGCTGGGCCCGCTCTCGATGAGCCGGCCCGCGTACATCACCGTGATGTCCTCGGCGAAGTAGCGCGCGCTGGCGATGTCGTGCGTGATGTACAGCAGCGCCAGCCCGCTCTCCTTGGCCAGCTCCTCCAGCAGCCGCAGAACCCCGAGCCTGATCGACACGTCCAGCATCGACACGGGCTCGTCGGCGATCAGCGCGACCGGCTGGACGGCCAGCGCCCGCGCGATCGCCACCCGCTGCCGCTGCCCGCCGGACAGCTCGTGGGGCAGCTTGTCCATGAACTGCTCCACCGGCGTGAGGCTGACGCGTTCGAGCAGTTCGGCCACCATCGTGCGCTCCTGCTCGTCCGAGCGGGCGTGCCCGTGGATGCGCAGCGGCCTGGCCAGGTGGTAGCGCACCCGGTGGAAGGGGTTCAGCGAGGAGAACGGGTCCTGGAAGATGAGCTGCACCTGGCGCCGGTAGTCGCGGAACGCCGCCCCGCGATGCGCGCGCACCGGCTCGCCGCGCAGCAGCAGGTCGCCCGACGTGGCCGGATAGACCTGCGCGAGCAGCCTGGCCACCGTGCTCTTGCCGCAGCCGCTCTCCCCCACGAGCGCCGACACCGAGCCGGCGCGCAGGGCGATCGACACGTCCTCCACGGCACGCACGGGCGGCCGCCTCCCCAGCCGCCCCCGAGGGCCACGGGCCGAGGTGAAGTGCTTGGTGAGGTTCCGCCCCTCAAGAACGATCATGATGCTTCCTCCACACCGCGGCCGCCGTTCAGCAGGCACGCCACCTCGCCGTCCGAGCCGTCCGCGCCGTCCGCGCCGTCCGCGCCGCGCGTCAGCAGGGGCAGCCGCGTGGAGCACTCCTCCATGGCCCGCCCGCAGCGCGGGTGGAAGGCGCAACCCGGCGGCAACGAACGCAGGTCGGGTGGGGTGCCGGGGATGCCGAGCAGCTCCTCGCGGGGCCCGTGCAGGCGGGGGAACGAGCGGAGCAGGCCCAGCGTGTACGGGTGCCGAGGCGTCCTGTGCAGCGCCTCGGCGGTGCCGGTCTCGACGACGCGGCCCGCGTACATGATGGCGATCCTGTCGGAGATCTCCATGAGCAGCGACAGGTCGTGCGTGATGAACACGACCGCGAAGCCGTACTCCTCCCTGAGCGCCCTGATCTCGTGGAGGATGTCGCGCTGCACCACCACGTCGAGCGCCGTCGTCGGCTCGTCCATGATGATGACCTCGGGGTTGAGGGCGAGCGCGATCGCGATGGCGGCGCGCTGCCGCATGCCGCCCGACAGCTCGTGCGGGTACGACCGCCGCCGGTCGGCGCTGATGCCGACGCGCTGCAGCAGTTCGACGGCCCGCTCCGCCCGGTCCTTGCGGGACATCTTGGGGGCGTGGATGCGCAGCACGTCGTCGATCTGGGCGCCGACGGTGCTGACCGGGTTGAGCGAGTTCATGGCGCTCTGGAAGACGACGGCCAGTTCCTTCCAGCGGAAGGCGCGCAGCTCGTCCCGCTTGAGGGCGAGCACGTCGACGGCGGTGCCGTCCTGGCGGTGGTAGACCACCGAGCCTGAGGTGATCGCGGCGGGCGGGCGCAGCAGCCGGGCGACGGCGTTGGCCAGCGTGGACTTGCCGCTGCCGCTCTCCCCCGCGAGGCCGAGGATCTCGCCCCGCCGCAGGTCGAGCGAGACGTCGGCGACGGCGTGCACGGCGCCGGTCTGTGACAGGTAGTCGACGCCGAGGTCGCGGATCTCCAGGACGTTCATGTACGGGCCTTCCGGACCTTGACCTTGACCGTGCGCAGGCGGGGGTTGGCGATCTCGTCGATGCCGAAGTTCACGAGCGCGAGGCCGGTGCCGATGAGCGCGATGCACAACCCCGGCGGGATGAACCACCACCATGCCCCGATGAGCAGCGCCTGCCCGTTCTGGGCGAAGTAGAGCATGCTGCCCCAGCTGACCGTGGACAGGTCGGCCAGGCCGAGGAACGACAGCCCGGCCTCGGCCAGGATCGCGGCGACCACGGTGGCCAGGAAGCTGGTGGCGATGACGGGCAGCAGCACGGGCATGATCTCGAAGAAGATGATCCGCAGCGGCCCCTCGCCGCTGGCCCTGGCCGCCTGGACGAAGTCGCGCCGCCGTACCGAGAGGGTCTGGGCGCGCAGCACGCGGGCGCCCCACGCCCAGCCGGTGACCGCGATCACCACCGCCACGGAGCCGACACCACGCTGCGGCAGGTAGCCGGCCAGCACGATGATCAGCGGGAGGGCGGGCAGCACCAGGAAGATGTTGGTGAGCACGGAGAGCACCTCGTCCACCGCGCCGCCGAAATAGCCGCCGACGAGGCCGACCAGGATCGCGAGCAGGTTGGCGATGACGGCCGACAACACGCCGACGCCCATCGAGATGCGGGCCCCGTACACGATCTGGGTGAGGATGTCCTGGCCGGTCTGCGTGGTGCCGAGCCAGTGCTCGGCCGACGGGCCCTGGAGCCCGTCCTCGCTGGTGGCGGCGGGGTCGGCGCCGATGAGCAGCGGGCCGACCAGGGCCATCAGCGCGAAGAAGACGAGGATGCCGAAGCCGATCTTGATCTTCATTCGGACTCCTGCCTGGTTCGCGGGTCGAGCACGACGTACGCCAGGTCGGCCAGGAAGTTGGCGACGAGCACGGCCAGTGAGATGACGAGGAAGATGCCCTGCATGAGCGGGAAGTCCTCGTTCTCCACGCCCTTGAGGAGCATCGACCCGATCCCCGGGTACGAGAACACGATCTCCGTCAGCACCGACCCGCCCACCACGAAGCCGAGCGAGAGGGCGAAGCTGGTGATGTTGGGCAGGATCGCGTTGCGGGCCGCGTACGCCCACATGACCCGCCGCGAGGTGAGCCCCTTCGCCTCGGCCATGACCACGTAGTCCTCGCCCAGCGTGGTCACCATGACGTTGCGCATGCCGAGGATGCGGTCGGCCATCGACGCGATCACGATCGTGATGGCGGGCAGCGCCGCGTGGTAGAGCACGCTCGCCGCGAACTCGCCGGTCATGCCGGGCATCACGTCCAGCCCGTACGCTCTCGACACGGGGAACCACTGCAGGGTCACGCCGAAGACGAACACCAGCGCCAGCGCCACCCAGAAGTACGGGACCGCGTGCATGAACGTGGCCGCGGGCAGCACCCCGTCGAGCCAGGTGCCGCGCTTCCACGCCATGAGCACGCCCAGCGAGGTCCCGATGAGGTAGCTGATCAGGGTGGCCACGCCGACGAGCGCGACCGTCCACGGCAGGCTGTCGGCGATGACCGTGGACACCTCGGTGGGGAAGAAGGTGATCGAGCGGCCCAGCTCGCCGCGCGCGAGGTTGCCGAGGTAGTCGAGGTACTGCTGCCAGAGGCTCGCGTCGCTGATGCCGAACGCGCGCCGCATCGCGTCGATGGCCTCCGGTTCGACGTTGCCCTTCATCCTGGCCACCAGCAGTTCCACCGGATCCCCCGGCATGAGCCGGGGGATCAGGAAGTTGAGCGTGATGGCGGCCCAGGCCGTCAGGAGGTAGAAGCCGAGCCGCCGGGCCAGGAACCTCACTTGGCGGCCGGCTTCAGATGCAGCAGCACCACGGCCGCGTCGGGCGAGGTGTAGGGCGACGGCATCGCGTACGGGTCCTGCTCGGACGGCCAGCCGACGTACTTGTTGGTGCGGTACTGCGCCCAGGACGGGCTGTAGAACAGCGGCAGCGTGGGCAGCTTCTCCACCATGATCTTGCCGAGCCCCTGCGTGGCCTTCTGCTGCTCGGCCTCGTCCTCGGTGGCGGCGTACTCCTCGATCAGCCGGTCGGTCTCGGCGTCCTTCCAGCGCTGGTAGTTGCCGGTCGCGGACTCGCCGACGGGCTCGGCCAGGCCGCCGAAGAGCATCGAGCGCATCTGGTAGTAGGGGGTCGGCCCGGCCGCGGTGGCCCTGATCGACAGCTCGTAGTTGCCCTTGCCGACCTTGGACACCCAGTCCTGGAACGCCACGCCCCTGGTGTCGACGGTGATGCCGACCTTGGCCAGGTCCTCGCGGATGAGCTGGGCGGCGTTGACCCAGTCGGTGAACGGCGAGGGCACCAGCAGCGTGAACTTCAGCTTGGCCGGATCGATGCCCTTCAGCAGCTCCTTGGCCTTGGCCAGGTCCACCTTGAACGCGGCGTCCTTGTACTCGGGCGGCACGTACGCCTCCCCGCCCGGCATCGGCACGCCGGTCGGATGCGCGACCTTGGTGTAGCCGCGCTCGGCCACCCGGACGATCTTGTCGCGGTCGACGGCGAGGCTGATGGCCTGGCGCACCTCCGGCTTGGACAGGATCGGATGGGTCAGGTTGGGCAGCAGCGTCACCACGCCCTCGGGCGGGAAGAAGAACTTGTTCTGTTCCGGCTTGCCCTGCACGTAGATCTTCTGGATGTCCGGCACGAACGCGCCCGCCCAGTCGACCTCGCCCTGCTGGAGCGCCGTCTGGACGGCGTTGGCGGTGTACGCGGGGAAGCGCAGCACCGGCACCTCGGGCTTGCCCGGCTGCCAGTAGGACGGGTTCTTGACCATCTCGTACAGCTGGGCCGAGAACTTCGACAGCGTGTAGGGGCCGGTGCCGACCGGCTTGGGGTTGGTGAAGGTGACCGGGTCCTTCTGCTTCTCCCACAGGTGCTTGGGCACGATCGGCGAGTTGCCGGCGATGTTGAACAGCTTGGCGTACGACGTGTTCTCGAAGTCGATCCGCACCTTGTCCGGCGCCAGCGCCTCGGTGCCGGTGATCTCCAGCGCGTTCCTGTTGAGCTCCGGGTTGTCCTTGAGCATCTGGAACGTGTAGGCGACGTCGTCGGCGGTGAACGGCTTCCCGTCGGACCACTTCACGCCCTGTCGAAGGGTGAACGTGACCGACTTGCCCTTGTCAGACCACTCGTGCTTCAGCGCCAGCCACGGCGTGATCTCGCCGGGCATGAGCTTGTTGAAGTACATGAGGGTCTCGTGGATCATCCCGCTCGTCCCGAAGTTCACGCCTTCGAGGTGGTACGGGTTGAAGTCCTCCTGGAACGTGCCCGCGTCCACGGCGTGGATGATCAGCGGCGGGGCTTTCTCACCTCCGCCGCTCCCGCCGGTGCCGCCGCCGGAACAGCCGGCGAGGGCGAGGGCGGCGAGCACCGCCAGCAGACGTTTCACAGGGGGCCTGATCATTGGGGGGCTGCCTTTCCGAAATACTTCGTCCGGAGGACGCGCGAACCCTTCGGGGCGGCGAACGCCTGCGCGCGGCCGAATCCGGCTGGTGCACCGCGCACGACGGTCAGCGCGCGGTAGTAGTCGACGTAGGGGAAGCCGTAGGTCTCGCCCCTGGCGTAGGCGTAGCCGGTGATGGCCTGCGACCAGATCTCGTACGCCTCCTCGCCCAGTTCGACGAACACGTCGGGGGCGTAACCCTCGGCGTCCTCCCAGTTGTCGGCGTAGTAGAGCTCGGCGGCCCAGTAGGCGGGCCGCTCGCGTTCGAGGGTCTTCAGCCCGCCGTAGAAGCGGGCGTCCTCGACGATGCGATGGGTACGAGCGTGATCCTTATGGATGGACGCGGACCAATGGGTCAGGATGACGTCCGGCCGCAGCTCTCTGATCTGGTCGCCGACGCGCATCTTGACCTCGTCGTCCTCGGGCAGCAGGCCGTCCTCGTAGTCGAGGAAGCGCACGCCGGCGCCGATCCGCTCGGCGAACGTCTCGGCCTCCTCGCGCTTCTGCTTGGCGTAGTCGGCCACGGACATGCGGGGATGGCCGCGCTCGCCGAGCGTCAGGTGCAGCAGCGTCGCGCGGTCGCCGCGCAGGACGTGCTGGGCGAGCACGGCGCCCGCGGTCAGGTCGAGGTCGCCCGCGTGGGCGCCGATGGCCAGGACGTGCGTCATGCTTCTCGCCTCATCACGTGGAACCGCCTGGTGATCTCGTAACCGGCCTTGGTGTAGAGGTGGCCGGCGGGGCTGGTCTCGCCGGTCCACAGGAACCACGACGAGTGGAGCCCTTCGGCCCGCATCATCGTCATGGTGAGATGGAGCAGGATCTTGCCGAGGCCGGTGCCTCGTTGCCCCGGATCGACGCCGAAGGGACCGAACCGCTCGGGGATGCCGCGGTAGGCCGCGTAGAGGGCGAAGCCCACGATGTCGTCTTTTTTCGCGATGACAATGCGTTCGGGGTCGCGGTGGTGGCGGATCGCCTCACCCCAGTCGGGGTTGAAGGCGTCGGCCGCGAACCGGATCAGCTCCGGCAGCTCGCCCTCGGTGGGGCTGCGGAAGACGTACCCCTCGCTCTCGCGCCTGGCGCGCAGCTCGTGCACGTCGTCCGGGGTCACGTAGCCGACGAGCGTGCGGTCCATCGCGACCGGCGAGTACAACGTACGGAAGCCCAGCGCCTCCAGCAGCCGGAAGCCTGCGGGGTAGAGCTCAGGGTCGGCGCCCGGCAGCACGTAGTTCGGCGTATAGGACGAAAAATCCACCCTCGTCCGGCCGACGCCCTCCAGGAACGCCAGCGCCTCCCCCACCAGCCGCCGCCCCAGCCCGCCGCCGCGGTGCTCGGGCGTGACGAAGAAGAACGGGATCCAGCCGGTCTCCGGCTCCAGATCGGTGCCAGGGGCCAGGGGCGTCAGCCTGCGGACGGCGTACGCGCAGCCCGCCACCCGCCCGTCCACCACGGCCACCCGCAGACCCTCGGGGTCGAAGTTCGGGTCGAGCAGCACGCAGTCGCGCAACCATCCGGAGGTGGTGGGATCTCCTGGCATGCTCTGGTTCCAGGCGTCCACCAGGGGGCGCTCGTCGCCGGGCGCGAACGCGCGGACAGTCACCATGGGGGTCCTTTCACGCTGCTGCTGTCCCGCCACAGCTTTCCCAGTGTTAACCGCCCAGGTCAAGCAATGTAGGAAGAAATTTTCCATCTGGCAGTAAATGTGGAAAATTAGTTTCGCGTGCGGTATCTATGGATGGTTGCGCATCCGCCCCAGGTGTCCCGCCCGCGCCGGACCCGGGAGCCTGGCTGCCGGATTCCCTGAGCAGGTCGCGGACGCGCCCGTGGACGAGCAGGCCTGCGCGAGTGCCGCATCGACCTCGGCCGCCTGCGTGCGTCCGAGGGCCCGAGCCTCGGGACCCGCCTCGCCGCGCTCTCCGGCGTCCCTGGTGCTGCGCGTGGCGGCGCCGGCGTGCGCACCGCCCTCCTGGGGGCCGCGCCGGCCCGACGACGCGCGCTCGCGCCCGCCTCCCGCACGGCCGCACGGTGGCCCAGGCGCGCTGTGAGGAGTGCGTGCTGGAAGGGCGGCGCCCCTCCAGCACGCTCCTCCGCCGGACGGGCAACCCCCTGTCCGCCGGCGGGCTTCAGATCCCGCGATCAGCCCCGCGCGCCCGCGAACGGGCACCCCGGCAGCCGGTCCACGACGCGTGCTCCCTCCGCGCCGCCGGCTATTTCAGCCCCGCGAGAAACGTCCTGGCCAGTCGCGTCACGGCCGATCTGGCGGCGTCGGACTCGAAGACCGGCTCCTGGTAACCGTCGGCCTCGACGATGCCGCCGCCGGCCGTCGTGCCCCTGAAGGTGAACTCGACCGTGCGCTCGCCGGTCAGGACCTCGACCAGGATCTCCTGCCTCGGCTCCGCGTCCTCCTCGCCCGGCTTGGTCGTCGTGGACACCACGGCGAACGCCTTCTCGCCGAGCCCTGAGAGCTCCTCGCGGGGCCCGTACGTGGTGTGGCTGACCGTGTCGCCGATGCCGCCCTTGGCGCGGTAGCGGTCGTACTTCCTGGCATCACGATCGAACTGGAACCCCGACCCGCTGCCGCCGCCGTCCTGCCAGTCGACGACGTGGATGTGCAGTTCACCGCCCCGGGAGGTGTACTCCTGCCCCGGCTCGTGCTTCACCGCCTCCACGATCTTCCAGGCGCAGGTGGTCTGCTTGATGCGGCCGTCGTTCTCGCCCACGGACGGCCCGGTGACGGTGGGGAAGAACGCCTCCTCGACGTCCTCGGTGGACAGGATCGCGCACGGCCCGCTGGCGTCGACCTTGGAGGCGTCCTTGGCCATCTCCGCGGTGACGCGCTCGGCGACCTTGCCGGCCGCGGCGCGTACCTCGTCACCCGACGGGTATTTCCGGCCGGTCCGGTTGCTGCCGCCGTACTTCACCTTGATCAGCCACGGCCCCTCCCGGACGTACACCTCGGCCGAGAGGCCGCTGTGCCCGATCGAGCTCTGACTGTACGACGCGTCGCCGTACGCCAGCTTGGTGGTCTCCCCGAACGCCGAACCCGAGCTCCTCCCGTCGATCCGCTGCCCGTCCCGGACGTTGACCCGCCGCTCGTGGGTCTTCCTGTCCTGCTCGAACTGGTCCTTGGCGTACTCGAGCGCGTTCTGGCTCTCGGTGCTCCTGGCCCGGACGGAGATGCTCAGGCTGCGATGGCCGATGACGCCGGCGCCGACGTCCATCTTGTTGTTGCGCCACTCGCAGCTCGCCTGCTTGTCCGTTTCCGTGGCGGCCCCCGTGGACGCGTCCTTCCCGCCGTACTTGCCGTCGGTGACGAGGTCCTTGCGGAAGGCGTCGGAGATGGCGTCACACAGCTGCGCCCCGGTGATCGGCCGCAGTTTCACCACCTCGGCGGCCGGCGTCGCCGAGGGTGTCCGCACCAGCCTTGGCCGCTTGCCGGAATAGTCCGTTGGCGGTCCGGGTCCGTCGCCGAACTGCTGGAGGAGCAGCCACCCTCCGGCCGCCCCGCCGATCAGGACGACGGCGAGCACGGCGACGATGGCGATCAGCGGTCCCTTCCCGCCGCCACCACGCCGCGGCGGCTGCCACCGCCCTCGAGGACCACCCGGCCCTCCGGGACCATAAGGCCCTCCAGGACCACCGGGCCCTCCATGCCCTCCAGGACCGGCATGCCCTCCAGGACCGGCATGCCACCCAGGACCGCCCCGCCACCCCC
>NZ_SMKO01000252.1 GCF_004348685.1 Nonomuraea deserti | reverse complement strand
GGTCAACATCGCGTCAAGCCGGGCTGGGTAGCGTCACGCTCGGTCGTACCTTACGTGCCCTGAAAGCTTCACAAGAAGGACACCTTGCCATGAAGCTACGGAACTCGATCGTGCGCCCTGGACGCGACCGGCCGGAGACGGGGTGATGCCGGCGGGACTACGCGACGCCGCCCACGCCGGCCTGACCCTGGGGACGCTGCTGCGAGCCTGGCGCGAGCGCGCGCTGCTGACCCAGGAGCAGCTGGCCGAGCGCACGGGCCTGAGCGTGCGCACCATCCGCCGCCTGGAGCTCGACGCGCCGCAACGCCCGCGCAGCACGTCCGTGCACCTGCTCGCCGAGGCGCTGGGCCTGGACGCGGGCGAGCAGGCCCGGTTGTACGAGGCGGTGCGCCAGATCCAGCCCGGCGCCGCCCCCATAACCGGCACCAGCACCGGCACCAGCACCAGCTCCAGCTCCGGCACTGGCACCAGCTCCGGCACCGGCACCGGCACCCGCACCGGCACCCGCACCGGCACAGGCACCAGGGATGCGCCGCCGCCCCTGGCGACCGTGCCGCGGCAACTGCCGCCCAACGCCGCTCATTTCGTCGGCCGGAGCAAGGAGCTCGGCGCGCTGGACGACGTCCTCGCCGGCGACGGATCCCCCGCGGAGCCCGACCCCAAGGTGCTGGTCATCGTCGGCAGCGCGGGCATCGGCAAGACCACGCTCGCGGTCCAGTGGTGCACGACGGTCGCCGAGGCGTTCCCCGACGGGCAGCTCTACGTCAACCTCAGAGGCTTCGGCACGCTCGACCCCCTGGAGCCGATCAGCGCGCTGAACACGCTCCTGCGCGGCCTGGGCGTGCCGCCCGAGGAGATCCCGGAGGATCCGGCCGCCGCCTCGGCGCTGTTCCGCACCCGTACGGCGGGCCGGCGACTGCTCATGCTGCTGGACAACGCGCTGAGCAGCGAGCAGGTCCGTCCCCTCCTGCCCGCCGGCGGCTGCGTCGTGGTCACCAGCCGCGACCAGCTGCGCAGCCTGGCCGCCAGGGACGCCACCGCCCGCCTCTGCCTGCCCCCGCTCGACCTGCGGGAGTCGGTGGCGCTGCTCGGCAGCCTCTCCGGCCGGGCCACGATCACCGGCGACGACTCCGCCGTACAGGAGCTCGCCCGGCTGTGCGACCACTCGCCGCTCGCGCTGCGGATCATCGCCGAACGCATCGCCAGGCAGCCGGAGATCCACCTGTCGGAGATCGCCGACGAGATCGCCCGCGACCACGAGCGGCTCGAATCCTTCCACGGCGGCGACGACGCCTACTCCGACCTGCGTACCGTGCTGTCCTGGTCCTACCAGCGCCTCGACCGGGACACCCAGTGGATCCTGCGCGCGGTGGCCGGGCTCTATCCCGGCGTCGACTTCGGGCTGGCGGCGGCGAGCGCCCTGTCAGGGTTGCCCACGCGGCAGGCGCGCCGCCACCTGGACCGGCTGGTGTCCACCCACCTCGTCGAGCACCAGGGCCGCGACCGCTACCACGTGCACGACCTGGTGCGTGCCTACGCCGCGGGCGAGAGCCGCCGCCTCGACCCGCCCTCGGCCCGCGAGGCGGCGGTCGCGCGGCTGCTGACGTGGTTCATCCACTGCCTGTACGCCGCCGACACCGCCTTCGCGCCCGACCGCATGCGCGCGCCGATGGTGCGGCTGGCCGAGCTGGACGCGCCCGTGGAGCCCGTCGCCTTCCCCGACCTGCCGGCGGCCCTGCGCTGGTGCGAGCTGGAACACCAGACGCTCACCGCGCTGCCCGCGTGGGCATGCGCCAACGACGCCCCCCTCGCGGCGTGCCAGATCGCCTACCTGATGGAGAGCTTCCTGGCCCACTACAAGCGCTACCACGAGCTGCTCGACAGCCACAAAGCCGCCATGAAGGCCGTACCGCGGATCGGGAACCCCCAACTGGCCGGACACCTGCTCAGCGCGATGGGCAACACCTGCACCGAGCTCCTGCTCTCCGAGGAGGCGAACCGCTGCTACCGCCAGGCGACGCTGGCGTTCCGCGAGTGCGGCGACCGGCGCGGCGAGGCGAAGGTCATGGGAAACCTGGCCATGGTCTCCGTCGACCAGCAGGACTACCGCACGGCCCGGGCGCAGTGCGAGCAGGCGCTGGCCCTGGCCAGCGAAGCCGGATACGAGCGCGGGCGGGCCCACGTCCTCGACACGCTCGGCGAGGCCCACTTCGGCCTGGGCCACTACGCCGCGGCGATCGAGTGCTGGCGCCAGGCGCTCGGCATCAACCGCAGCAGCGGCGCGTTCTTCGTCCAGGCCACCAACCTCACCAACCTGGGCCGCGCCCACGCCGCCTCCGGCGACCACGCCGGCGCCATCAGGAACCACCTGGAGGCGATCTCCATCGCCCGCTCGATCAGGAGCGCGCGGGGGGAGGCGGCGGCCCAGCTCAACCTGGGCTTCGCCTACCGCGCCGGAGGGAACATGAGAGCCGCGGAGGTCGCCTGGCGGCAGGCGTTCGACACGTTCACCGAGCTCGGCGACACCAAGGCCGCGGACGCCTGGGCCGAGCTCCGCGAGCTCCGCGAGCTCCGGCGGAACGCGGGTTGACGCTGCTCCGGCAGGTCCGGCAGGTCCGGCAGGGCGCGGGTCGACGGTGCACCGGCAGGTCCGGCAGGTCCGGCAGGGCGCGGGTCGACGGTGCACCGGCAGGTCCGGCAGGTCCGGCAGGGCGCGGGTCGACGGTGCTCCGGCGGGTTCAGGCGGCGTGCTCGGCCCGGTCGGCCTCCTCCTTGGTCCTGTGCACGGCCCCGTCGGCGTGTTCCGGCGGGCCGTACACGGTGTAGAGGACCAGCGGGTTCACGCCGGTGTTGACGAAGTTGTGCCGGGTCCCGGCGGGGACGGCTACCAGGTCGCCCTGCCGTACCTCCCGGGTCTCGCCGCCCACCCGGGCCTCGCCCACGCCGGAGACGAACGTCAGGAGCTGGTCGATGCCCTCGTGGACCTCATCGCCGATCTCGCCGCCCGGCGGGATGGTCATGATCACCAGCTGGCTCTTCTCCCCCGTCCACAGCACGCGGCGGAAGTCGGCGCTCTCCTCGGCGACGGTCGCGATGGTGAAGTGGTGCACGGTCAGCTCCTGCTCTAGGGGTTCGTACGGGCTCTCCTCCTGCCTGATCGCAGGGCCCGGTAAACCTCATCGCCCGGAATCGCCACCCCGGCCCTCGCACCGACCACGGGTGGGCACCACGACCTGATGGGTCCTGCCGCCTCCGGCGCCGGCCCTCACCTCCGCTCCCGGCCTGCGCCGGAGCGGGCGCGCCGGACACGGTCACCAGCGCGGCGCCCGTCGATGCCGACCAACGATCCGGCGTCCCCCGCGGCGCCTCCCTGTTACGTAACTGGTACGGCAAACCAGGCCGAGATGCGAGGCTAAGTGCCCGGGCTTTACAGGCGATTTCGAACCGATTCATGAAAGGCCCGGAGCGCTAGGGGGAGACGACAATCGAACGGTCGACGGGGGATTGACATGACAACTCAGATGGAATTCCGGATCCTCGGGCCACTGGAGGCGAGTTGCCTGGGGCGTCCGGTCAAGCTGGGGGGCCCGCGGCCGCGCTCGCTGCTCGCCGCGCTGCTGCTGGACGCCGGGCGGATCGTACCGCTCGAGCGGCTGGTGACGGCGATCTGGGGAGACCGCCTGCCCGGATCGGCGCGCAACCAGGTCGCTATCCACGTGCACACGCTGCGGAAGGCGGTCAAGGCCGCCGGCCGGGACGCGGAGCTGATCGTCACCGAGCGGGTCGGCTACCGCCTGCTCACCGACGGCGTATGGGTGGACGCGCACGAGGCGCGGCAACACTCCGCCGCCGCTCGCCGGGCGAGCCGGCCGGAGGAGGCGTCGGCCGCGCTGGCACGGGCGCTCGACCTGTGGCGCGGCCCGGTGCTGGCCGAGATCGACACCACCGAGATCGCCGCCGCTGCCCGCGGCCTGGAGAACGCCCGGCTCGACATCGCCGAGGAATGGGCCGACGCGGAGCTGGCCTGCGGCCGTACCCGCGAGGCCGTGGCCCGGCTGGCCGGGCTGGTGGAGGAGCACCCGCTGCGCGAAGGGCTGCGCGAACGGCTGATGCTGGCGCTGTGGCGCTCGGGGCGGCAGGCCGACGCGCTGGAGAGCTACCGGCAGGGGCGCAGGCATCTGCTGGACGAGCTCGGCCTGGAGCCGGGACGGGCCCTGCGGGACCTGCAACAGGCGATCCTGGCAGGACCGCCCCCTGCCGACGCCGCGCACGAGGATTCACCCGCGCCCCCGCCCAGCACGTCCACCACCCCACCCGGCACCTCCGGTACGTCGCCCGGCACCTCCGGTACGTCACCCGGCACATCCGAGGCGTCACCCGGCATCTCCGGAACGTCACCCGGTACCGGAACCTCACCCGGCACGTCCGAATCGTCACCCGGTACATCCACCATCCCGTCCGGTGCGCCCGGCTTGTCCATCGCGCCACCAGGCACGTCGACCACGACATCCGACACATCCACCGCGCAGCCAGGCGCGTCCGTGGCGCAGCCCATCACGTCGACCGCGCCGTCCGGCACCTCCACCGCGCAGCCAGGCCACCCCGGCGGTCCCGTGCCACCGGCCGCGTCCGCGGCGCAACCCAGCACGTCAACCGCGCCGCCCAGCACGTCCACCGCGCAACCCGACGCGTCCGGCGCTCAGGCCGACCAGCCCGCTCCGGCGGTTACGGTACGGCCGGCGCAGTTGCCGCCCGCCGTGTCCGCGTTCGTGGGCCGTACGCCGCAGATCCGGATGCTCGACCGGTTGACGCGCCCGGACCGGGACGGCCTGCCGGTGGCCGTGATCAGCGGCGCCGCGGGGGTGGGCAAGACCTCGCTCGCCCTGCGGTGGGCCCACGAGGTCGCCGGCCGGTTCCCCGACGGTCAGTTGTTCACGAACCTGCACGGCTACGACCGCGACAGGAGGTCGGCGGAGCCGTCGGCCGTCCTGGAACGTTTCCTGCGCGCGCTCGGGGTGCCGGGGACGGCGGTTCCGCCCGCGCTGGAGGAGCGGACCGCGCTGTTCCGCAGCACCCTGGACGGCAGGCGGGTGCTGGTCCTGCTGGACAACGCCGAGACGGCCGCCCAGGTGCGCCCGCTGCTGCCCGGCACGCCGGGCTGCTGCGTGATCGTCACCTCGCGGCGCCGGTTGGAGGGGCTGACGGTGAGCCACGGCGCGCTGCAGGTGCCGTTGGACGTCCTGACCGAGCAGGAGTCGGTCGAACTGCTCGAACGCGTGGTGGGGGCCGAGCGGGTGTCTGCCGAGCAGGAGGCGGCGACCCGGCTGGCGGCACTGTGCGACAGGTCGCCGCTGCCGCTGCGCATCGCGGCGGCGAAGCTGACGGCGCGGCCGCGGTGGTCGCTCGCCGAGATGGTCGCGCGCCTGGCCGACGAACACCACCGGCTGGACCAGCTCAGCCGGGGCGACTTCGAGGTCAGGGCGAGCATCGAGCTGTCGTGCCGCGAGCTGTCGGAGCGCGCCGCCCTGGCTTTCCGCTGGCTCGCGATGGTGGAGACTCCGTCCGGGTTCGCGCCCTGGCTGGCGGCGGCGCTGCTGGACACGTCGGTCCACGACGCGGAACAGCTGCTCGAACAGCTGGTCGACGCCCAGTTGCTGCAGCCGCTCGGGAGCGACGGGGCCGGCCAGCCGCGTTACCGCTTCCACGACCTGATACGCCTGTTCGCCCGCGAGCAGGCCGAGGGCGGGGAGCCGCCCGGCGCCGCGCCGGCCGCGCTGTGCCGGGCTTTCAGCGGGCTGCTCGGCCTCGCGGAGAAGGCGCGCGACCTGCGTTTCAGCCACCAGTACAGCAGGGTTCCGCGCGGCGACGCGCCGCGCTGGCTGCCCGACGAGGCGGCTCTGGCGGTGATGCTGAGCGACCCGCTGGCGTGGCTGGAGAGCGAGCGGCTGACGCTCGTCGCCGCGGTGTCGCAGTGCGCCGAGCTGGGGCTCGCCGACCTGAGCCGCGACCTCGTGGCCAGTTACGTGCATATGTTCGAGTCTCGTGCCTATTTCGCGGACTGGCAGGCGGTGGCGACCAAGGCCTTCGAGGCCTGCCGTGCCGCCTCGCACCTGCCGGGCCAGGCCGCCATGCTCTACTCCATCGGCTCGCTCAACCTCACCCTCCGGCGGCTGCCGCAGGCCACCGAGTTCCTGTGCGCGGCGCTCGGCCTCTTCCAGCAGCTGGCGGACGTGCCCAGCCAGGCCATCGTGCTCCGCCACCTCGGCACCGTCCATATCACCCAGGGGGACCTCGGCAGGGGAAAGGCGGAGATCGAACGCGCACTGGAGTTGTTCGAGCAGGTGGGCGACGTCATGGCGCTGGCGCACGGACTGGGCTTCCTCTCGCACGTGCACATGCTCGAGGGCCGGCTGGAAGAGGCGGGGCGGCTGCTGGATCGTGCGCTGGCCATCAGCACGAAACGGGCCCTGAGCGAGGCTCAGCTGCTCAAGCGCAGGGCGGAGGTCCGCCGCCGCCAGGGCCTGCACGCCGAGGCCGTCAGGGACGGCGAGCAGGCCCTGGCCATCACCGTCGACCTGAACGACCTGGTGGGCCAGGCGTACGCGCTGCACGCGCTGGGCGAGGCGCGGCTCGGCTGTGGAGAGCTGGTCGCGGCCGCCGCCGACCTGCACCGGGCGTTGCGGATCGCCCGCCAGGTGGGTGACAGGCTGATCGAGGGCCGCATCCTGCTCGCGCTCGGGCATCTCGGAGGCGGGGAGAGCATCGGCTGCTTCCGGCAGGCCGCGGAAATCTTCGCCGGCATCGGCGCCACGGGCTGGTACGAGCAGGCCGTCGAGGCGGCGCTCGCCGTCACCGCCTGAGGCCGGACGGCGACGGCGGCGGCTCTAGCCGTGCCGGCGACCGTCGTCGCCCCACCAGCCGCGCCGGGCGGCGAGCAGCCCGGCCTGGAACCGGGTGCGCGCGCCTAGCCGCTCCATCATCTCGCTGACCCGCCGGTGCACCGTACGCAGGCTCACGCCGAGCTGGCGCGCCACGGCCTCGTCCTTGAGCCCGGCCGCCAGCAGCGTGAACAGCTCAGGGTCGGGAAGGTCGGCCGGGCCGCCGGACGGCGCGTCGAGCGGTCTGGCCGGCAGCGGCAGCGCCGACCTCCACAGCACCTCGAACAGGGCGACCAGCGCGTCGAGCAGCGTCGAGGAGTGCACGATGACCGCGCTGTCGGCGTGGGCGGACTCGTCGGTGCTCAGCGGCAGGATCGCGGTCCGCCGGTCGGCGATGGCCAGCTTCATCGGCACCTCGGGGCTGACCCTGGCCTGCTCGCCCGCGGCCACCGACTCCTGGGCGAGGCGCAGCTTGCCGGGGACCTCCAGCGCCGAGGCGTCGTAGATGCCGCGGACCTGCAGGCCGTGCGCGAGGCGCTCCATCTCGGCGACGTTCTGCTCGCTGGGGTCCTGCGCGTACGGCGGCCGGTCCAGCACCAGGATCTCCCCGGTCGCGGCCTGCTGCAGCTGCGTGAACCGCTGGACCACGGCCGCCCGGCCCTGGACGACCTCGACGAGCTCCTCGGGTGAGTGGTTCTGCGTGCGCGGGGTCTCGGCGAGCATCGCCAGCGCCGCGAGCCGCGCCTGCGCCAGCCCTTCCTCCCTTCGCGAGATGAGGGCGGAGACCGCCACGTCCGGCCGGGTCGCCAGGAACCGGACGGGACGCCCCGCCATGCGGCTGACCAGACCCAGCGCCTCCAGCCGGGCGAACGCGCGCCGCAGGGCCACCGTGGTGCGCCCGGTGTGCGCGGCCAGCTCGTGCAGGGTCGCGCGCGGCCGGCGCAACAGGTCACGGTATATTTGCTCGTCCTCGGCGTCGACGCCGACCGCCGCGAGCGCGTTGTCATGCGGGTTCACGATCCATAAGCATGGCATATTCATGAAATGTCGCAAAGATGCCAACCGCTGCGCTGGCCTCGGCGATCCACTCACCGGTAGGACGGACATGGACCTGTTGTTGTTCCTGACCCATGCCTGCCAGGGAGGCAGCTTTGAAGAAGTCTTTCGCCATCGGGTTGACGGCCGCGCTCGCGCTCATGTCGGCCGCGACGCCGGCCACCGCTGACGGTTTCGGCCGCTGGCACCAGCCCTCCTGCGAGACCGTCACCGGCGACGGCACGGTGACGTACACGCGGGACGAAGGCAAGACCATCACACCGACCAGCAAGACATTGGAACCGGTCGTCTACACGTGGGGCCTTGTCACGCTCGACCGCCCTGACACCTTGCTCTCCCTGGCCAACAACCAGCTGTCGCGCTCGTCGGACGCCGGCTGCACGTGGGAACCGGTGGGCAAGGTGGCGGGCTCGAACATCGAGCTGACCGCGGCCCGCGGCGACCGGGCCTACGCGTGGGACCGCGAGGGTCACCTCTCGCTCGCCACGCCCGACGGGGTCACGCCGCTCACCTCACCCGCCGGCGGGCTCGCCGGGCTCGGCACCGACCGCCGCCACGGCGACCACCTGCGGGTGGCCGACGCCGAGGGGCAGCTGCACGAGTCGCGCGACGGCGGGCGCACGTGGGAGCCCATCGGCGTGCCCGCCTGGGAGAAGGACGAACTGCGCAGCGTCTACACGGCGGCGTTCGACCCGCACAACCTCAACCACGTGGTGCTGGGAGCGTCGGGCGATGGGGTCAGCGTCACCTACAACGGCGGTCGCACCTGGACCACGTCGAAGGGGCTGAGCTCGACCGGCGGGAAGGTCAACGTGTTCAGCGCCGCGATCTCACCCGCCTCGCCGAACGTCGTGTACGTGATGGGCCTCGACATCGACGAGCTGTATTCGGGCGCGCCGTCCGGCGGCCGGCACATCTACCGCTCGGGGGACGGAGGCCGCCACTTCACCCCCGTCGTGGACCAGGGCCCCGGCATCACGATCCCCAACGGGCCGCTGCTCTCCGCCCACCCGAAGGACCCGGGCGTGCTCTATTTCGTGTGGGGAACCGGATGGTCCTCGCTCGGCACCGACATCTACAGGTACGACGCCTGGCACGACCGCGTCACCACCCAGCACAACGCCTACGACCGGGTCACCGCGATCGCCTACAACCCCGCCAACTCCGGGGTGATGTACCTGGGGGTGGCCGAAGAGGTCTGACCGCCCCCACGAGAGACGCCGCCATTCACCCTGGGCCTGGCCGGGACCGCCGCACGAGTCCCGTCACCGTCCCGGCTCCAGGGTGATGGCGGTGGCCTGGGGAGGCGCGGTCACCCTGCCCACAGGCTGTGGATGAGGGCCGCCGAACACCTCCCGCAGCGCCTCCGGCGTCAGGACCTCGCCGGGAGGGCCCTGCGCGACCAGCCGGCCACCGTCGAGGAGGAGGCAGTGGCCGGCGCCCATGGCCGCGGCCAGGTCGTGGGTGACGTGGACCACCGTGACGCCTCCCGCGCTCTCCTCGTCGACGACGCCGCCGATGAGACGGCCGGCCTCCACGTCGAGCCCCGTCGCCGGCTCGTCGAGCAGGAGCAACCCTGGCTCCTGGGCCAGGCCCTGGGCGACCAGCGCGCGCTGGCGCTGCCCTCCCGACAGCGCCCCCAGCTGCCGCCCGGCCAGGTCGAGGATGCCCAGGCGCGACATGCAGGCGTCGACCACCGCCCAGTCGGCCGCCGTCAGCCGCCGCCACGGCCCGCGTAGCGCCCAGCGGCCCATCGCCACCGCGTCGCGGACCGTGAGCGGCAGGGCGTCCGGCACCGCGCTGCGCTGAACCACGTATCCCGGGCGCCGCCGGTCGCGCTCGATCCGCCCGCGCGCCGGTCTGATGACGCCGGCGAGCACGCCGAGCAGCGTGGACTTGCCCGAGCCGTTCGGGCCGACGACGGCCGTCACCGCCGAGGCGGGCAGCCCGGCCGAGATCCCGTGCAGCACCCTCTTGCGGCCGTATCCGGCCACGACGTCATGGATCGCGACCGCATCGCGAAGTTTCATGGCCGACCTCCTTGGAAATGACAATGGTTTTCATTGTAGTGTAATTGTCCATGGATTGGTTGCTTGATCCCTTCCAGGTGTCATTTGTCCGGCAGGCGCTCTGGGCAGGCATCCTGGTCTCCCTCATCTGCGCGGTCGCCGGGACGTGGGTGGTGCTGCGCGGCATGGCCTTCCTCGGCGACGCGATGTCCCACGGGATGCTCCTCGGCGTGGCGCTCGCCTCCCTGGCCGGGGTGAACGTGCTCGTCGGCGGGCTGCTCAGCGCCGCCGGGATGGCGTTGGGCGTGAGCGTGCTCGGCAGGTCGCCGCGGCTGTCGCAGGACACCGGCATCGGCCTGCTCTTCGCCGGGATGCTGGCGCTGGGCGTGATCGTCGTCTCCCACTCCCGGTCGTTCGCCGTCGACCTGACCGCGTTCCTGTTCGGCGACGTGCTGGCGGTCGGCAGGGACGACCTCGCGGGCCTCGGCGTCGCGCTCGCGGTCACCGTCGTGGTGGCGGCGCTCGGCCACCGGGCGTTCGTCGCGCTCGCGTTCGATCCCCGCAAGGCCCACACGCTCGGCCTGCGCCCGGGGGCGGCTCAGGTGCTGCTGGTCGGGCTGGTCACGGTCGCCATCGTCGCCTCGTTCCACATCGTCGGCACCCTGCTGGTCTTCGGGCTGCTCATCGCGCCGGCCGCCGCGGCGGCGCTGTGGGCGCGGGCCATCCCGAAGATCATGCTCGGGGCGGCGCTGCTCGGGATCGTCTCGACCGTGACCGGGCTCGTCGTCTCGTGGCACGCGGCGACGGCGGCGGGCGCCACCATCGCCGCCGCCGCCGTGGCGCTGTTCTTCGTCTCCGCCGCGGCCGGCCTGCTGAGACACCGGCTCGCGGCCCGTACGGGAGCGCCGTCATGAGAACCGCCGTCGCCGCGGCGCTCGCCGGGCTGCTCCTGCTGACCGGATGCGGGCGGCCACCGCAGCAGAGCAGGGCCGCCTCCACCCCGCACGGGTACGTCCAGGGCGCCGAGGAGATGCCGGAACCCCAGTCCCGGCTGCTGCTGGCCGGTGACCGGGCGGGCGCCGTGCGCCTGCTCGACCTGCTCACCGGCAAAGTGGCGCCCGTCGCCGACGTCGAGAAGGTCGAGAGCGTGACCGGTGACGGCCGCTTCGCCTACCTCACCACCGCCACGGGCGGGCTCCGGGTGATCGACACCGGCGCGTGGACCGTCGACCACGGTGACCACGTGCACTACTACCGGGCGGCGGCCCGCGACCTCGGCACGCTGCGCGGGCGGCCTCCGTACACCGTCGCCGGCGACGCCGCCGTGACCGCCGTGCGCTCCTCCGACGGCACGGTCAGGCTGCTCGACCGCGCCCGCATGGAGAAGGGCGAACTGGCGGAAACCGGCAGGTTCACGGCCGACGCGGCGGTGCCGTACGCGGAGCACGTGATCGTGGCCCGCGGCGGCGAGGTGCGGCTCATGACGCGGGCCGGCGAACCAGGCCCCGCCATCGGCGCCTGCGAGGACGCGGCGGGAACGGCGGTGACCAGGCGCGGCGTCATCATCGGCTGCGCCGGCGGCGCCCTGCTCGTCACCGAGGACGACGGCGCGTTCGAGAGCGTGCGGATCCCCTACCCGCGGGTGCCGTCCGAGGACCGGCGGGCCACGGAGTTCCGGCACCGGCCCGGCAGCACGATCCTGGCGGCCAAGGCCGGCGACGCAGGCGTGTGGGTGCTCGACGTCACCGCCAGGACGTGGCGGCGGCTGAGGACCGGGCCCGCCGTGGCGGTCAACGCCGCAGGGGACGGGATGCCGGTCCTGGTCCTGACCGGTGACGGCATGCTGCACGCGTACGACCCCGGCTCCGGCAAGGAGCAGGCCAGGACCGCGCTGCTCCGCACGCCGCCGACCGGCGCGCCGGCCGTCGAGGTCGACGCCGCCCGCGCGTACGTCAACGACCCCGCCGGCCGGACCGTGCACGAGATCGACTACAACGACGGCCTCAGGCACGCCCGCACGTTCGAGCCCGGCTTCGCGCCCGCGCACATGACGGAGACCGGGCGATGAGGGCATGCCGGGCCGCCTGCGCCGTGGCGGCCGTCGTGCTGGCGGCGCTGACCGGATGTGCGGCCCAGGACGCGCAGGGACCCCGGGTGGTCGTCACCACCAACATCCTCGGCGACGTCACCCGCGCCATCGCCGGCGGCGAGGCCGAGGTGACCGTGCTGATGAAGCCCGACTCCGACCCTCACTCGTTCGGCGTCTCGGCCCAGGAGGCCGCGCTGATCGAACGCGCGGACCTCGTGGTCCACAACGGGCTCGGCCTGGAGGAGGGCGTCCTGCGCAACGTACGGGCCGCCGCGGACGCCGGCCTGCCCACGCTGGCCGTCGCCGAGGGCGTCGACCCCCTCCGCTTCGCCGGCGACGAGAGCGCCGGGCAGTTCGACCCCCACTTCTGGACCGACCCGCGGCGCATGGCCAGAGCCGTCGACCTGATCGCCGAGCAGATCATCGCGCACGTGGACGGCGCCGATCCGGCCGCCGTACGGGCCGCCGCCACCGCTTACCGCGAGCGGGTCGAGCGGCTGGACGCCTGGGTGGCGGAGCAGGTCGCGACCGTCCCGCCCGCCGCGCGCAAGCTCGTCACCAACCACCATGTCCTCGGCTATTTCGCGCAGCGTTACGGCTTCGAGGTCGTCGGCGCGGTGATCCCCAGCGGCACCACCCTGGCCTCCCCGAGCGCCTCGGACCTGCAGTCGCTGAAGCTCACCGTCCAGCGCACGAAGGTGAACGCCATCTTCGCGGACTCCTCCCGGCCCGACCGGCTCGCCCAGGTGCTCGCCTCCGAGGCCGGCGTGCGGGTCAAGGTCGTCCCCCTGTTCTCGGAGTCGCTGAGCAGTACGGCGGGCGCCACCACCTACCTCGAAATGGTCCGCACCAACACGAAAGCCATCGTCGACGGCCTCAACGGCCGCTGAACCCCAAAAGAGAAAGGCACACCGTTGACTCGCAGGACATCCGTTCCCGTACTGATCGCCGCCGCCGCCCTGCTGGCGG
>NZ_SMKO01000251.1 GCF_004348685.1 Nonomuraea deserti | reverse complement strand
GCCTCTCCCCGCCGCCTCTCCCCGCCGATCGACTGGCTCCCGCCCGCCTGGCCACCCGCCGCCCGGATGGCGGAGAATCTCCCCCGGCATGACCCACCGGTCACGCGAACCGAAGATCCCTAAGGAGCTGGAGCAGGTATGGCGGTTGTCATTGTGGACTACGACGCGGCGTGGCCATCGCTGGCGGAGCAGGCGTGCGAGGAGCTGGTCGCAGCACTGCCGGGCGTCTTCCTGGAGATCGAGCACGTGGGGAGCACGTCCGTGCCCGGCCTGGCGGCCAAGCCGATCGTCGACCTGATGGCCTCGGTGTCCGCCCTGGAAGCGGTGACTGCTCAGGAGCGGGCGCTGACGGGCCTCGGCTACCGGAGCGAGGAGACGGGCATGCGGGGGCGGCTGTTCTACTTTCGTGCGGACGCCTCGGGCCGGCGCAGCCACCACCTGCACGTGGTGCCGGCCGACACGTGGGACACCCGTAACGAGCGGCTGCTGCGCGACCATCTGAGGGCCGACCCCCGGGCGGCCTCCGAGTACGCCGCCCTCAAGCGCCACCTGGCCGGCGGCGACGTGGACGCCGCGGCCTACACCCGGGCCAAGACGGACCTGATCCAGCGGCTCGTCGACGAGGCCCGTCAGGCGCGCGGCCTCCCCCGCGTCCCGGTGTGGGAGGAGTGAACGTCAGCCTTCGCGCGGCTCCGTGACCCGCGGGCGGGCCCGCACCCGCGCCGCCTGCCGTTCCAGGGCCAGCCGCACGGCCAGCGGCGCGAAGGCGAGCAGCGGCACGATCAGGTGGACGGCCCCGGCCAGGCGCTGGTCGGCCTCCGGCACGCCGGCCGGGGCCGCCCGCAGGAACCAGGCGGCCGCGACGCGGGGCCCGGTCAGCAGGTACGCGCCGAGTGTGAGGTGCACCGCGGCGGCCACCGCCAGCAGCCGGGCCCGCGCGGCCCACGGGAACGGCCGGGGCAGCGGGTCGGCGCCCGCCAGCACCCACGACACGGCCAGCCCGAGGCCGAGGAACAACGCCTCGGTGGCCAGGTGGGAGCCGTAGGCGGACAACGACCAGGGCAGCCACGCGGTCCCGTACAGCAGCAGGAACAGCACCGGGTAGGCGGTCAGCAGGAGGACCGGGCGGGTGATCCGCCGGCCGAAGGCGCGCGAGCCGAGGTCGCCGTACTGCGAGGAAGCGGTCGTGGCCCGGCCCGCCAGGGTGACAGGGGCGCCCAGGCAGAGCAGCAGCGGAGCGACGACGGTGAGCGTGACGTGCTGGAGGGCGTACACGGACGCCATCGCCCGCGCGTAGCCGCCGACCCCGCCGACCAGCACCAGCGCGACCAGAGCCAGCCCGGCGTGCCAGGCGATCGCCCGGCCCGCCGGCCACGCGGCCGTCCTGCGCATGCCCGCGAGATAGCCGGCGGCGGGCAGCGCGAGCAGCAGCAGGACCAGCGGATCCAGCCGCGCCTCCGTGATCAGCGCGCCCGGGGTGAACGGGGCCGGCGTGAACTCCAGCACGCCGTGCGCCACGTGGCCGCCCCCGTCGCCGCCCGCGGGCGGCGGAGTGCGGGACAGGCCGACGGCCAGGCCCATCGCCGCCGCCATCACGGCCGCCTCGGCCACCGCCAGCCGGACGAAGGTGCGCCGCACCCCGCGATCCGCCACGCCCATGACGGTGCGGCGGCGATGGTTCCAGCCGAACCATCCGAGAACCGCCAGCACGGCGACCTTGCCGAGCAGGAGCAGGCCGTACGTGCTCTGCCACAGGTCGGACAGCGCTCCAAGCCGCACCCACCCGCCGGCCAGCCCCGAGCAGGCCACCGCGACGAAGCAGCACAGCGCGATCGTGCTGAACCTGGGCAGCACCACGCCCAGATCGCCGGACCGGCGGAAGTGCACGAGCACCGCGCACAGGCCGCCCACCCAGACCGACACGCCCACCAGGTGCGCCATCAGCGCGGAGATCGCGATGTCGTGATCGGCCGCCGAGGAGGCGTGGCCCACGTACGCGGGCGGCAGCAGCGCGCCCACGGCCGGCACCAGCGGGATCCACCGGGGCAGGCGCGGCACCAGCGTGGCCAGCGCCACCACGAACGTCGCGGCCAGCACGACCAGCAGCGCCTGGGTCTGAGGGAGCGACGTGCCGTAGCCGAGGAGGTGCGCGGCGACGACGACCCGCGCCGGCGGCAGGGCGAAGAAGGTCGACAGGGTCAGCACGTAGCCGGCGAGGGAGGCGAACGCCCAACCGAGCGCCCACCAGCCGGCCGCGCGCACGCAGCGCGCCGACTCCGGCGAGCCCGCCGGAGCCAGGACGCCCGCGGCCAGCAGGGTGCCGACGCACGCCACGGCGCACAGGTCGTGCCACAACCGCACCAGCGGCAGGCCCCACTCCGCCAGCGGCCCCGCGGAGGGCAGCCCGGCGATCTCCGGCGTGCCCGCGCCGCCGCCGACCCACAGGACGGCGACCAGCACCACGACGCCCACACCGACCACAGCACCGGCATGGACTCGCGCGGAAGCCCTCATAGCCACCCCGCAACGTCCGTCAGGACCACCCGGCCGAGGACGCCAGCGGTCCCGGCGACCGTGGTGCGTGGCCCACATGCTCCCACAGCGGACGGCCCGTGACCATGCCCGTGACCATGCCCGTGACCATGCCCGTGACCATGCCCGTGATCACACTCGCGGCCATGCCCGTGACCACGCTCCCGGCCGAGCTCGCGGCCATGCCGGTGGCCGTGCTCCTGGCCGTCTTCCTGGCCGTGCTCGCGGCAACGCACATCTGAGGTACGCACGGTCCGGCTGGGCGGTTCGGCGCCGCCCTCACCAAAGGCGGCAAATAGTCACTTATGACCTAGAATCCGTCAGATGTTCGCGGCCCCCCACCGGCTGGCCTGGCTGGACGCCCTGCGAGGGCCGGCAGCGCTGGCCGTCACCATCCACCACGCCGGCTGGACCTACATCCCCGCCGTCTGGGCCGAAGTGGACCGCCGGATCGACTTCGGCACGTGGGGCGTGTTCGTGTTCTTCCTGGTCAGCGGGTACATCATTCCCGCTTCCCTGGAACGGCGCGGAGACCTGCGCGCCTTCTGGACCGGCCGGGCCTTCCGCCTCCTCCCGCTGCTGCTGACCGCCTGCGGCCTGGCGCTCCTCCTCGCCTGCGCCGGCCTGCTCACCCTCGAACCGGGACTCGACCGGCGCCCCCTGGCCCTCGTGCTGCTGGGCAACCTGACGATGCTGCAGGAACTGCTCAACCTGCCCGCCGTCATCGGCGTGATGTGGACGCTCTCGTACGAGATGGCGTTCTACCTGATGTGCGTCGCGCTGTACACGGTCCGGCAGGCGCACCGGTCGGCCGGGCTCGCCACCGGCCTGGCCCTGCTGGCCGTGCCCCTGGGGCTGCTGTTGCCGAAAGCGTCGATCAACGGCGCCGCCGACCTGACGGCCGCGCTGCTCGGCCTCGCGGTCGTCGCCGCCATCGCGACGACCGCGTTCGGCCGGGGCCGGACCCGGGCCGTGGCCGCGGTAGCCGGGGGTCTGCTCGGGCTGACGCTCGTGGCCCTCGGCAGCCGGGGCGGCACCTGGCAGGGCGTGATCATACTGGCGTCGATGTTCGCGGGCACGGCGGTGTACCGGGCCGAGCAGGGCACCGTCTCCTGGCGTGCGGCCGCGCTCGCCACGGCGGCGGTGCTGGCGTGCGGGATCCCCGCCAAGGACGATCCCGCCTGGGCGCCGGCGCTCGTGCTGGCCTTCGGCGCCTTCGCGCTCGGGCTCGCGCTGCGCGGGCGGGCCATTCCCCGCCGGCTGCCGGGGCTCGGCGTGGTCAGCTTCTCCCTCTACCTCCTGCACCCGATCCTGCTGCATGTGATCCCGGACCTGGCGCTGTACTTCCTCGTGCTGATCCCGCTCAGCCTCCTGACCCACCGTCTCATCGAGGCCCCCGCCCAGCGCCTCGGCAGACGCCTGACCGCCGCCCGACCGTGACGCGCGGACGCCGGGAGCCGCGGACGCGCCCGGCGGGCATTGACCTGGAGCGCGCTCCAGCCGACAGGGTGTACTCATGCGCAATTCCCGCACAACCCGCGCCATCGGCCGGCGTCAGGTCTCAGCCATCGGGCTCGGCGCCATGCCCATGTCGGTGGCCGGGCACATGCCCGACGAAGCCCAGTCGATCCGTACCATCCTCGCGGCCCTGGACGCCGGCGTCACGCTCATCGACACGGCGGACGCCTACGCTCCTTCGCACGACGACGTCGGCCACAACGAACGCCTGGTCGCCAAGGCCCTGGCCCTGTGGGCGGGCGACGCCGGCACCGTGCTCGTCGCCACCAAGGGCGGTCACACCCGCACGCCGGACGGCGGCTGGGGCAGGGACGGCCGCCCGTCGTACCTCAAGCAGGCCTGCGACCGCTCGCTCAAGGCCCTCGGCGTGGACAGCATCGGCCTCTACCAGCACCACCGGCCCGACACGACGGTCCCGTACGAGGAGACCATGGGCGCGCTGAAGGACCTGCTCGACGCCGGCAAGATCCAGATGGCGGGCATCTCGAACGCCGATCCGGAGCAGATCAGGCTCGCCCGCGACATCCTGGGCGACCGCCTGGTGAGCGTGCAGAACGAGTATTCGCCGCGGTTCCGTTCCAGTGAGCCCGAGATCGACGTCTGCGCCGAGCTGGGCCTGGCCTTCCTGCCCTGGTCTCCGCTGGGCGGCATCGGACGCACCGGGGAGCTGAGCGAGCGGCACGCCGCCTTCGCCGAGGTCGCGAAGGACCGCGGCGTCTCCCCGCACCAGGTCTGCCTGGCCTGGGAACTCGCCCGCAGCCCTGTGGTCATCCCCATTCCCGGCGCCAGCCGCCCCGAGACCATCCTCGACTCGATCGCGGCCGCGGATCTGGAGCTCAGCGCGGAGGAGCTGGCCCGCCTCGGCTGAGGCACCCGGCGGGCGCCGCCGTGAACCGAGGGCGGCGCCCATCCCCGTTCACGGCCAGCGCCCGCGCCGGACGGTGGCTACAATCCAGACTTGACATCCTCCCGGCCCTGAAAGGACCGGGATTCCAGCCGTCGCCGACTGGCCTTCCTGCTTCACCGCCGGTCACCCGCCCGAGAGGGGACTCTCGTTCAGGTCTTACACCAGCTCCACAGGCGTTTCTCCTCTCCGCAAGCCCTGCGGCGAGGGTGCTTCTGATCGTGCGTCCGGTGGCTTGGTCATCGCCACCGGACGAACACATTACCGAACCGTGCGGTGTCGTGCGGCGTTCTGACGCCGGTTCGCCTGGCGGCGAATCGGCTACCCCTGTCCTGCCCCGCAGGGGTCCGATTCCTCCCTCGCCTGAAGGCGGGGGTCTCCTCGGAGGCATGTGATGAAAGCCGCGGTGCGATTACGGTACGGCTCGCCCGACGTCGTCAGCGTGACCGAGGTGGAAAAACCCGAGGTCAAGCCGGACGAGCTGCTCGTCAGGGTTCACGCGACCACGGTCAATCGCACCGACTGCGCGTTACGCGCCGCCAAGCCGTTCCTCTGGAGGTTTTTCGCGGGTTTCTTCCGGCCCAGGGTGCGCATTCTCGGCACCGAGTTCGCCGGGGAAATAGCGGCGGTGGGCGACGGGGTCACCGCTTTCGAGGTCGGCGAGCGGGTGTTCGGCTACAACGACACCACGTTCGGCGCGCACGCCGAATACATGACCGTCCCCGCGGACGGCACGCTCGCCACCGTCCCCGAGGGCCTGAGCTACGAGGAGGCCGCCCCCAGCACCGAGGGCTCACACTACGCCCTGTCGATCATCACGGCCGCGCAGGTCAGGGAGGGCCACGACGTCCTGGTCCACGGCGCGACCGGGGCCATCGGCTCGGCCGCGGTCCAGTTGCTGAAGGCTCGCGGGGCCGTCGTGACCGCGGTCTGCGACACGCGGACCATGGAGCTGGTACGCGGTCTGGGCGCCGACCGGGTCATCGACCGCACCGCCGGCGACTTCACCCGCGACGCGGGAAAGTATGACGTCGTCATCGACGCGGTGGGCAAGAGCACGTTCGGCAGGTGCCGCCGGCTGCTGAAACCGCGCGGCGTCTACGTCGCCTCCGATGTCGGCCCGATGTGGCAGAACGTGTTCCTCCCGATCGTCACCCGGCCGCTCGGCGGCAGGAAAGTGCTCATGCCCTTTCCGAGAAACGACCGGGAAACGGCTCTGTATTTCCGCGACCTGATCGAGTCCGGCCGTTTCCGGCCGGTCGTCGACCGGCGGTATCCGCTGGCGGACATCGTCGAGGCGCACCGTTATGTCGACTCCGGCCAGAAGATCGGCAACGTCGTGATCACCATCGACCATTCCGGCTGACCGCCGCCCACCCGGCCGGGCGCCAGGACCACCCGGCCAGAGCCACGGGGTCACCCGGCCGGAGCCGCCAGACGCCCATCGGGTGCCAGACCGTCTTGGTCTCCACGAAGGGCCGGATCCGGGCCACGCCGGGGTCGGCGGCGGACCAGTCGTCGTGGCGGCCCGCCCGTACGACCCGCTTGAGCGTGCCCGCCGCCCGCTCCTCCAACTCGGCGGCCAGGCCGCCCGCCCCTGCCAGGTCCAGGGCGTTGACGTCGGCGTGGCCGGCCAGCGGCGGCGCCAGCTCGCCGAGCCGGCCGGTCAGGACGTTGACGACGCCGCCCGGCAGGTCGGAGGTGGCCAGCGCCTCGGCGAGCGTGACGGCGGGCAGCGGCGCCCGCTCGCTCGCCACCAGCACCGCCGTGTTGGCCGCGGTGATCACCGGCGCGAGCACCGCGACCAGGCCGAGCAGCGGGGAGCCGTCGGGCGCCAGGACGCCCACGACCCCGGTCGGCTCGGGCTGGGAGTGGTTGAAATAGGGGCCCGACACCGGGTTGGCCGCCCCGAGCACCTGGCCGAGCTTGTCGCCCCAGCCGGCGTAGTAGACCCAGCGGTCGATCGCGGCGGACACCACCCCCTGGGCCCGCGCCTCGCTCACGCCCTGGGCGGCGGCCACCTCCCCGGCGAACTGCGCGCGCCGCCCCTCCATCATCTCGGCGACCCGGTAGAGGATCTGGCCACGGTTGTAGGCGGTGCGGCCGGACCAGCCGGGGAAGGCCTTGCGCGCCGCCACGACGGCGTCGCGCACGTCCTTGCGCGACGCCTGGGCCGCGTTGGCGAGGTGGAGTCCGCGGGAGGATGTCACCGGGTACGACCTGCCTGACTCCGAACGCGGGAACGCCCCGCCGAGGTAGAGCTTGTACGTCCTGCGCACCGCCACGCGGGCCGGCGCGGATGGGGTCCTGTCAGCCAAGATATGCCTCCAGCCCGTGCCGGCCGCCCTCGCGGCCGTAACCGGACTCCTTGTAGCCGCCGAACGGGCTGGCGGGATCGAACACGTCGAAGGTGTTGGACCACACGACGCCGGCACGCAGCCGGCTCGCGGTCCACAACATGCGGGAGCCCTTCTCCGTCCACACCCCGGCGGACAGCCCGTACGGCGTGTTGTTCGCCTTGGCGACGGCCTCCTCGGGGGTGCGGAAGGTGAGCACCGACAACACCGGGCCGAAGATCTCCTCGCGGGCGATCCTGTGCGCCTGCGTGACGCCGGTGAACACGGTGGGCGGGAACCAGTAACCGCGCTCCGCCGGATTTTGCTCATATGAGCACGCGGTGCCCGTCACAGGACAAACTGCTTCACAGAGGTCCCTGCGGCCACCGCCCTTCGGGAGGAGGGGCGGTGAGCCGGGTCAGCGTTCGAGCACGACGGGCAGCGCCTCCAGCCCGCGGATGATCACCAGCGGGCTCTGGTAACGCAACCGGAGCTGCTCCGCCGGGCACGCCAGCCGGATCCCCGGGAAGCGCCCGAACAGGGACGCGAAGGCCACCATGCCTTCCAGCCTGGCCAGCGGCGCGCCGAGACAGAAGTGCAGGCCGTGCCCGAAGGCCAGGTGCGGGTTGTCCCGCCTGGCCAGGTCGAGCTCGCCCGGGTGGTCGAAGCGCTGGGGATCGTGGTCGGCCCCGGCCAGGGAGACCAGCACCAGGCTTCCCCCGGGGATGGTGACGCCGCCCATCTCGACGTCCTCGAGGGTGAAGCGGAACGTGGCGTTCTCGACCGGACCGTCGTAGCGCAGCAACTCCTCCACGGCCGAAGGCAGCAGCCCGGGGTCGGCGATGAGCGCGTCGAGCTGGTCCCGGTTGCGGAGCAGGGCGAGCGTGCCGTTGCCGATGAGGTTGACCGTGGTCTCGTGCCCGGCGATGAGCAGCAGCATGAGCGTGCCGCGCAGTTCGTCCTCGTCGAGCTCGCCCCGTTCGTCCGCGGCCACGATCAGAGCGCTGAGCAGGTCGGGCTGGTCCTCGTGCGGCACCTCGCGGTCGACGCCGCCCCTGCACCGCTCGATCAGGCCGGACAGGTAGACCTGCAGCGCCGCCATGCCTTCCTCGCGCCGCCGCCTCTCGTCAGGCGTCGAGACGACGAGCGTCATGGCGCGGGTCCAGGCGCGGAACCTGTCGCGGTCCTCGACGGGGACGCCGAGCATCTCGCAGATCACGGTGATCGGGAGCTGGAAGGCGAACCGGTCGATGAGGTCGACCTCCTCCCCCGTGGGCAGCGCGTCGAGCAGGTCGTCGGTGATCTGCTGGATGCGCGGGCGCAGCGCCTGCACGCGTCTCGGCGTGAACGCCTTGCCGACGACCCGGCGCAGGCGGGTGTGGTCGGGCGGGTCGCTGGAGAGCATGTTGACGCCGACGGGCCCCGCCGCCTCGGTGACGAGCCCCGAGTCGCGCAGGTAGCCGGGGGCGTTCTTCGGGTGCTTGGACAGGCGCTGGTCGTGCAGCGCCGCGCGGGCCTCCTCGTACCGGATGATCACGTACGCCTCGCCGCCCAGCGGTGTGGTGACACGCTGCACGGGGCCCGCCTCGCGAAGCGTCGCGTAGCGGGAATACGTATCGTCCATGTCGCACTCCTCGATTCATAGAAACGGTGTCGTATCTATATGACGCTACGACGCGTTAGATAGATACGCAAGCGTCGCTATAGTGGGAAGGGTGACCGACCGGGAAAGCCCGCCCCGCGCCAAGCGTCGCGGCCGCGAGGCCATGCGCCAGGCCATCCGGCAGGCGATGCTCGACGAGCTGGTGGAGCACGGCTACGGCGACGTCTCCATCGAAGGGGTGGCCCTGAGAGCCGGCGCGGCCAAGACCTCGGTCTACCGCTACTGGCCCACCAAGGAAGACCTCGTCATCGACGCGCTGGAGCACGTCCTGCCCTCGCCGGAAGGGCATGAGAGCGCCGGCAGGATCCGCGAGGACTTCCGTGCCGCGGCCCGCATGATGGCCCGCTCCCTCGCCGAGCAGGCCGGCGACGTCCTGATGACCCTGGTCGGAGAGCGGCGGCGGCACCCCGCGGTCGCCGAGGCCATCATGGAGAGGCTCATCCGCCCCCGCCAGCGGGCCATGCTGGAGCTGCTGCGCCAGGCCGCCGCCCGGGGGGAGATCACCGCCGGGTCGGCCTCCGCCATCCCGGTGCTGGTCGGGAGCGGCCTGCTGCTGCAGCACTTCATGCACCACGGCACGGCGCCCGACGACGAGCAGATCGACGAATACATCGACCAGGCCGTCATGCCACTGCTGGCCAGGCCGGAGTCGTCCGGCCCGCCGGCCTGACGCCGGGCGCGTCCGTCAGGCCGGCGGGCCGTCTCACGTGCGCTCCCCGGTCACGCCGAGGGCCCGCAGCAGCTCGGCCCGGATCTCGCCGGCGCCCGCCGCTCTCCCGCGCCGGCCTGGGCACACGCGGTCAGAGCGGCGAGCAGGAGCATGGCGAGCGCGGGTCGTGACAGGGAGGGAACAGGCATCCGGCCTGGCCCTTCGACGTGCGACGGGAGATCAAGTCATCCTCACGACAGGCATGCCGCACCCTTGAATCACTATTCCCTACCAACTTTATTGGTAATTCAGTTGGTGGAGGTCGTGAGCCCGTGGCGTCGCGGTCAGCCGGCGCGCCGGGGGCCGCGAGCCAGGGCGGCGGCCTCCCCCCGGGTGGTGACGCCCAGCTTGCTGAGGATGTTGGCCACGTGGAACTTGACGGTGTTCTCGCTGATGCCCAGCCGCTCGGCGATCACCCGGTTGCGATGGCCCAGCGCCAGCTCGTCGAGAACGTCGTGCTCCCTGGGGTTCAGCGCGTCCAGCGGGGCCGCGGGCGGCTCGACGGCGGCGATCGGGACGGACGCGACGATCGTCGTGCCCCAGCCGGGGACCGGGTCGGCGTGCAGCACCCCGCCCAGCCCGGCCAGGCGGTCGCGGAGCCGGTGAACCGACAGCGCGTCGGCGGTGATCGTCCCCGGCCCGTCGTCGCGCACCGTCACCCGCAACACGAGGTCCGCCACCTGCCACGACACCCTGATCCGGCTCACCCCGCCCTGCTGGAGCATGGCCAGCACCGCGCCGCGCGCCACCGATCTGGCGGCGCGCGCCACCACACCGGGCAGGAGCCGGCCCGGCGGCTCGGGCGCGGCCAGGTCGAGGGCGATGTCGTCGTACCGGGTGAGCAGCGACAGCTTGTCGGTGAGGATGCCGAACGCCTCGCCCGCGCTCTCCTCTCCGGCCTCCCGCTCGCCGCCGTTGCGCGTCTCGATCAGCGCGGGGACGGCCAGCTCGATGGCGGTACGGCGGGCCGAGGCGTCGTCGAGCCGGCGCGAGCGCAGCACCCCGAGCAGCGCGGTCAGCGTGGCGGCGTGCGCGTCGGCCAGATCCGTGTCGGGGACGGCCGGCGACACGCCGACGCGTTCGGCACCGGTGACCACGTCGGTGAGGTGCAGGACGGCGACCTCCACGAGCTGCTGGACGAGGTCGCGCGCGGCGGGCGAGGGCTGGGCGTCGTCGCCGATGACGATGGCGACCATGCCGCTTCGCGACTCGGGCGGCTTGACCGCGACCGCCAGCACCTGGCGGGGCTCACCGCCCATCCTGAGCCGCCCCAGCCACGGCGTGCGCACGTCGACCCAGCCGAGCAGCGGCTCCATCTCGTCGGCGGTCACCTCGTCGATGCCGTGGATCAGCAGCGGAGACATGAGCACGCAGTCGCCCGCGAGCAGGGCCAGCCCGTCATGCGGCAGCACGGTCGCCAGCACGCGTGACAACCGCGGCAGGATCTCGTCGAACGGCGCCCGCAGCACGTCCAGCACCGCGGACATGGCGCCCGACCACGACTCATCGGCCATGGCGTTCAGGCTAGCTGGCCGTCCGCGCGGTGCGGCCACCCGTTCGGGTGGCCGCGGACCACCCGAACGGCCGGTTCGTCCAGGGCGGACGGCGCGCCAGGCTGTCCGCACGACGACTCTGAGGAGAGCATGATGACTCTTGTGGCGGTGGCCTACCACAGCGGGTACGGGCACACGGCGCGGCTGGCCGAGGCGGTGCGCACCGGGGCGACGGCGGTGACCGGCGTCAAGGCCGAGACGGTGCCGGTGAACGGCATCACGGAGGAGCAGTGGTCGATCCTCGACGCGGCCGACGCGATCATCTTCGGCACGCCCACCTACATGGGCTCGGCCAGCCCCGACTTCCACACCTTCGCCCGCGACTCGGTCAGCCGCTGGCAGGAGCAGGCGTGGGAGGGCAAGCTGGCGGCCGGGTTCACCAATTCCGGATCGAAGAGCGGCGACAAGCTGCACACGCTCGAATACCTGGCGCTGCTGGCCGCGCAGCACGGCATGCTCTGGGTCAGCCTCGGCCTGAAGTCCGGCTGGAACGCCAGCACCGCCTCCGAGCACGACCTCAACCGGCTCGGTGTCTGGCTCGGCGCGGCCGCCCAGTCCAACATCGACGAAGGACCCGACCTGATGCACGACTCCGACCTGCGCACCGCCCAGCACCTCGGCACCCGCGTCGCCGAGTACGCCGCCCTCCTCACCGCCGCGAAGGCGGCCTGAGAGGGTGACATGGCGGGCCGCCCACGTTCCCGTGCCATCGAGGCGATGCGGCATGGGCTCCCCTTCACGCGTTCCTGCCGTAACGGGATCGGGATTGGCCGTATCCGTCACCTTCGCCGGGTCCGTTCCGTCAAGGAGGGGAACGACCCTGAACGAAGGATGATGTGACCGTGGACGCTGACGAGTTCCTGGCCGAACGATTCGCGGAACACCGCACCCACCTGAAGGCGGTGGCGTACCGGATGCTCGGCTCTCTCACCGAGGCCGACGACGCGGTGCAGGAGGCGTGGCTGCGGCTCAGCCGTACGGACTCCGGCGCGATCGACAACCTGGGCGGCTGGCTCACCACGGTGGTCGGCCGGGTCTCCCTGGACATGCTGCGCGCACGCGCCGCGCGCCGCGAGGCCCCCCTTGAGCAGCGGCTGCCCGATCCGGTCGTCAGCCC
The DNA here is from genome assembly GCF_004348685.1 of Nonomuraea deserti. Taxonomy (GTDB): domain Bacteria; phylum Actinomycetota; class Actinomycetes; order Streptosporangiales; family Streptosporangiaceae; genus Nonomuraea; species Nonomuraea deserti. The sequence continues at coordinate 698 of NZ_SMKO01000251.1, read as the reverse complement.
CGAGGACGGAGGCGACCCCGAGCAGGAAGCCCTGATCGCCGACGCCGTCGGCCTGGCGCTGCAGGTGGTACTGGAATCGCTGCGCCCGGCGGAACGGCTGGCCTTCGTGCTGCACGACATGTTCGCGGTGCCGTTCGACCAGATCGCCACGATCGTGGACCGCTCCCCCGACGCGGCCAAGAAGCTGGCCAGCCGGGCAAGACAGCGCGTACGGGGGACGATCCCGTCGCCCGAGCGCGACCCCGTCCGCCAGCGCCGGGTCGTCGACGCCTTCCTGTCGGCCGCCCGCGACGGTGACTTCGCCGCGCTGCTCGCCGTCCTCGATCCCGACGTGGTCCTGCGCGTCGACGCCGGCGCCTTCGCCGAGGGCGGTTCGTGGACGATCAGCGGCGCCGCCGCGGTGGCCGGGCACGCCCCGAACTTCCAGCGGTTCACGACCACCCGCACCGTGCAGCCCGTTCTGGTGAACGGGGCGGCCGGGCTGCTCAGCAGCGAGGACGGCCGGCCGGCATCGGTCCTCGGCTTCACCATCGCCGACGGCAGGATCGCCGCGATCGACATCCTCTCCGACCCCGAACGTGTCGCGCGACTCGACCTGGCCCTGCCGCGGGAGTGACGGGTGGCGGTCCGGACCCCCACGGTGTCCCCCACCCGGCCCGCCGGGATGTGTCGCCCGGCCCGCAAGGGGACACATCCCG
>NZ_SMKO01000250.1 GCF_004348685.1 Nonomuraea deserti | reverse complement strand
CGGTGGGGGTGGTGGCCGGGCCGGGCTCGGTGATCGCCTGGATGACGGCTTCGCGGGCGATCCGGGCGGCTTCCATGTCGCGTTCGGCCTCCGGCGTGGCGATCAGGGCCAGCGTGGTGCCACGACCGGCCGCGTGGACGACGCGCGCCGCCCGCTCCTCCGGGACGCGGAGCCGACCGGCCAGGGCGACACGGTGCACCAGCCCGGCGAGGATCTCCGCGGCCTGCTTGGCCCCTTCGGGCTCGGCACCCGGTCGCGGGCTGCCGTAGATCAGGGAGTAGAGAGCGGGCTCTGCCAGACCGAAACCGACGTGCGCGTCCCAGCCGCGCCGCAGGTCGTCCACGGGATCCCCGCTGGGCGTGATGCGGCGCTTCTCGGCGATGTACGACGTGAGCCCTCGGCTGGCCACGGCGTCCAGCAGTCCCTGCTTGTCTCCGAACAGCCGGTAGAGGATGGGCGCCTGCACGCCTGCGGCCTTGCAGACGGCCCTGGTCGAGACGGCGTCCCTGCCTTCACGCGCCAGCAGGTCCGCTGCGGCGTCGAGGATCGCGTCCCGCTTGTTCGAGCTAGGCATGTAACGATGCTAACAGGCATTCCCCCTTACCGATAAATCATCTGCTAACAACATCTTGTTATCGTCTTCTCGACAGTGCTAACTTGATTCTGTTAGCAGTTGAGCAAGGGGGAAGTTCATGGATACCGCATCACGTACCGCCATCGTCACCGGGGGCTCACGGGGGATCGGCCGCGCCGTCGCCGCCAGGCTCGCCGCGGCGGGCCAGGACGTCGCCGTCGTCTACGCCTCCAACGCCAAAGAGGCGGACGCCGCCGTCGGCGAGATCGAGGCGGCCGGCGCCCGCGGCATCGCACTCCAGGCCGACGTGGCCGACGAGGACGCGATCGCCGCCGCCTTCGACACCGTCGAGCAGCGCCTCGGCCCCATCGACGTCGTCGTCAACGCGGCGGGGATCATGGCGCTGCAGCCGATCCGGGAGCTGGACCTGGCCCAGCTGGACCGGCAACTGCGCACCAACGTGCGGGGCACGTTCGTCACGGCCAAGGAGGCCGCCCGCCGGATCCGTCCCGGCGGCGCCTTCGTCGCCTTCTCCACCAGCGTCACCCGCCTGCACCTCCCGGCCTACGGCGCGTACGCCGCGACCAAGGGGGCGGTGGAGGCCCTCATCCCGATCCTCGCCAAGGAAATGGGCGACCGCGACGTCACGGTCAACGCGGTGGCGCCGGGCCCCACGGCCACGGAGCTGTTCTTCGAAGGCAAGTCACAGCAGCTCATCGACCGGATCGCCGGCCTGAGCCCGCTGAACCGGCTCGGCACCCCGGAGGACATCGCGGAGGTCGTCGCCTTCCTCGCCGGGCCCGGCCGCTGGATCAACGGCCAGATCGTGTTCGCCAACGGCGGCGCATCCTGACTCCGCACCAGCCATCCAGAAGGGACGCTCATGGAGACGCACACCACCACAGCGCAGCACACCGTGGACCGGCCCCATGCCGGCCGGTTCGTCGCCTACACCGCCATCGCGGCCGTGGTGGCGGCGGCAGCCGCCTACACCAGCACGGCCCTGGGCCTGGAGGCCTGGGTCATGTTCGCGGGCTGGGTGGCCTGGTTCACCCGGCCGACCTCGGTCCGCCTCGGCATCCACGCCGTCGTCTGCCTGTGGCTCGGCATGGCGCTCGCCGTGCTGGGGCACACGATCGTCGGGCTGGCCACGCCCTTCGCCGGCGCCGCCGCGCTGCCGCTCGGAGTCTTCGTCTTGGCCTCCGTCGCGGTCGGCCTGCGTACGACACCCGTCGTCAACAACATGCTCGCGTGGTTCGTGGGCCTGGTCACCTTCTTCGCCGCGGAGCCCGAGCACATGCTCCCCGGTTTGCTCACCCTGATCGCCGGCACCGCCCTGGGGGCCGTCGCCGGCTTCACCTGCCAGCAGTTGCAGCACCGGTTCGCCACGTAGCGGCCGGAGCCGGGGGCGGCGTGCCGTCCCCGGCTCACCGTGCCTGACCGACATGAAGGGCGGATCAGCCATGCTCCTCATCCCACGTACCGGCGGGCGCATCAGAGCCGCCACCGCTGTCCTCTGCGTCATGGCCGTGCTGCCCGGCTGCGCCACACCGGAGCCCGGCGCCGCGCCCGCGCAGGACACCACGCCGGAGCCCGGCGCCGCGCGGAACAGCACGGCGCAGGTCACCACGCCGGAGCCCGGCGCGTCAGCGAGCGGCACGGCTCGGGTCACGCGCGGGCTGGTCCCCGGAGAGGTCACGGAGATCGCCCGCGGCCTGGCCATGCCGTGGGGGCTGGCGTTCCTCCCGGACGGCTCCGCCCTGGTGTCCGAGCGGGCCTCGGCCCGGATCCTGCACATCCGGCAGGGCCGGAACCCCGCGCCGATCGGCACGGTCCCCGGCGTCGAGGTGAGCTCCGAGGGCGGCCTCCTCGGGCTGGCCGTCTCGCCGGCCTTCGACAGGGACCACACCGTCCACGCCTACGTGTCCGCCTCGCCCACCAACCGCGTCGTGGCACTGCGCCTCGCCCCCGACCTGCGCTCCCTGCGCCAGGAGCGGGTGATCCTCGAAGGCATCGAGACCGCCGACCGCCATCACGGCGGGCGGCTGCGCTTCGGGCCCGACGGCAGCCTCTGGATCGGCACCGGCGACGCCTTCTCCCCCGAGAACGCGGCCGACGACGAGTCACTGAACGGCAAGATCCTGCGGATCCGCCCCGACGGGTCCATTCCGCCGGACAACCCCTCGGGAACCGCCATCTACTCCAGCGGCCACCGCAACGTGCAGGGCATCGCGTTCGGCGCCGACGGCACCGCGTACGCGTCCGAACTCGGTCACAGGACCTGGGACGAGCTGAACGTGCTGCGCCCGGGACGCGACTACGGGTGGCCCGAGTCGGAAGGGCGGAACGGCTCGCACGGCGAACGCCCGATCTTCACCGTTCACCCCGACGACGCCTCGCCGTCCGGCATCGCCATCGCGGGCGGAGCCGTGTGGATGGGCGCGCTCGGCGGGCAGCGGCTCTGGCGCCTGCCCGTGGACGGGCCCAGAGCGGACGGCGACCCGGTCGCCTACTTCATCCAGCGTTACGGACGGATCCGCACGGTGGAACCGGCGCCCGACGGCTCCTTGTGGATCACGACCTCCAACACCGACGAAGCGACGTGGGGCGGCACCGACCCCCGGCCGGGCGACGATCGTATCCTGCGCGTCGAACTCGTCCGTCCCGCCTCCTGACCCTCCATCACGAACGGAGAACCCACCATGTCCACCGTCCTCATCACCGGGGCCGCCACCGGCATCGGCAACCTCACCGCCCAGGCGCTCACCCGGGCGGGGCACACCGTGTGGGCCAGCATGCTCGATCCGTACGGGCGGAACGACGGCCACCGCCGTGAACTGCTCGACGTCACCGCCGGGTACGACGGGGCGCTGCGCGTCATCGAACTCGACGTCACCTCGCAGGAGTCGGCCGACGCGGCGGTCGCCACCGTGCTGCGGAACGGCGGCGACTTCGACGTCGTGATACAGAACGCGGGGCACCTGTACGTCGGATACACCGAGGCGTTCACCGCCGAGGACGTCACCCGCCTCTTCGACATCAACGTCATCGGCGCCCACCGGGTGAACCGGGCGGTCCTGCCCCATCTGCGCGGGCGCGGCGGCGGCACCCTGCTGTACGTCGGCAGCACCATCATCGTCACCACGCCGCCCTTCCTCGGCCCGTACGCGGCGTCCAAGGCGGCGTTCGACACCCTGGCGGTGGCCACGTCGTACGAGGCGAACCCGTTCGGCATCGAGACCTGCATCGTCATGCCCGGCGCTATCACCAAGGGCACCCAGCACTTCCCCAACGCCACCCGAGCCGGCGACTCGACCGTCGCGGCCGCCTACGCCGAGCTGGACCCGATGGTCGCGCGCAACGAGGAGGTGACCTCCGCGCTCTTCGTGCCCGGAGTCGACCCGAGTCCCGTCGGGGTCGCGGAGGAGATCACCCGGATCCTGGCCCTTCCGCACGGCGCCAAGCCGTTCCGCAGCGTCGTCGACTACACCGAGTCCGGCGTGGACGCGGTCAACGAGGTCGCTCGCGGCACGCGCGAGGGCTTCGTCCACCGCATGGGGTTCGGCGAGCTGCTGACCCCGCGGCCACAGCGGAGCGCCGACACCGAATCCGAGTGACGACGGTCTCTGTCGCTCGGCACGGTCCAGGGGTCGATGAGCTCGTCCGTGCCGGGCGGCGAACGGTCCCTGGCGAGTGCTCCCCGCGACAGGAGCCGCTGTCGAACGACGGAAACGTCTGGGAAACTCGCCCGCCGCGACGATACCGGCCATGAGAGACACGCTAAGAATGCGAGGAAGATCCGCGAAGCGGCGCGCCGCCGTGGCGTCGGCCGGCGTGGCGAGCGCACTGCTGCTCTCGGGCTGGGCCGCGCCCGCCGCGGGCCAGCCCGCCCAGGCACCCGCCGTCCGAGCCGCCGCGTCCACGGCGGACGCCTGCACCCCCGGGCAGCCGCCGGAGTCACCGGAGCTCAAGCCCACCACGCCCGAGACGCTGGAGCAGGTCTACCGCTGCATCCTCGCCAACTCCTACGCGGGCTCGGCGATGGACCACCGGGACCTGCTGGCCGCCGGCTTCGCCGCCTTCACCCAGGAGCTTCACCGGCGCGGCATCGACCAAGCGGACGTCACCACGCCGCCCATGAGCGGCGACCGCGACCGCGACTGGCAGGCCTTCATCGACGTCTACGAGCGGGTGGAGGCGGACGGCGACGTGCAGCAGGCGCTCGCCGCGGCGGTGGTGAACGGCATGGTCGCCAGCCTCGACGACAACCACGCCAAGTGGGTGCGCCCCGAGCCGGGCGAGGACGGGCCACGCGGACTCGGCATCTCGGTGTCGGGAGCGCGCAGGACGAATCTCGACCCGGCCGCCACCGAGCCGCTGTTCGTGACCGAGGTGATCGGGGACAGCCCGGCCGCCAGGAGTGGTGTGCGTCCCGGCGACGTGATCGTCTCGGTCGACGGCGCGCCGCCCTTCCTCGGCGGAACGCTCTCCGAGGGCGTCATCAGCCGGCTGTCCGCCACCGACGGCGAGCCGGTGCGGCTCACGCTGCGGGACCCGGCGAGCGGACGCGAGCGTACGGTGTCGGTCGAGTTCGGGCCGCTCGACCCGCCACCGCTGAAGGCGTCGGGCAAGGTGGTGGACGGCGACGTCGGCTACGTCGAGCTCCCCGGGTTCTACCGGGGCTCGGCCGACGACACGCTGGCGGAGGTGGAGCGGCTGCGTGCGGACAAGGAGCTCCGCGGGCTGGTCCTGGATCTGCGGGGGAACATCGGCGGAGGGACGAACGAGGTCTCCCGGCTGCTCGGCGCGTTCGCCCACGGCAAGATCACCAGCTACCAGTGCGACGTCCACGACGAGTGCACCGCCACGCGTACCGACGACAGCGTCCCCCTGCTGGGGCTTCCCCTCGTCGTGCTGATCGACCGCGCCTGCGTCTCCGCCGGCGACGACTTCAGCGCCGCGGTCAAGGGGCTGGGCATCGCCCCTCTGGTCGGCACCCGCACCGCGGGCTTCGTGGCCGGCTCGGCGATGACGTACCTGCTGAACGACGGCAGCGTGCTGGCGATGCCGTCGCTGCACCACCGCGGACCGCACGGGGAACTGATCAACACCATCGGCGTCCCCGCCGACCACCAGGCCCCGATGACCCCCCGCGATCTGTCCGCGGGCCGCGACCCCGCCCTCGCCAAGGCCCTCACTCTGCTGAAATGAGGCCGCTGCGGAGCGAGTGCGGGTGTCGAGCAGTGACCTCGTCGAGGGTCAGGTGAGCTGGGCGAGGGCCTCTTCGGCGGCCAGGCCGCCCGCGGTGGCCAGGGCCAGGTTGGCCAGGGAGGCACGGTGGGCGTCGTCGTCGGCCGCGGCGACGCCGTCGGAGATCACGTGCACGGTGAAGCCGAGGTCGGTGCCGTGCCGGGCGGTCTGCTCGACGGTGAGGTTGGTGGCCACCCCGGTGACCAGGAGCGTGGTGATGCCCCGCGCGGTCAGCCACTCGGGCAGGCCGCTGGCCGCCAGCCCGGAAAGCCGCTGGTTGTCCACGACGGTGCCCTGACCGGCCTGCGCGGCCATCTCCGGGATGATCCGCGTTCCCTCGGCGTCGGGCCGGAAGGCTGCCTGCGCCTCGCCGACCGACCCCATGAACGGGGTGTTGCGGACGAGGGCGCCTTCGCCGTCGGGCACCGTGAAGCGGGTGAAGACGACCGGCACACCGCGCGCCATGGCCGCGTCATGGAACGCCGCGGCCCGGCCGACGACGCCGCTGCGCTCGACGGGTTCGGCGAGCATCCCGCCGAAGAACCCTTCCGTTTGATCACGTTGACCTGCCAGTGCAGGGCCAGGACAGCGGTTGTGCCGAGCAGGAGAGACATGATCAGATTCTGCCCCGGCAGCGGCCGAACCGGGCGGTTTCCGCTAAAACCGGTGGTTCATGCCCCGGCGGGTGCGGAGGCGGTGGACGCGCGGTAGACCATGGACACGGGGAGAACGACGTCCTTCGGAGACGTGGACGCGATGCGTTCGAGGAGGAGGCGGACGGCGGCCGCCCCCGCGTCGGAGAACGGCATCCGGACGGTCGTCAGCGGCGGGATGGTCCTGGCGGCCACCGGATGGTCGTCACAGCCGACGACCGAGCAGTCGTCGGGGACGGACAGCCCGCGCTCGTGCAGCGCGTTGAGCACGCCGACCGCCATGAGGTCGTTCTGGACGTAGATCGCGGTGATGCCGGAGGCCCGGTCGAGCAGCCGGTGGGTGGCGGCGTAACCGCCCTCGACCTCCCATGCGCCGTCCTCGACGAGGAGGGGATCGTAGGGCAGGCCGTGTCCGGCCAGCACCTCGCGGTAGACGGCGGTGCGCTGCTGCGCGCTGTGACGCTGCTGGAGGCCGGTCACCATGGCTATCCGGCGATGGCCGAGCGAGAGCAGGTGGCGGATCGGGAGGGCCGCGGTGCCCTCGGACTCGGGGGTGACGGTCGGGACGCCGCCGCCGGCGATGTCGTGCAGGCTGACGGCGGCCGGCCCGGCACGCAGCAGCCGCCCGACCTCCTCATCCTCCTCGGTGGCCGGAGCGTTCATGATGATGCCGTCGACCCGGCGCTCCATCAGCACGCGCAGGTAGCGCACGCAGTCGGAGCCGTCCGGCTCGAGACTGCTGAGGATCACGCTGAGGCCGTGCCGCCGTGCTTCGCGCTCGATGCCGACGAGGGACAGCGCCGGCGTCGCGTTGCTGAAGTCGACGGTGATCACTCCGAGGGTCAGGGAGCTGCGTGACTGCAGGCTGCGGGCCAGCGCGTTGGGGATGTAGCCGATTTCCTCGGCGGCCTCGATGATGCGCTGGCGGGTGGCAGGGGCGACGGCGCCCTTGCCGTTGAGCACCTTGCTCACCGTCTGGAAGCTCACGTTGGCACGCGCGGCGACGTCCCTGAGCGAGGCCACGGGGTCACCTCCGGAAGGCGAACGTTCGCATACGGCGGCGACACGCCGCTGCCGGACAGCGCAATTGTGCCACACAGCCAGGTCGGTACGGCTCCTCGACCGCCGCTTCTGGGGGGTTGACGGAGGCGGGTGGGGTGACACAGCATAGGCGAACGTTCGCCTAACGGTCTGAACGCGCTTGCCCCGTTTGTTCATCGCTCCCGCATCGGTCCCGGCGGGAAGGAGAGGACCTCCATGACGACGTTCGGCCGTCGGCGATTCCTCGGGCTGTCCGGTGCCGCTCTCGCGGGCGCCCTCGGCGTCGCCGGGTGCACCCGTAGCTCGGAGCAGGAGGCCGCCACAGCGGCCGGAGGCGACGTACTGCGCTGGTGGGATCACTTCCAGCCGCTGAAACCGCTGAACGAGCGCATCTTCGCCGAGTACGGCAAGGCCAACCCGGGCGTCCGGGTCGAGCACGAGGTGTACAACCCGAACGAGATGGGCCAGGCGCTGCAGCTGGCGTTCAAGAGCAACCAGATCGCCGACGTGCACACGATCGCCGGCCTCGGATCGTCCGAGGCGTCCCTGGTCGCGAGCGGCTGGTTCGCGCCGCTGGCGGGACAGGACACGATCCGCGCCAAGCTCCCCGCCGACACCCTGCTCGAAGGGCTGCACGTCTTCGACGGCAAGCTCTACACCTTCCCCTTCTTCACCGCCCGGCAGTACGCCACGCTCAACTGGTTCAACCGCGAGCTGGTCGAGAAGGCCGGCGGCGACCCGGACAACGGCCCGGCGACCTGGGACGAGTTCCGCTCCCTCGCCGCGCGGATCACCAAGGACGGCGGCGGGCAGGCGTACGGCTGGATCCAGGGCCTGCAGTTCCACGAACGGCTGCAGAGCCACGTGATCGAGCTGGCGATGTCCGCCGGCGCCCCGCTCGCCATGACCCCGGGGGCGAACGAGATGGGCCTGGTGGACCCGCGGACCGGCGACTACGCCTACGCGGGCGACCCGTTCGTCCAGACGTTGGAATTCCTGCTGTCCCTGGTCCGCGACAAGGTCGTGTTCCCCGCGTCGACCTCGCTGGACGCCAGAACCGCCCGGGCGAGGTGGGCGACCGGGGTGGCGGGCATGTTCTTCGACGGGTCGTGGAACATCGGCGTCGTCAACGGGCAGTTCAAGCAGTTCATCGGCAAGGTCGGGGTCGGTCCCGTCCCGTCGCCGGCCGGCAAGCCGGTCCTCTACGGCGCACCCGCCCCGGGCCAGCTGTTCGTGTCCAGCCAGTCCGAGCACGTGAAGGCGGCCTCCGAGCTGCTCGCCCGGTTCACCGGCCCCGAGTTCTACAAGGCGCTGGCCACGTACATGGACCAGGTGCCCCTCGACCTGGAGGCCGTGTCGACGGCGGACGTGCACCCCACGTACAAGCGCGCGGTCGAGCTGTTCGGCCAGGCCGTACGGCTCGCGCCCAGCCCCATCGTCCGCAACCCCGCCGTCGCGCAGGTGATGACCGAGATGAAGGAGCCGCGGCCCACGCTCGGCGAGATCACTCAAGGCATCCTCAGCGGCGAGCTCACCGACATTCGCAGGACGTTGCGCGAGCACGCCGGCAAGCTCGCCGCCGAGCGGGAACGCGCCACGCAGGTCGTCTCCAAGAAGGGCGTGAAGGTGAGCCTGGACGACTGGAAGTTCCCGAACTGGCGGCCGGGCGAGGACTACACGGCGGAGATGTACCAGACCTCATGAGCAGCGTCACCCGAAAGGTCCCGGCCCGCCGCCGGGGGCTCGCCGCCAGGATCTGGTCGGAGCGGTGGGCCTACGCCTTCCTGCTGCCCACCCTGCTGTTGTTCGGCGCGTACACGGTCTGGCCGATCATCTCCAGCCTGTACTACTCGATGCTCGACTGGAAAGGCCTGGGCGCCGAGCGGCCGTTCGTCGGCCTGGACAACTACCGTGAGGCGTTCGGTGACCCGCTGTTCTGGAAGTCGCTCGGCATCACGCTGACGATCATCGCGGTGACCGTGCCGCTGCGGGTCGGGCTGAGCCTGCTGATCGCGCTCGTCCTCAACAACCCGAGGCTGCCGCTCGCCCGGTTGTTCAGGACCGCGCTGTTCGTCCCCGCGGTGACGACGACGGCGATCATCGGGGTGGTGATGGGGTTCATCTTCGACCCCGCCGGCGGCCCGGTGAACCAGTTGCTGCTCGACCTCGGGATCGTCGACCAGCCGGTCGACTTCCTCGGCGACCCCGCGTCCTCCCTGTGGACGGTGATGGGCGTCCACATGTGGAAGTGGTTCGGCATCACGCTCGTCTACTGGCTGGCCGCGCTCCAGACGATCCCGGCCACGGTCTATGAGGCCGCGAAGACGGACGGGGCAGGGAACTGGGCGGCGCTGCGCCACGTGACGCTTCCGCTGCTCAGGCCCTTCCTCATCATCATCCTTCTCCTCACGGCCATCGAGACCATGCAGATCTTCGACCTGGTGCTGACGATGACCAACGGCGGGCCGTTCTTCTCCACCCTCGCCACGGAGGTCTACATCTACCAGCAGGCCTTCGCCAACTCCACGCCCCGGCTCGGCTACGGGGCCGCGCTCGGCGTGCTGTTCGGGCTCGTCACGCTCGCCTTCGCCGCGCTCCAGGCCGTCGGCATCCGCTACGCCAACCGCGCGAGGAGCAGCCGATGAGCGCCCCCCGTGGCCGCCGGGCCACGCGCCGCCGCCTCGGGATCTGGGCACAGGTGATCGTGCTCGCCGTCATCTGCGTGGTGTGGATCTACCCGCTGCTCTGGATCGTCTCGGCCTCCCTGAAGGACTCGCTGGGGGTCTTCTCCGGAGGGCTCGGCCTGATCCCCGACTCGTTGCACTTCGAGAACTACGCGCGTGCCTGGCGGGACGCCGACTTCGGGCTGTACACCGTGAACAGCGTGCTCATCACCCTGGGGACGGTCGCGCTGGTCGTGCTGCGCTGCGCCCTGGCCGGCTACGTCATCGCCCGCAGGAACTTCATCGGCAAGCGCGCGGTGGTCGCCGTGCTGGTCGCGACGCTGTTCGCGCCGCAGGGGCTCACCATCATCCCGGTGGTCGAGCTCAGCGACCTCATGGGGCTGCTGAACTCGCGCACCGGCATCGTCCTCGCCCTCGCCGGCACCGGCCACGTCGCCGCCGTCCTGCTCTACGCCGGCTACTTCAGCCGGGTCCCGCGCGAGCTCGAAGAAGCGGCGATCATGGACGGCGCCGGCTTCCTGCGTACGTTCTTCCGGGTCATGCTGCCGCTCGCGGGACCGGTCACCGCCACGGTGGGCGTGATGACGTTCCTGGCGGCCTGGAACAACTTCTTCCTGCCGCTGGTGTTCACCTTCAGCCGCCCGGACCTGCGCACGCTCTCGGTCGGCATGCTCGCCTTCCGCGGCACCAACTCCACCGACTGGTCCGGCCTCGCCGCCGCGGGCACCATCTCGCTGGTCCCGCTGCTCCTCGTCTTCCTCGCGCTCCAGCGTTACTTCGTCGAAGGCATCGCCGGGGCCGTGAAGTCCTGACGCGTCCACCCTCGAATGAGAGCCATGAACCGACCGAACATCCTGCTCATCTGCACCGACCAGCAGCGCTTCGACGCGATGGGCGCCTACGGCAACGACGAGATCGACACGCCCAACCTCGACCGGCTGGCGGGCCAGGGCGTGCTGTTCGACAACTGCTACGTGCAGTCGCCGGTCTGTGGCCCGTCGCGCGCCAGCCTGATGTCGGGCCGCTACGTCCACGCGCACGGCGCCTGGGCGAACGGCGTCGGGCTGCCCGCGCACGAGCGCCTGTTCTCGCGCTCCCTGGCCGACCACGGCTACGACTGCGGCCTGGTCGGGAAGTTCCACGTCGGCGGCGCGTGCTTCGGCGGCCGTCTCGAGCCGCGGCTGGACGACGGCTTCCGCGTGTTCCGGTGGGCACACGACCCTTACCCCGGATCGTCCGAGAACGCCTACCACCGGTGGCTGCGGGCCGTACGGCCGGACCTGTACGAGGCCGCCGCCCAGGCCGGTTCGGGGACCGGCTTCGACACGCTTCCGACGGAGTTCCACTACAGCCGGTGGATCGGCGACGAGACCATCGACTACCTGCGGCGCTCGCGTGACGCGGACAAGCCGTTCTTCTTCGTGGCCAACTTCTTCGACCCGCACCACGGGTTCGGCGCGCCGAAGGAGTACGTCGACCGCTACCGCGGCAGGGCTCTGCGCGGCCCGGTCACCCGGGACCAGGAGCTCGCCGGCAAGCCGCCCGTGCTGACCGAGGCCTCGCACCGCTCCTACGCCGGCCACGCCCGCGGCTACACGGAGTACACCGGATCCGAGCTCCACGACGTCAGAGCCGCCTACTACGCGATGGTGAGCCTCGTGGACGACGAGGTCGGCAGGATTCTCGCCGCACTCGACGAGGAGGGCCTGGCCGAGGACACCCTGGTCGTCTTCACCAGCGACCACGGCGAGATGCTCGGCGATCACCAGCTCATGCTGAAGGGCCCGATGATGTACGAGTGCGCCGTCCGGGTCCCGCTCGTCATGCGCTGGCCGGCCGGGTTGCCCGCCGGTGAACGGCGGGCCGAGCTGGTCCAGTGGGTCGATCTGGCGGCGACGTTCCTCGCGGCCGCGCAGGCGCCGCCGCTCCCCGGCGGGCAGGGGCTGAACCTCCTGCCACTGGCCCGCGGCGAGCGGGACGCGCCGGTCAGGGGCTGGGCGCTGTGCGAGTACCGCAACAGCGGCCACCCGTACGACGAGCCCGTGCACACCACGATGCTCAGGCACGACCGCTGGAAGCTCGTCGTCTACCATGGCGCGCCGTCGACGACCCGAGCGCGCTCCGGCGAGCTGTACGACCTGGAGGCCGACCCGGCGGAGCTGGACAACCTGTGGGACGACCCGGCTCACGCGGTGGCCCGGCTGGAGTTGCAGGAACTGCTGCTCGACGTCCTGGTCGCCACCGAGGACCGTAGCCGGCCGCGGGACGCGTACTGGTGAGGACCGAGGCTAGGGCTTGAAGATCTCCCCGGTCTCCTTCCACCCCCGGTAGGTCGTGGTGAACACGGACTCGTAGCTGCCGCTGCCCTCCACCGGGACCTTCCAGGTCAGGACGAACTTCGCCGGACGGTTGTTGGCGTCGATGGTGAGCTTGTACTCGAGGTAGGAGTTGTCGTCCGAGCCGCCCTCCTGCCAGCCGCCCAGCAACATCCGCAACCGGCCACTCGTCCTGGCCGTGGGCAGGACGCCGGAATAGGTCCGGCCTTTCCTGCTCATCTCAGTGGAGTGCAGGACCAACTGGTGGATGACGGACGGCCCGGCCATGCCCGCGACCATCAACGCGTACCCCTTCGCGCTCCCGGGCCGCTGGTCCGTCAGGCTCATCGCGGGGGCTCCCGGTTTGTCGTCGTACAGGTCCCCGCCTGCGACGACGTAACGAGCCCTGGGCGCGTCGAAGGGGGTGACCCGCATCCTGAAGTCGTCCTCGGCCGGGGCGTCGCGGGTCAGGACACCGCCACTCGCCTTCGCGGAGACGCTGCTCTGCGTGAAGGCGCCGGTGAAGGAGAAGGTGGCGGCCGGGGTCGCGCCGAGCGCCAGATCGAGGGCGGCGGCCAGCTCCGCCGCGGTCTCCGGCGCGGCGCCGGACGGGGTGGCGGACGGGG
>NZ_SMKO01000024.1 GCF_004348685.1 Nonomuraea deserti | reverse complement strand
GCTCGGCTGGCCGGCCAAGGACGTCGCGGAACTCCTCGGGGACTCCGTCAACTCCGTCAACAGCGCGCTGCAGCGGGCCCGCGCCGGCATGCGGGAGCACCTGCCCGCCGAGCGGCAGGACTGGACCTGGCCGCCGAGGCCACCGAACGCGTGCGGGCACCTTCATGCTCAACGCCAACTTCTACCGGCCCGGCCCTGGCCGCCCGCGACATCGCCACAACTGACCTGCTCACCGACGGCCGCCTGGAACTGGGGCTGGGCGCCGGCCACGCCAGGAAGGAGTTCGAGGCGGCCAGACTCCCGTACGGGAGCGGCGGCGAGCGGGTGGAGGCCTGCAACGCATGGTCGCCGACCCCGAGAAGGCCCCCTCCGCCGCACTCGCCCTGCTCGCCATCACAGACCCCGACGTCGCCGAACTCGCCGAGCAGGACCGCCGCATCGTCGGCTCAGGCGTCGCGGACAGCATCATCCGCGAGGATGAGCGGCTGCGCGCCATCCTCATCGCCATCTGACAGTGATGATGGAGGTGCGCTTCCCCGCCAGGGCCTGACCCAGCATCTGACTGACCTCGGGTCCTCAACGGGAGCTGTCGGCCCTGTCCGGGAAGTGCTCGTGTGCACTCACCGGACGCGGCGCAGGCGGCTTGGACCTCCGCCGCGTCCGGCCAGCGCGGTGAGCGCCGGGTTGTTGCTGGTCCAGCAGCATCTTCCCGGGCTGAGCGCGGTCGCCATCGCCGATGAGTACCGGGGCAGCTCATCCGCGCGGCCGGATCACGCCTCTGACATTGTCCAGATACGGCTGCGCAGGTCCATACCGCGGATCACCTGGATGCGCCAGGGGTCAAGGCGGAGTACGTGGAGCTTGGGGTCGGCGGGCGATCGCCAGAAGTTGCCGAGGTCGTAGCCTGCCCCACGCGGGCTGGTGGCACGGTAGAGGTTCCAGACGTGACGCTTGACCTCCAACTCTTCGGCCCAGGTGGCCTCGGCCTCGATGGCGACCGAGTTGTTCCCCGGTTTCCAGTACGAGAAGGAGGTGTGCGGGTTGCGGGCCAGGTGGGCGGCCTTGACAGGGGTCCGGTAGGTGGCCAGCCAGCCGCGCGGTCGGCCGTCCACGCATTCCCAGATGGGGATGAGGATGCGGGTGCGGGGGCGGTTTCTGGCGTCGATGGTGACCATGGTGGCGTACACGGTGGTGCCGATGTAGGCGTTGAACTCGCTTTCGATCTTGGCGAAGGATGTGACGGTGGCGGTCATCGGGTGGCTCCCTTGCGCAGGCCGAGGCCGCTGATGGCGGCGGCCAGGAGGGCGGCGGCGATGGGGACGGCTAGGGCGGCGCGATAGCTGTCGAGCAGGTCGGCTGGGGAGGCGCCGGCCGTGGTGGAGACGATGACGGCGGTACTGGCGGCGAGCCCGAGTGCGGCGCCGAACTGGAAGGAGGTGTACAGCAGCCCGCCGGCCAGTCCCTGCTCGCTCTCGGCCACCCCGTCGGTGGCGACGATGGTCAGCGGCCCGTAGGCGAGGGCGAACGCCACCCCAAGGATGATCATGGTGGGGAACATCGCGAGGTAGACGGTGTCCATCCCGATCGGCAGGAACAGCACATAGGACAGCAGGGCGAGCACTAGCCCGGCCACGATAACCTTCGCGTTGCCGAAGCGGTTGACCAGCCGGGGTGTCAGGGTCGGGGCGAGGATGGCGTCCGCGCCGATGGCCAGCATGGCCAGGCTGGTCTGCAGGGAGCTCCAGCCGCGCAGCTCCTGCAGGTAGAGCACCGCGATGAACTGGAAGCCGAAGAAGGCGCCGGCGAACAGCAGTCCCGCCAGGTTGGCCCGCACAAGCGGGCCGGAGCGCAGGACGCCCAGCCGGAGCAGCGGGGCGGACGACCTGCGCTCGATCACCACGAACAGGGCGATGAGGGCGAGCCCCGCGGCGATGATGGCGGCGGTCCAGCCGGCGCTGGCGTGGGCGGCCCCCTCAACGCCGAGCACCAGCAGCATGATGGCCGCGGTGATGGTGACCGCTCCGAGCACGTCCACGCGCCGGTCGCTGGAACGTTCCGCCGACGTGCGGGGGATCAGCGGGACCGCCAGCACGAGGATAATCAGGGCCAGGACGGCGGGCGCGAACAGCACCAGCCGCCAGTTCACGGCCGCCAGCAAGCCACCGAGCACCAGCCCGAGCGAAAAGCCACCCGCCGCGGTGCCGGAGTAGACCAGGAGCGCCTGGTTGCGCTGCGGCCCTTCCTCGAAGCTGGTGGTGATGATCGACAGTCCGGCCGGGGTCATCACCGCGGCGGCCACGCCTGCCACGAAACGGGCGGCGATGAGCATCCAGCCCTCGCCAGCCATCCCGCCCAGGGCGGAGACGACGAGGAAGATCGCGAGCCAGGCCAGGAACATGCGCCGGCGGCCGAACAGGTCGGCGGCCCTGCCTCCGACCAGCATGAACCCGCCGTAGCCCAGGACGTAGGCGCTGATCACCCACTGCAGCTCGCCGGTGGTCAGGCCCAGGTCGGTGCGGATGGCCGGCAGCGCCACGTTGAGCATGGCGACGTTGATGCCCTCCAGGAAGATCGCCCCGCACAGGACGAACAGCATGCCCCAGGCCCGTGGTGTCAGGCGCAGCGACGGCGTCGCGGATTGAACGGTGGTAGACACGCGAATCTCTTTCATGGTTCCGTTTGGTAACGAAGGAATCATGCGTCACTAAGGGGAGCCATGGAAGACGGCACTTCAAAGGCACCGGGTTACTGCACGGGAACCGACGATGACCTGGCCAGACAGTGGGACGTACGGGCGGATTGCGACGTGCGGCACATCCTCGACCGCGTCGCCGACAAATGGTCGCTGCTGGTGATCGCCCTCCTCGACCGGCGGACGATGCGGTTCACCGAGCTGCGTCGTGCTGTGGACGGCGTGAGCCAGCGCATGCTCACCGTCACCCTGCGCCAGCTTGAACGGGATGGATTGGTTCATCGGACCGTCTATCCGGTGGTGCCACCACGGGTGGAATACGAGCTGACCCCGCTCGGCATGTCCCTGCACGAAGTGATCAAGTCGTTGGTCATCTGGACCGAGGAGCACCAGCAGGAGATCTCCACCGCTCGCTCCGCCTTCGATCTCAGAACCGCCGAGGAAGAGCACCAACTCCAGGCCATGGCACGGTGACACCGAAGCGCTGAGCCCCGGGGCACTGCTGTGGGTCCGCCTTTATGCGATGTGGCCACGGACATCTCCCAGCTCTCGCCACTGGCGTGGCAGCGCAGCGCCGAGATCCGCGAGCTCTCCCGTCGCGGCTGGCCCGGCTGCGGCGGGAGGACGTGGCGGTGCCGGCCGGGGCCGGGTGCCCTGGTATACCTGGCTCGGGCAGGGGCCGTGAGATCAGCACCCTCCGCCGTGCCGAGGTGCTGGACGCGGTCGCGCGCGCTGCGGCTGGACGGGGCCGAGCGTGAGCACCGCTACCTGCTGGCCGGACTCTCTCCCCCGGTGCGCGCCCGCTGACGGTGCCGTCCCCGAGGGTGTACGCCGGGTGGTCGAGGGCTGGCCACCGCGCCCAGGGATCGCGACGGAGCTGTGCGCGGTGAGCCCGGCGTTCGCCTGGGCTACGAGATCTGCCCCCGCTGGATCACGTGGGAGCATTGGTCCGTGGGAGCATCAGTCAGGCGGGTTCAAGTCACCTTCGACTGCGCATCACCAGAGCGCGTCGGTCGTTTCTGGTGTGAGGTGCTGGGATACATCGCACCACCGCCACCAGAGGGGTTTGCCAGTTGGGACGACTTCAATGAGTCGCTGCCGCCGGAGCGGCGCGATTCGTGGTTCGCATGTAGCGACCCCTCGGGTGCGGGACCGCGGCTGTACTTTCAACGCGTTCCCGAAGGTAAGACCGTCAAGAATCGACTGCACCTTGATGTGCGGGCCGGTGCCGGGCTGGTCGGTGAAGAGCGCCTGGCGGCCCTCGAGGCCGAATGCGCGCGACTGATCCCGCTCGGTGCGGTACGCGTGCGGCTCTTGCCTGCCGACGAGGAGAACGAGTCCACCCTGGTCATGCAGGACGTTGAGGGCAACGAATTCTGCCTCGACTGAGTGGCAGGCAGGCGAAGTGGTACGTGCTGTGCCGCATATCGGCAGCGCTGCGCGGCGGCCAGGATGGGGGCCAGCCCACACAAGGGCATATTCGCCGGTTGTGGTGATCCAACAGCCTGGACAGCACCTCGGTCAGCCGCTGTCGCTCCTCGGGCGACAGCCAGCAGTTCGTCCTGGCATTCGGCCAGTTGCTTCTCCAGTCGCCGTAGCTGGCGCTTGCCCGCGGAGGTCAGCGAGATGATGTTGCGCCGCCGGTCGGAGGGGTCCTGGGCGCGCTCGACCAGTTCACGCTCGGCGAGTTCGTTGATCGTCGCGACCATGTCGCTGAGGTGGATGCCACTACGGCGGCCCAGCGCGGCCTGGCTGGCCGGGCCAAAGTCCAGCGTCGCCCGCAGGCGGTAGTGGTAGCCGCGGCGCCGACGGACGAGAACCCCCAGGCCGACCTCGACGACCTGGTCGACCGGCTTTCCGCACCCGCTGGCCCAACGAGGTCGCCGGCGCCGGGTGGGACTACGGCTTCCCCCTGGCGCGGCTCAAGGAACTGGCCGAATACTGGCGCAAATTTCCACCTGGTGATTCCGTCCATCCCGGGTTTCGGCTTCTCCGGGCCGACCCGCGAGCGCGGCTGGGACATCGTCCGGGTCGCGAAGGCCTGGGCCGAGCTGATGCGCCGTCTCGGGTACGAGCGTTACGGCGCGCAGGGCGGCGACTTTGGGTCGGGGATCTCCATCGGGCTCGGCGCGGTCGCGCCCTGGCGGCTGAGATCGAACGGCGCATGCCCGAACGGCAGCTGCTGTCGATCGTCGCCCGCACCGCCCACTGGCTGGGCTGGTATCGCCACTTCGGCTCGGCCTCCGGCTCCGAACCCTCGCCGAAGGCTGGCAGATCACCGCCGACCAGCTCGGCCAGATCGCCCCCTACCTGCGGGCCCACATCAGCCGCTTCGGCGCCTACGCCACCGACGACCTCCGCCGCCAGCCCGACCCGTTCGATCCCCTCCTGAAGGAGGTAGACCTGGCCGCCTGATCTGCGGCATGCCGCGGATTGAAAATGAGCTACCCGGCCTACTGGACAATTCCCGCGCGCTGTGGCCAGCGGTCGAGCGAATAGTCTGCGAACGGCGAGAAACGTGTTGATAATTGAGACTTCTATCTCGTTGCACTAAGCAGAGTTTCGTGCCCTTGCCAGTGGAGTCGACCCGCTGACGACCCTGCTGACCTGTGGTTAGTCACTTTGGACGGCAGAACGAGTGCCAGTGAAGGTGGCCGTTTTGACTTTTCCGGCGAATGCGGGCGACTTATGCGAGCCCGAGCGTCTGCGGCATGCCGTTAGAGTCAAAATCATGGAATGGAATTTTCAGGCGGCCGAAGAACTCGCGGCTGCCTTGCGTGCCGGCGAAGTGACCTCGGCGAAACTGACCGACGAGGCGATCGCCCGTATCGAGCAGGACGACAAGGTGATCAACGCGATCTGTGTGCCGGACCTCGACCGTGCACGGGCCGCCGCCCGCGGCGCTGACCAGGCGCGCGCCCGCGGCGAGGACCGGCCACTGCTCGGCATTCCGGTGACCGTCAAAGAGTCCTACGACATCGCCGGACTGCCCACGACCTGGGGCATGCCGCAGTACCGGAGCTATATGCCGGCCGAGGACGCGGTACAGGTGTCGCGGCTCAAGGCCGCAGGCGCGGTGGTGCTCGGTAAGACCAATGTGCCCTTGGGGCTGCAGGATCTGCAAAGCTTCAACGAGATCTACGGCACCACCAACAACCCGTGGGATCACGCTCGCACGTCGGGCGGATCCTCCGGCGGATCAGCGGCGGCCCTGGCATCCGGATTCGGCGCGCTGTCCATCGGCTCCGACATCGGCGGCTCGCTGCGCACCCCCGCGCACTTCTGCGGAGTCTACGCGCACAAGCCGACACTGGGGCTGGCGGCGAACCGCGGTATGGTCCCGCCAGCCACGCCGGCATTGCCGGTCGACCTCGACCTCGCCGTCGTCGGCCCGATGGCGCGCACTGCCCGCGACCTCACGCTCCTGCTCGACGTCATGGCCGGACCGGACCCGCTGACGCTCGGCGTGGCGTACGACTTGACCCTGCCGCCCGCACGCCACCAGCGGCTGAGCGACTTCCGGGTCCTGGTCCTCGAAGAGCATCCACTCATCCCGACCGGGTCCGCTGTGCGCGCCGGCGTGAACCGGGTGGCCGACGCACTTGCCGACGGCGGCGCCCACGTCGAACGGCACACTCCGCTGCTGCCCGACCAGGCCGAAGCCGCGACGCTCTACACGCAGCTGCTGTTCTCGGGCTCCATTGCACGTTTTCCCGTGGAAGCGTACGAGCAACTGCGGACCCGCGCAGCCGGACTGAGCGCAGACGACCAGAGTCTCGACGCGGCGCGGCTGCGCGGCATGGTGTTCAGCCACCGCGACTGGATGGAGGCGAACAACCGTCGCGAACTCCACCGCCACAGCTGGCGGCAGCTCTTCGCCGAGTTCGACGCCGTGGTGTGCCCGATCACGCCCACTCCCGCGTTCCCACACGACCACAACCCCGATCTGTTGGAACGCCGGATCGACATCGACGGCGTCGAGTACCCGTACTTCGACCAGCTCGTCTGGGCCGGTCTGGCCACCATGCCCGGTCTGCCCGCCACCGCCATACCAGCGGGTCGATCCCCCGAGGGCCTGCCGGTCGGAGTGCAGCTCATCGGCCCGATGTTCGAGGACCGCACCCCGCTGCGGCTGGCCGAACTGCTCGAGCAGAAGATCGGCGGCTTCCAAGCCCCAAACTAGAGGCACGCTGCAGGAACGTGCGTAGGGAGGTGGCGGGCCGGCCGGTCACATGGTGGATGTCGTCGGTGATGGGCGGGTCTGTGAGAGAACCGTTCCTGGTGCGTTCGAAGACGTTGCGAACGCAGGCCATGTAGATCGGGTCGGCGCCGGCAGCGGTCATCCGTTCGTAGAAGACCTCGGGCTCGGCCGACTCGTAGCGCCAGGGCCGTCCGGTGATCTCGGTGAACAGGTCGGCGATTTCGTAGAGGGATGCTGCCTCGGCGGCGAGGTTGTAGGAGCGATGGTCGTGCGGTGCGGGGTCGGACAGCACCGCGGCCGCGACGGCGGCGATGTCCCCGACGTCGACCCAACTGGGTCGCGCATCACCGACGAAGTGGGTCAGGACGCCAGGTTCCTCAATGCCGAGCCGGAGATTCTGCATGAAGCTTGCCGGATGCAGATGGGTGTAGCCCAGTCCGGAGCGTTCGATGTAGGCCTCGATGAGCTGATGCCAGGCAAAATGCACGATGGTGGTGTCTGGGGCGGCGCTCACTCCCACGTGGACGAGGTGGGAGACATCTGCGGCCATGGCGGCGTCGACGGCGGCCTTGGACTGGGCGAGCATCCTGACGTCGTAGCCGGTCAGCAGGAACAGCCGATCGATCCCGTCGAACACCTGCTGGATCGCGCCGAGTCCGGCCGCCTCCGCTTCGTCGAGGTCCAGAGTGCGTACCTCGATGCCGCGTTCGCACAGCGCGCGGATGCTTTCAGAACGGCGGGCGGCGGCAACGAGGCGCAGCCGACCCGCCCGATGGTCGGGGATGAGTACGTCGATGAGCGCGGAGCCGACGGCTCCGCCGGCGCCGATGACGAGGACGGTAACGGGTGCCATTGGTTCCCTTGGTACGTAGGAGCTGCCGGTGCGGCGAAGGCATAGCCTCACGGCGGCGGTTCGAGCGTGGGGACGGAGAGGGTGCAGTGCCGGTGGCGGGCTTATCCGGCGAGCCGACCGGAGCGCCCGATCCCGCACCAGGCCACCACGGCACCGAGCAGGAATAGCCCGGCGCAGATCAGCATGCTCACACCGAACCCCTGGCTCAGGGCCCCCGGACTGTGAGCGGCGTCTTGGGGCAGGTTCGCCAGCAGCGGAAGCGCGGCCACGACCAGCAGTCCGGCCGCGCGGGCAACTCCATTGTTGACACCGCTGGCGATGCCGGCGCGGCTGTCCGGCACGGCAGACAGCACGGTAACGCTGATGGGGGCGGTGATCGCTGAGATGCCCAGGCCTGCGGCGACGACGGCCGGCAGTACATCGAGCACATAGGAGGCGTGTGGGCCGGCCCGTACCGCCAGCAATGCGGCGATCGCGCAGACCACAGAGCCGACCGTAAGCGGGATGCGGGGACCGACGCGGGTGACGAGCGTGCCCATCCGGGGCGAGAGAATGAGCACTACTATGGTGATCGGCAGCAGTGCCATCCCGGCGGCCAGCGGGGAGTAACCGGTGGTGATCTGAAGCTGCATGGGCAAAAGGAAGAACAGCCCGGCGACTGCACCGTATAGGCAAAACGACGCCAGGTTCGCCGCGCTGAACTCCCGGACGGAAAAAAGCCCCAGCGGCAGCATCGGCGCCGCAGCGCGCCGCTCGACCAGCACGAAGGCGACCATTGCGAGCATGCCGATCGCGGCGGCGGTTCCAGCGAGCGGCCAGCCGCCGGAGGCGTCGGTGAGGCTGTAGGTCAGGCCACCGAGGCCGATCGCCGCAAGCGCGGCCCCGGCCACATCCAGGCGGCCAGGCTCTGCCGCATCGCGGGTTTCAGGGACGTGACGGATCATCAGCACCGCCACCACGGCCGCTATCGGGACGTTGATCCAAAACACCCAACGCCACCCCGCGACATCGACCACCGCGCCGCCGAGCAGCGGCCCGGCCGCCCCGGCCATCCCGCTCATGCCCGACCAGGCGCCGACCGCCCGCGCCCGATCAGCTGGGTGGAACACAGCCTGGATGAGTGCCAGTGACCCCGGGACGAGCAACGCGGCACCGACACCTTGCAGCGTCCGCGCGGCGATCACCCAGCCGATGCTCGAGGCGAAGCCGCCCAGCAGCGAGGCGATCGCGAACAAAGCGAGGCCGACCAGGTAGATCCGCCGTCGCCCGTACCGATCCCCTAGCGCGCCGCCGAAGAGAATCAGGCCCGACAGCGCCAACGCGAACGCGTTCACCGTCCATTGCATACCGGCCATGCCTGTGTCCAGGCCGCGCGCTATCTCAGGCAGCGCGACATTCAGCACGGTGGTCTCCAACAGCACCAGTCCCGCCCCCAGCGCTGTGGCCACGACCACCCACCGACCGGCAGGCTGCGACAGCCGCAGCCCATCCGACGTGGTGATCGGGTTCCTGATCACATGTGTCACGGGGACCGCCAGACCCGTACGGGACTCGGGGCGCCCGGCATCACCCTGTGCGAGCCCGAGGTTTGTCTGATCAACTTACGCCCGCTTTCCCTACGCGGAGTACCGATAGCATCATCCCGTCCCTCCTCAGCCTCCGGCGCGATCGGCTTCCCCAGCCACGCCGAAATCCCTGCCTACGCAGTGTGATCGGAGACGAGATCGGCCATCAATACCGATCCATGCAACGATCAATGTCGAGGCTGCATGAATCGTGACCGGCCTGGGTCGGGGAGCCCTCGATTGATGGACATGCTTCAGAGAGATGGAAGGTGGCGTCCGGGGTGCGGCTGCCGCGCAGGAGCTTGCCGTCCACGGCCAGGCCCGGCGAGCGGGAGCCGGCCTGAGGGCGGACTGCTCGTGGTGGCGGGCGGCGCACAGTCGGCGAGCACGGCCAGATAGCCGCAGGTGGCGGTGTCGAAAGCGTCGCCGTCCAGGCGGGCGAGCAGCCGCCGGAGAGTGCCGGCGGCCAGCCGGAGCGTGCCGGGCAAACCAGCCCAGGCCCGAAGCTCTGTTCATATCCGGCAAGAACCGGGTGATCTTCGCCAGAGATGTCGCGCCGCCCGAGTACGGCGAGCAGCGATAACGCCAACAGCGGGTCGAGCCAGTAGCGGCGTCCCCGGCGGCTACGCGGGTCGAGCAACGCATCCAGCACCTCGGTCAGGGCCGACAGACCGGGCAGTCGATCAGTGGGTCGGCAAGGGGACGTGACGTCCTTGTCCTCTGCGCCATCCTTGACACGCCGGGCTGCGGCTGAGAGCCCATCGGAGGCGAACGTCCCGCTGTTGTCGCCGAGGAGATCTTCCTTGGTTCGGTGGGTTGCAACGAAGCTCGCGACGCCGGGCCACGGCGTGCCGCCCCATGGGTGCAAGCCGAGGTCAAGGTACGCCTCCGATCAGAATCGCCCCAACCGTCGCGGCTTCCCGCCCGACGCCGAGGTCGACCGCCGTCAGACCAGTTTCCTGCGTACCACTCGTGCAGCTGTCCCCCGCCGTCCCCCATAGGCTCCTCCTTCCGATCATTCGTCCGCTTGCAACCCCCCCAGAGACATGACACATCCAGCACCTTGCTCGTCGCGAGACTCGTTCGCTCCGCCGGCGCGGCCAAGTTGCCGCGCCTCTTCGATTCGGCCACCGGCCGTGACCTCACTATCCAGCCGTCGGCGTCGATATGCGGCAGCGAGAACTGACACAATCGATAGGCCGTCGTAATGGATCGAGGTGTGATGGACTGGCAGGAAATCGAGGTATTTCTGGCGGTCGCGGACGAATTGCATTTCGGCCGGGCCGCAGAGCGGCTCGGACTGTCCCAGGCCCGGGTCAGCCGTATGGTCCAGAAGCTAGAGCGGCGAGTCGGCGCGTTGTTGTTCGACCGGACCACCCGCCGGGTGAGCCTAACCCCGATCGGTCAGCAACTCCTCGCCGATCTGGCTCCGGCCCACCAGTCGGTCCTCGACAGCATCGCTCGGGCGCAGACAGCCGGCCGCGGCATCAGCGGTGTGCTCGATGTCGGGTTCCTCGGCCCGCTCGCCGGCCGGGTCCTTCTCGACATCGTCGACACGCTTCGATCCACCCAGCCAAACCTGGAGATCCAGCTTCATACGACGGAGGTCGCCGACCCCTGCGGGCCGCTGCGGGACAACGAGTTCGATCTGCTCCTGACCCAGTTTCCGGTGACCGAGCCAGGCATCACGACCGGACCGGTCGTCATCGTCGAGCCGTGCGTTCTGGCAGTCTCGGCCCAACACCCTCTGGCCCGCAACGACACAGTCTCGCTCGAAGATCTCGCCACCGACCGCATCTTCCGCCCCGCCGGGTCACCACCCTCACAGTGGCTGGAGAGCTACCAGCCCTGGACAACCCCCAGCGGTCAACCGATCGATCGGGGACCAGCGGTCCGCACCTTCCAGGAACTGATGACGCTCATCGCCGCTGGCCAGGGCATCTGCACCGTGGCAGCGCACAACACCCGCTACCATCCCCGGACCGATGTCGCATACATTCCGATGACCGATGCGCCACCCTTCGAATTCGGACTGGTTTGGCGCACGAACGCCGAAACCACCAGAGTCCAGGCCTTTAGCGAAACCACCAAGCGACTCGTCGACGAATGGGGCGGACCAACCGCCACAGCCACCTGGTGATCAGGGTCTGTACGGTCACGTTTGACGACGTGGAAGCCGGGCTGGTGGGAGCGGCGTGGGACGACTTCGACGTCGATGCCCCAGGCGGGGTCTGTACGGTCACTGGCTCTGGCCCACTTTCGGTGGTGACCGACCGTGGTTAGGCGAGCAGGATGCGGTGGCGGAGGAGCGCGAAGCCGGCTCGCCCGTACATCTGCCTCTTGATCATTTTTGCTTTGGTGTTGACGCCTTCCGTGCCGCCGTTGTGAAACGGGACGTGAGAGCGGCGTTGACGGCGGCCCGGTCGTATTCCAGTCCGCGGGTGAAGGCGTGCAGGTGGGGCAGGTCGACCTGGCGTGCTTGTTCGATCCAGGCGGTCAGGAGCTGGTCGTTGCCCTGCTGGGGGTCGAGGAGGGCGGCGAAGTCCCGGACGAGTCCGGCGAGCATGGTCATCTCGTGGCAGGCGGCGATGGCGGCATCCAGTCGTTCGGCGTGGTGGCCGGTGACCTTGCCCGGTGCGCTGAGGAGCAGGCCGGCCAGACGCTTGGGCGAGATCGCGGGCCGGTCGCATTCGACGCGGCCTTGGTTGATGTACCGGTAGAGCAGGTTCTGACTGCCGGTGTAGATGGAACGCATGGATGCGGAGCGGTCCAGGACGATCTCGATGTGCCGCCAGCGGGCGGTGTCGGTGGAGGTCACCGTGTGGTCTCCTTCACGGATCGGTGCGCCGGGCCGGGGTGGCCCGCGCGTGGGCCGCCCCGACCACGGGTTCCCGGGGAGGTGGACGGGGGCCCGCTCTGCGGCTGCGTTCATGCGGTGGGGTTCACACCTGAATCCCTCCCAGTGGTCTTCGCGAACGTAGATGGTCGGCGGGTGCCCATCAGGCCGGTAACCGTGGGCGGGCAGGCAGGCGTAGTAGGCGGTCTGCCGCCGCGTCTTGCCGAACATTCGTCGATTACATCCGGCGCAGAACCCCGCCCACCCGGCGTGACAGCCGGGCCAGCGTGCTGACCGCGGCGCACATTCGACCTTCAGCCGGGCCGTTCAACCGACCGCACCTTAATCCCGAAGAATCGAAGCTAAAGCGACTCTAAAGCGGATCGATATCGACATCTCTTAATGTGCGAGGGTGAGCCGGTCAATGATGCCGCCCAGCGGCACGGTGCCCGTGGCAGCGGTACAGTGCGGCCGGACGCCTCGCGCTCATATCACGCGTTTCAGGAGTTGCCTAGGTTCCTCCTCTTCCTCCCTTTCACATCGTAGAGGATTACAGACGATAATCATCTGTAAGAACGAGTATTGTCCGAAAGATTCGACGATGCCAATAAACGACTTGGCTGCCCCGCGGTGGCCGTCCTCCGGTGAACCGACCACGACCGAGAATTACGCTTCCACTGCGCGTAAGAATGCGACTGCCCGGGCATGAGAGGTCAGTTCAGTGAACTAAGAATCCACCGGTTCATGCACGGACCGGTGCATGTGTACGTCGTGAGGCGGAGAGCTGTGCAACTGCCTTGCGAGATCAATTGATGAGGGGTTGCAGCCTTGAATCAGGTAAAAGCGATGTCGAAATCGGCTCTCTACGAAGAATCGATGCCCCCTTCCGGCGGTGTCGCGATCGACGACCTTTCCGCAGGCCGGGGGCCCTGGGTTGTCCCCCTGGCCAGCCTCTCGCTGGGGCAATCTCCACGCCTGGGAGGAAGGGACGAGGAGCATGTCGCGCGCCTCGCGGAGATCGATGTCGAACTCCCGCCGATCCTCGTGGACCGGCGAACGATGGAAGTGGTCGACGGTGCCCATCGATTCATGGCAGCGGTGCTCAACGGGAAAGAATCCATCAATGTCGAGTTCTTAGACGGAACTGCTGAGGACGCATTCCTCTGCGCCGTCGAGGCGAATGTGAAGCATGGCCTCCCTCTGTCGCGCGCCGACCGGCGTGCGGCCGCGGCACGCATCATAACGTCGCACCCTGAGATGTCCGATCGGGCGATCGCCGAGGTCGTCGGTATGGCGGCCAAGATCGTCGCAGAGATGCGGCACATGGCCCAGGATGTGTCATCGCTGCCGTCCGCTCGAGTGGGACGAGACGGCAGAACCCGGCCGTTGAGCACGGTGGAAGGTCGGCTGAAGGCCGCCAAGATGCTGGAGGACCAACCGCGGTCATCGCTGCGGGAGGTGGCCAAGATTTCTGGGATATCGCCGAACACGGTGGCCGATGTCCGCCGCCGCTTGGCACGAGGCGAAGACCCGATACCGGAACCGTACGCGTGCGACGAAAGCCGACCAGACTCCAGGGTGTCGTCGGCCAGGCGCCGCTCGGAGTCGCGCCCGCTGCGGGCCTCGCTGTCGACGGCGGTGGATCCGGTCAGCATCGTCACCAAGCTCGCCTGCGATCCTTCCATGCGCCACAAGCAGGCCGGACGCCAGCTTCTCCGAGTGTTGCAGGCGAACGCATCAAGCCTGTTGGAATCGGCCTCTCTCGCCTCGGCGGTGCCTTCGCACAGTGTGCCCATCCTGGTGCAACTCGCTCGACGGTACGCGCAGTTGTGGGACGAGTTCGCTCAGGAACTGGAAGGGTCCGCTCGACTCATGCCCGAAAGCAAGGCCCGGGGCGCGTCCGGGCTCTGAAGCTTCGGCGGCTTCGAGGCCTGCCCCGCGAGGGCTCAAGGCCAGTGAGGGCGAAGCGCCAGATGGCGCGACATCGAGGGAGGCGTAGATCTCCGATGTCCCGCATCGCCGATAGAAAATCAGACTGACTCCGACATGGCATGGGGAATGGAGGGAATTCGATGACTGAACGGTCCGACCGCCTGCATCCGACGATGTCTTCGGAGGGGACCGCCCATCTCCGTCAGTCGGATGCTGGATTCCTGATTCGCGGCAAGTACGTCCTGACAGCGTCAGAACCCGAGATGATTTCAGATGGCGCCGTGCGCGTGGTGAGCGACACGATCGCAGACATCGGGTCGTTCGACGATCTGTCCAGCAGGTTTCCTTCTTGTCCCGTTCTCGGCGGGTCCAACGATATCGTCACCCCCGGATTCATCAATACTCATGGGCACTTCTCCGAAGCCCTCGTGACAGGAATCGCGGAGAACTTCGCTCTCGGTGACTGGCTTCGAGTCCTGATCGACGCCGTCGCCCCCCACCTCAACCGGGAAAGCGCCTTCATCGGTACGCTGCTCGGCGGTGTTCAGATGCTGAGGACCGGGATCACGCTGACGAACGACATGTTCGTCTGTGACCCGAGGACGACGTCCGTCACGCCTGGAGTTGTCCAGGGCCTCGAGGAACTGGGCCTGAAGGGAATCGTCTCCTATGGCGCGAGTGATCGGCGGCCAGGGACTCCGGTGGAGGATGTGTTCGCCGAACATGCCGCGCTATGTGAGGCCGCGGCCGCCAGTACGCTGTGCCGGTTCCGCGTCGGAATGGCGACGGTGGCTGCGCAAGCCCCTTCGATGTTCGCACGGTCGGTTGACTTCGCATCGTTGAATGCAGACGGAATCCACATCCACCTTCATGAGACACGAGAGGAGATCGAGTTCATCCGAGAGTCCCGACATATGAGCCCGATCGCGTACTGCGCACAGAACGGACTGTTCGCTTTGCCGACACTCGCAGCACACTGCGTCTGGCTCGAGGATACTGACATCCGCCTCTTGGCATCGCACGGCGTCGGCGTAGCGTATAACCCGGTATCGAACATGATCCTTGCGTCGGGGGTATGCCCGGTCTCACGGCTGCGCGGTAGCGGGATCAATGTCGGGCTCGGCGTTGACGGCCCAGCCAGCAACGACCGCCAGGACATGCTGGAAGCGATCAAGACCGGCGTTCTCCTCCAACGGCTGGATCAGCTCGACCCTGCTGCTCTGACCGCGCGTGAGGCCTTCCGCATGGCGACCATCGAGGGTGCCGCCGCGCTGCACCTCGAAACCGCGGTCGGTTCATTGGAACCCGGAAAGGCCGCCGACCTGGTTGTCTTCGACGGCGGCTCGCCAGCCCTCGCCAATGTCCACGATCCGTTCCAGGCGATCGTCTACTGCGCGGGACCTCGCGAAGTGAAAGACGTCTGGGTGGCGGGACGGCGAAGGGTCGCCGACGGCGAGCTAATGGGCGTCGATGTGCCCGCCTTGGTTAGCGAATCGCGCAAGCTGGCTAACCGCCTGGCTCGGCGGGCTGGCCTCGGGGAACTGTCGTTGCTCGCAACATCGAACTAAGGGGGCATTTGATTTGACCGGCCCCCGGGTTCGGTGGAGGTGGTGTGCCCCGGGTGGGGTGGAGTCGCGGTGCTGGATTGTCATGCCACGGTGGACGTGTTCTCGAACTGTATCGGGGTGAGCATGCCCAGGCTGCTGTGCCGTCGTTGCCGGTTGTGCCAGATCTCCAGGTACTCGAAGATCGCGTTGGCGAGCTCGATGCGGCTGTTCCAGCGCTGACGGTCGAGTAGTGCGACCTGCATCCGGGACCAGAACGACTCCATCATGGCGTTGTCGAAGCATTATCCGGCTAATGAAGCCGGTTCTGGGCGTTGGCCGGTTAACGCTTTCAGCCGACCCGAGTAGTAAGTCGGCGGAGTTGCTCTTCGTGGTGCCGGACGCGTGCAGCGACGGCTTCCAGAGCGGTTTGGAGTGTGCGGATTTCGTCCAGGAGGCCGGTGAGGGTGCCGTTGGTGGCGGCGCGGCGGCGGTTCTCCTCGATGACGGCGCGGAGGGTGGCGCTGCGGTAGAGGGTGGTGCGGCCTAGCCCGGTGAGGTGGGCGACGGCGATGAAGGTGACGGGTTGGCCGTCGCGGTGGAGCTGGGCGCATGCCTTCTCGACGCGGTGGAGGGTGTCGCTGCTGGTCATCCGGCGTGGGCCTCGCTGATCAGGTGGTCGAGTCGGGTGATGAGCCGGCGGTGTCGTTCGGCTTCGGCGATCCAGCCTCGATTTTCGGCGTCTTGGGCGAGCGCGTCTGCGTCGACACGCTGGGCGGCGAGGATGGGCAGCGAGCTGGGTTCGGTGTGGAAGCTGGGGCAGTGTTCGCAGATGTTGGCGTAGGTGCAGGCGCCTTGGGCGGGTGCGCGTAGGCAGAAGCCGCCGGCCATTCTGGATTTGATCAGCGGGGTGTCTTTCCAGTCCTTGCCGCCGGTGATGTCGGCCAGGGGCAGGTGGACACGGCCGGGGGCCGGGGTGTGGGCTTGTTGTTTGGCCAGGTCGAGGGCTCGTTCGTATTCGGCGCGGATGGTGGTGTCGAACAGTCGTCCATAGCGCAGGCTCATCTCGGCGGAGGCGTGTCCGAGCAACGCCATCAGCGCTTGCAACGAGACCCCGGCGTTCACCAGGGCCGTGGCGTAGGTGTGGCGGAGCTGGTGGGAGGTGATGTGACCGAGTCCGGCTTGGTGAGCGGCGCGATCGAGTTCGGCGCGGACGGCTCCTTGGCCGAGGCGGCGGCCGTGGTGGGTGAACAGGAACTGCGCGGGACGTCGGTAGCGGGGATGCGGCATGGGTCTGCCGTGCGTTCGGAGCTCGATGGTGTGGTCGATCAGGTCGAGGATCTCTTCGTCGAGGGGGACCATGCGTTCGGTCTCCAGCTTCCCGAGCGGGATCTTCAGCCAGCTGCCATGGCCGGGAACCTCGTGGACGCAGTCGAGTTCCAGGTCCAGGAGTTCTCCGATGCGTAGCCCGCAGGCGCGTTGCAATCTTAGGGCGCAGGCGGCCAGCTGGTTGCCGGGACGGTCGCGGAGCTCTTCGGTCAGGCGGCGATCGGCATCGATGGGCAGGTAGCGGGGCAGCACCTGCGGGAGCTTGGGGTTGTCATCACGGAACACCAGCTTGCGGGCGGGCGCCTCAGCCCAGCCCCACTCGGTGATATCGGTGAGGAAGCCGGTCAGCGCGATCACCCGGCGGGAGCGGTCGGCGACGGTGATGACTTCGCCGTTCTTGGGGTTGACGGCCTCGACCAGGGCGGTGAGGTAGGGCTCAATGTGACGCTGGCGGTCCAGCTGGGCGATCGGGGTGAGTCCGGGATCGATGTGGGTGAGGAAGAGGCCGAAGTGTTTGAGCCGGGTGGCGATCGCGGAGACGGTCTTGGGCTGGCAGGTGGCGCGCTTGCGTTCCAGGTAGGCGATCATCGTGGTGCGGATCGGTTCTGCCACCTCGGCCAGCCGCTGCTCGAAGGGGACCGGCCCGCCCATCGTCGGCAGCGTGTCGATAATGCCCAGGTGGAACAGGACCCGCTGGGCATTGGCTGAGCGCGGACAGATAGTGACGGTGGTCCTTGCCGGTGCGGGCGCTGCGCGCGGCGCAGGCGGCGGCGAACTCTTCCAGATCGTCCAAGGTGAGCTGCTCCAGAGGGCGTCCGGCCTGGATGAGCAGCCGGGCCGGCACCTGAGAGCCGGTGGCCAGACGCACGCGCAAGGAGAAGCCGAGGTCCTCGGCGGCGGTCATGAAGCGCTGCACTCCCGCAGCGATGGGCGAGTCCTCGATCTCTCGCCAGAACGTGGACAGTTTGCGTTCCAGCAGGTAGTCGTAGCCGGGTCGTAGTCCGCGGTGCAGCATGAGAAAGGTGATGATCGGCCGCGTGTGCGCATCAGCCGACAAGCGGATCTCCAACGGTTCCGCGGCCCAGCACCCGGGGTCGGGCCAACGCTCGAAGAACACTCGCGCGGCCTGCTGATAGGGACGGTTGCCTCGCCCGGTCCGCTGCAGATAGTCCAGGTAATCGGCGTGCAGGCTATTGCTGGGCGCGGATGCGGCTGCGTGCGGCATCGAACTCGGCTTTCACGTGGGCGGGTGCCAGATGGATATAGCGGGCGGTGGTGTCGACGTGCGCGTGACCGAGCAACGCCTGCATCACCGCCAGGTCGACTCCGGCTTCGGCCAGTGCGGTGCCGAAGGTGTGTCGCAGCGCGTGGGGATGACCTGCGGTGATCCCGCTGACGGCTCGGTGATAGCGGAAGATCGTGCGCAGCC
Source organism: Nonomuraea deserti (assembly GCF_004348685.1). Classification (GTDB taxonomy): domain Bacteria; phylum Actinomycetota; class Actinomycetes; order Streptosporangiales; family Streptosporangiaceae; genus Nonomuraea; species Nonomuraea deserti. The sequence continues at coordinate 53,461 of NZ_SMKO01000024.1, read as the reverse complement.
CGGCCGCTGTGAGCGGTCGTCCTCGGTTGGGGCCCTTGGCCACCAGGAACAGCCGCTGCTCGGTCGACTCGGGACGCTCAGCCAGCAGATACACCTGGATGACCGAGGCGACGTCGGCGTCCAACGGGACGCGCCGCTGCCGATCACCCTTGCCGATCACGCTCGCCCAGCGGCCACCGATGTCGGCGTCGGCGACGTTCAAGCCGAGCACCTCGGCCGAGCGCAGCCCGCAATACAGCATCAGGCCCGCGATCGCTCGGTCGCGCCAGGTGTGGAAGCTGGCCAGCAACTCGGCCGCCTGGGCCTGGGACAGTGCCTTGGGCAGGCGCCGTGGCTCGCGCAGTCGTAGCGAGGAGCGATTCTTCGGGCGGCGGATCGTGTGCGCGAGCATCCCGGACCGCTCGCCGGCCACCCGCCAGCGCGCCTCGCGTCCTTTCGGGACCGGGTTGATGGACTCCGGGTCGCGCATCGTGACGAACGTGAACAGCCCCGAGATGGCCGCCAGTCGCCGGTTGATCGTCGTGGCGGCGTACTGATCCATCCGGCGGCCTGACAAGGTGACGACGTTCGGGCCGCCGCGACGCCCGGGGACCTTGGCCTCGCGACAGGCGTGCAGGAACTTCAGCAGCGTCTCGGTCGTCACCTCGCCCAGCGACACGTCCTCGGTCGCCAGCCAGCGGCAGAATGCCAGCAGGTCATAGCCGTAGGCGCGGACGGTCTTGGGCGAGTAGTTCCGGTCTGCCAGATACGCCAGATACTCATCGACCAGGACGAACTGCCCGGCGGAGGGTCCGGCCAGCATCCAGCTCCCTTCACGCTCCTCCAGCCGGAGTCCCTGTTCGATCATGAGGACAGATGTACCCGCGATGACCCCATCCGGCCAGCAGGTAACAGATCACGGCGTGTCGCTGATCTGGGGAAACATAGGTGTTAGCCGGTTAAGAGGGAGGACCCCACGCTGCCCATCGACGGCAGCAGTCCGGAGCCCCTGGCCCGCTGAGTGAAGGCCCAGGACCCGAATTTGCTCGGAGTCAATCAGTCGTCGCAACACTGCTGCTCAGCAGCAAGTCTAGATGCTCGCTGAACGCTTCTGCCGGTGTCTTCCATCCGAGCGTCTTTCGGGCCTGGTGTTGAGCGCGAACGCAGCAGTACACCTTGCCCTCGTGCGTCGGGTGTTCGGTGATGTCGGTGATCCACAATTGGTCGGGCCCGGTTCGGGTGAAGGCGCGGTCGACCAGGTCGGTGGCGATCTGGTCGGGCTTGGCAAGCCGCCACTCAGGCCGGCTGAGGCCTTCCAGCCCGGCCCGGCGCATCAGCAGTTCCACCGCGCCGTGGCTGACCGTGGCCTGGTGGCCGAGGGCCGGTTCGGCACACACCCGGCGGGCGCCATAGGTGCCGCGCGAGTCCTGGTGGATCTGCCGGATCAGGTCGGTCAGACAGGCGTGCCGGATGGCCCGTGGCGAGGGCGGCCGAACCCGCCAGGCGTAGTAGCCGGACACCGACACGTTCAACACGTGGCAGGCGACCTCGACCGGGATGCCTTCGCCGGCCATCACCACGATGGCTGCGAACCGTCTTTTGGGGGCGCCGCCTCGCGAATGAGCTCGATGGCCCGGCGGGTGGCCTGCAATTCGGTCTCCAGCCCGGCGATGCGCCGTTTGGCGGCCGCCAGCTCGGCCTTCTCGCCGCTGGTCAGGCCCGGCTCCAAGCCGCGATCGATACGGTCTTGGCGTCGCCAGGTGTAGATCGTCTGCGTGCTGATGTCCAGGTTATGCGCCAGCTCGGTGGCAGCGCGGCCTGCTTCGAGCAGGTCCAGTACCTTGCGCCGGAACTCCGGCGGGTAGCCCCGTCGTCCCATGCCACTTTCCTCTCATCAAGTGGCACAAGAATCCAGTAACCCACCTCCACCCAACCCGGGGCACACCATCACACTAGAGACCCTGAGACAAACCCTGCGTGAGGATAGCCTGGCGCACCGCAGCGATTGCTTGGTCCACAGCGCTCGTGTCGGTGCCTGCTCCCTGCGCCACGTTGTCCTTGCCCCCTCCGCGACCCCCGAGAACCGTCATCGCCGTACGGATCAGCTCGCCGGCTTTCAATCCGCCCGCCTGTCCCTCTTCATTCACCGCGGCCGCACACAACGGTCGACCGTCCTTGACGGAGAATAGGGCGACCGCGGCTTCCGTGGACGTGAACTGAGCACACACATCCCGTGCCATCCGCCGCAGGTCGTCCATCACGATCCCGTCTCGCGCCTTCGCGGCGACCAGCGCGACGCCGCCGACGTTCTCGGCCGATTGCACCAGCGACGCACTCGCCTGCATGAGATTGTCCAGCCGGAAGCGGTCGATCTCCTTGTCTGCGTCCCGGATCCGCGTGATCATGCCAGCGACCTTCTCTGGCAGTTCCTCCGGTCTGCCCTTGACCAACTCGGTCAGCTGCCTCACCAACGTGTGCTCGCGTGCCATGAAACGGTAAGCGTCTACGCTGACCAGTGCCTCGACCCGCCGTACGCCCGCACCGATGGACGACTCGCTCATCAGCTTCACCAAGCCGAGTTGCGCGGTGTTGCGGACATGCGTTCCGCCACACAGTTCCTTGGAATAGTTGCCGATGGTTACGACGCGCACCCGGTCCCCGTACTTCTCGCCGAACATCGCGACGGCACCCTGTTTGCGGGCCTCATTCATGGTCATCACCGCGGCGGTCACTTCCAGCTCGCGGGCCAGCACTTCGTTGATCTCCTGCTCGACGTCCGCTAGCACGGAGTGGGGCACCGCGGACGGTGAGGCGAAGTCGAAGCGGAACCGCCCGGGGGAGTTCTCCGAGCCGGCCTGCGCGGCCGACGGACCGAGCGCGACGCGTAGCGCCTGGTGCGTCAGGTGGGTCGCCGAATGCGCACGGGAGATGGCACGACGGCGTTCGACATCGACCGTCGCGAGCACCGTCGAGCCGAGTGTGATTTCGCCGACCAGCACAGTACCTGAATGCACCAGGACGCCGGGTACCGGTTGCTGCACGTCGTGCACGGCCACGATCGCGCCCGAGTGTGTCTGGATTCGGCCGTAGTCGGCCAACTGGCCGCCGCCCTCGGCGTAGAGAGGCGTCCGGCTCAGGACGATCTCGACGTCGTCGCCCTCGGACGCCGCGGGCGAGGGGACGCCGTCGACCAGCAGACCGACGACCGAGGCCTCATCCTCCAGCAACTCGTATCCGGTGAACTCGACGGTCCCGGCGCGGTCTGCGACCTCCCGATAGGCGGAAAGGTCGGCGTGGCCAGCCTTCTTGGCCCGGGCATCGGCCTTGGCCCGGTCACGTTGCTGTTTCATGAGCTGTCGGAAAACGCCCTCGTCGACTTGCAGGCCCTGCTCGGCCGCCATTTCCAAAGTCAGGTCGACGGGGAAGCCGTAGGTGTCGTGCAGCATGAAGGCCTGGTCGCCGCCCAGGACTGAGGAACCGCGGCGTTTGGTCTCGGTGACCGCCTCGTCGAGGATGGCGGTCCCGGTTTTCAGTGTCTTGAGGAATGCGGCTTCTTCGGCCCGCACAACGATTTCGATGCGCGCACGGTCTGCCAGGAGCTCGGGGTACTGCTCACCCATGATGCCGAGAACGGCGTCGAGCAGGGCTCCGGCCACCGGCCCGGTGGAGCCGAGCAGCCGCATATTGCGGATGGCGCGACGTAGAATCCGGCGCAGCACGTAGCCGCGGCCCTCGTTGCCGGGCGTGACCCCGTCTCCGACCAGTATTACCGACGCCCGCATATGGTCCGACACAATGCGGAGCGAGACATCTGATTTCGGATCCGCGCCGTACGGCACTCCGGTCAGCTCGGTCGCCTTGCCGATGACGGCACGCGAGGTGTCGATCTCGAAGATGCTGTTCACGCCCTGGAGGATCATCGCTAGCCGCTCGAGGCCAAGACCGGTGTCGATGTTCTTCGCCGGCAGCTCCCCGAGGATCTCGAAGTCCTCCTTTCCGATACCTTCACCTCGTTCGTACTGCATGAACACGAGGTTCCACAGTTCGATGTAGCGCTCGTCGTTGACGGCTGGGCCACCTTCAGCGCCGAACTCCGGGCCGCGGTCGTAACAGATCTCTGATGAGGGTCCGCAGGGCCCGGGCACATCCATGGACCAGAAGTTCGGCCCCATGCCCAGGCGTTGGATCCGCTCCGGCGGGACGCCGACGACATCGCGCCAGATCGCCTCGGCTTCAGAGTCTTCGTGGAAGACGGTGATCCATAACCGCTCGGGATCCATGCCGTAGCCGCCCGCGTCCTGCGGGGAGGTCAGCAGTTCCCAGGCGAGGGTGATCGCTTCCTTCTTGAAGTAGTCGCCGAACGAGAAATTGCCACACATCTGGAAGAACGTGGCATGGCGAGTGGTCTTGCCGACCTCGTCGATATCCGGGGTGCGCACGCATTTCTGGATGCTAGTGGCCCGCTGGAAGGGTGGCGTTTCCTGGCCGAGGAAGTATGGTTTGAAAGGTACCATGCCCGCAGGTACCAGCAGCAGGGTCGGGTCGTCCGCGATCAACGATGCCGAAGGCACGACCGTGTGCCCGTGTTCCTCGAAAAAGCCGAGCCAGCGTTTGCGGATTTCCGCCGACCTCATCAGCATTCGTCCTTCCATGTCGCCGAGCGACCTGTGGCGGTCGCCCGGCTTCGTCGTGGATTTCCCGTCGTGTGACACAATGCCATGTGTCATCGGGCAGTCTAGACTCGAAGTATCGTAACTGGTTAGGTCTCCCGGATTAAGGCGGATGCGGTAACGCGACTGTGGGCTGAATGATGAGCTCTTCCGTGTAGGCCTCCGCGACTGGTGTTACTTTCGGGCGACCGCCGACGCCGATACCCGATAATCGAAAAGCGCGACTCTGCGGTCAGCCGATCCACCGCCGAGTTCCTCCCCGCCGAACTGGCAGCTCACCGGTTCGCGATCGACACCAGGACTGGAACGCCGACGTTGGCCCGTCCAAGCAGACCGTGCTGGTGCTGGCTGGTCCATCGAAACCACGCGGGTCCGTGACCTGGCCGTCGACAACGACATCGGCAAGAGCACCGCTTACGCCTACCTGCATGAAGGGATCGATGCACTGGCCGCCCGGGCTCCCGACCTGCACACCGCACTGGAGCAGGCCAAGACCACCGAGGTCTTGCACCTATACCTGGACGAGACCATGGTGCGTACCGATCGGTGTCCACGCCCGGCCCGAACGGTGCTGATCTGTGGTGGAGCGGCAGGTACAAGCTTCATGGCGGCAACATTCAGCTGCGCAGAGCCTGGCATCTGCGCGCCGCCATGCGGCGGAGCAGATCGCCATCTGCCCAATCTGCCGCAAACCGCGTCATCGTTTCGCAGAAGCTCACCCGAAGTCTGTTTCAGCACGCACTGGGACACGCATCCTGATTTCCGTCAGCGGCCAGACACCAGTCCTGATCGCGATGATCAGCCGGGATCCCCGTCCATCCATGTCCGGCCGTTCAAGAACCTGCACCGCTCGGGATCCGAACGCCGGGCGGGCGGTGGTGGCTACGCGGCCCAGGCTGTTGGCCAGCACCGGCGTCCAACTGTCAGAGTCCAGCGCCGCCGACAGTCGGGACGCGGCGGAAGGCTTCCGGCCCTACGTCGGCGTCCGGAGAAGGTCCGCGTCCGCCTTCCCGCCCGCGTCCCCTCGGATCGCATGGTCTGTGCGGGAGCGAGTTCAGGGAACGGTGACGATCTGAGCTGAGTAGCCGAGCCCGGAGCCGAACCCGGCCAGCAACGCCAAGTCGCCGGACTGGACCTTTCCGGTGGCACACAATGCCTCCAGTGCCATCGGAATAGACGCCGCCGACGTATTGCCGTCCTCCCGGAGACTGTGCGCCACGACAACGGACGCCGGCAGTTTGAGCTGATTCGCAATGCTCTCTATGATCCGTACGTTCGCCTGATGCAGTACGAGCGCTTTGATGTCGATGGGCTCGAGGCCTGCGGCGTCCAACGCCTCACGGATGACATCCGCGAGTGCACTGATCGCCCACCGGAACACCTCCACCCCTGCCATCTCCAGGTAGGGCCACCGGACAGCACTCGGTGTCTTCAAGGCCGAGAAGGACGCACTTTGCTTGATCGCGTGCAGATGCGTGGTGTCGCTGCCCCAGACGACAGGACCGATGCCCGGCTGCTCCGAAGGTCCGATTATGACTGCGCCGGCGCCGTCGCCGAACAGGAATGCTGTAGACCGGTCTGTGATGTCGACGATGTCGCTCATACGCTCGGCGCCGGCGACCACCACATACTGCGCGTCCCCCGAAGAAACGAGACTGCTTGCCACCGCGAGGGCCTGGGAGAAACCCGCACAGGCTCCTCCGATGTCGAAAGCCGCGGCGCCGGTCGCCTCGAGTTCCGCGACACATGCCGCGGCCGCGGGCGGCGCCTGGTGCAGATAGGACATCGTCGCGAGGATGACGCACGACACGTCTTTCGGAGTGAGGCCGGCGGCAGTGAGCGCCTTGCTCGCAGACCAGGCTGCCATCTCGGGAATGCTCTCGCCGGCCGCGAACCGGCGCGAGACGATGCCCGACCTGGTCTGGATCCACCTATCGTCGGAGTCGATGTACTTGCTGATCTCCTCGTTGCCCACGACACGGTTCGGCCGATAGGCGCCGATTCCCAGGATGCGGGCGGATCGTCGTCCGCGACTGCGAACCTTCGCCGAAGTGACGCCATCACTCATCGGTTCTTCACACTCCCAAGACCTGTTCGCACCGGCGGAATACGATCGGCATCGGCCTGCGGTGGCGGCTCCGCGGAGTCCACAGGGGTCGCCAAGACTCGTGACAGCCCGCCTGCCCTCGGTCGCAACATCTCCCACAGGAGAGGTCTGACATCTTCGAAGTCGTTGGGTGCGCTCGTGCCCACAACTGAATAAAGGTTCTTTTCAGCCAATTCTCGAAACCGCTTGACCTCGATCTCCTTGTCGTGCCGCGTCTGCGGGTGCACGGGTGAGTCAGTACGTTGCAGCACGCGGTCGAAAAGGAGATCGCTCGGTGCGTCAAACAACAGCCCGAGGTCCGGCCGGTAAAGTCGCTGCAGCGGCTTCGAGAACATCGCTTCGGAATTGAATACTAGCGGGGTGAGGGCGTATCGCTCGCAGATCACGAGATGACCCCGCCGAAGAGCGGGTTCAATGATCGCCCGCTGCCGGACCAAACGATCGCCGACCGCCATCAGTTTCAGGCCGGCATCGTCGATGAGGCTCCGATCGAACCCAAGAGACTCGTCGCTCCATGCCCGCCAGAGGTCATAAGCGCGCATGTGCTCTCCCGGCATCAACACGTGCGTGCACGGGATATCGTCACTCATGGCCGACACGAGCCACGAAACGAAATAGGACTTCCCGGATCCGTCCGATCCTTCGATGGCCAAGAGGCGGCCGGGAAATTCATGGCGCGGTCCGTCCAGTACGACGGGAGTCCAGTCCTGGCTTCGGTCGGTGTGACTCATCGCTGCTCCCTGGCGCTCGCAACTATCCGGGTACCGCAGGCCTGAGAAGGCAGCGCGTCAATGGCGATGAGACGCTCCCTGACAGCCCTCATAGAATGCGCAAGGCCGATATCCGTTCGAACCGATATGCCGTCGTTCAACTTGGCAAATTCACGAAAGAGTTTCGCTCTCATGGACATGCCTTCCAAATCGATTGACTCCGCCTCAGCTCCCCCACGGTCCCGCAGCCGATCGGCGGCAACCTCCACAGGAACATCGGCGAAAAGATAGCAATCTGGCCGGGGAAAATGCCCGGCGCAGCTCCAGACGGCACGACGCTCGGCAGCCGAGTGCGGCGTCAGCAAGAACTCCACCAGCGTCGTGAACAAATATCGATCGATTATCACCGTGTGTCCCGCCTGGAGATGACTCCTCACCTGATTGTGCAGCGTGAGCAGGCGGTCTCCCATCAGGACGAGCGTCAACCCGAACGGGTCGATGAAACCACGGTCCAGACTGCCCTGGCGATCCCTGTCGAACTCTCGGAACAGCGCCGTGTCCTTCAGCTCCCGAGATGGGAACTTGAAGCGCCGCACCACGATCGAGCGGCGCCTTGCCTCTGCCGCGATGCACCGGATCAACGTCGTCTTTCCGCTGGCATCGATTCCGGATACGGCAATGAGTTTCCCAGGCCAGATATGACGTCGCATATCGATCCGGAAATCTAGGTCGCCGTAACCACTCTCAGAATGATTCATCCAGTGTTCTCCTCCACCGGCTGACACGCCGGGTACGGGCTGTACCGTACCCGGCGTGCTCGAACACTTCCGATCCCCACCTCGCCGTCAAAACAGGGCTCAGGGAATGTCCGCCTCGATCGCCGTCGTCTGCGCGAAGGTCAGCACCGCCATGTCCTTCACGAAGGTGGTCTCGTGGGGATCGAGGAGCTCCCGCACATCGTCGGCGCGATCTCTCGTCGCGTCTGTCAGGACAGCGTGGGGGTTGTTCCCCGTACGAACGCCGTGCGCGAGGTTGTGCGGGTAGCCGAGGACGAGTGCGGCACCCTCGTACTCCTGGGGTGCGAATGTGATGTCGTGGTCGCGGCGCCGCAGCTCATCGACAGGAAGACCGGAGAAGTGAGCGCCGAATTCCGCTCCCTCGATATTCTGCGTTCTCACCGTGGGATAGAAAATCACACTGCCCACCGGCTCTTGCGGGGAAGCGATGTCGCGGTGGAGGAATCCTTCGTAGATCTGCCCGGCGCGCGCGATCACCCGGTAGAGGAACAGCGTCACGACTACGCGTTGCTCGTCGGATACGTCCGGGATCGCCAGCTGCGCCGCGAGGCGCACGATGCCGTCGAGGTGGGCGAACGCCGGCACCTCGGTCACGTCGGGGAGCTCGAGTCCCGGTTCCCCACGAGGCTCGAACTTGGTCTCGGACAGCGAGAAGGACGACTTGATGTCGCCGGCGACCAGCGCCGGAGTCTCGCCGCGCCCCAGGGAAGCGCGCTGGTAATTGTCCCAGCCTCGAAGCCGCGCGGCGACTTGTTCGGTTGATGACATTCGGAGACGATCGGTGATCTCGGAGAATACCTGCTGGAGGTGGCCAATCGAGGAACTGACCGGGCCCCCCTTCACCAGCCGCGCCATCGGCTCCGGGCTCTCCAAGTCGGGCTGAGCCATTACACACTCCTTCGAAGTAGTTTTGCAGCTGTGTCGGGCGAGGTAATGTAGCCACGCAAAACTCACCCATTACCGAAGCTGGAGATCGATATGGTAAGCGCAGGAAGTATTGCGGCATGACATCAATTCGACGCCCGATTCGCCCCCCCTATGACGGGGAGCCATTCCCTACCGTGACGCTAGTCCAGGCCTCGGCGGTCATCGACCGATACCAGCTCGACATAGATCCACGGAAAACGAAGCGGCTCAATTCGTCGGGCAACGTGCATTCGGTGTACCGGCTCGACGATAAGTATATCCTGAAAATACCGCGAGACCATCCGCGGGCGATCGGAGAAACACTCACTGCTTCAGTGGCGGTGCCGGCCGCCACTTCCGCCGGCGTACGGACCGGATCACTCGTCGTGTTCGACGACAGCCTGGAGATATTCAGCGTCCCGTTCTCGGTTTTCGAGTACGTGCGCGGCGACTCGGTGACCCCGTCCGCACAAGTCCTGCCGTCCGACGCGGCCGTCTGGCACGGCGTCGGACGTGAACTTGCGACACTCCACCACTCCGTGGGTCACGTGGACGATCCGAAGGGGTGGCTCGAGAAGTGGACCCGCCCTCTCGACCACGTCGCAATCCTGACAGGGCTCGTCGAAGCCGGCGTGGTGGCCGCGCACATGGCCGAGTGGTTCGACGAATTGTTGAGCGCCCTGAAGCCCTCGGTCAGCGGTGCGAACCGGTATCGGCGGTTCGTGCACGGCGACCTCAAGCCGGGGAACATCCTGCAGTTCGACGACCAGCTTCGCGCGCTGATCGACTGGGATGACGCGGGTTGGTTCGATCCGGCGATCGATTTCGCACAGATACCCCTGCACTTGGTCGACGTCGCTCTCGCCGGTTACCGAGCCGTCGCTCCGCTGGACGGGGACGACACGGCCGAGCAGCGGATCCTGTGGGACCACGTGATGACCGCGCTGACGGAGCTCTGGCGGCTTCGCATCGACATGGCCAAGATCTACCATCCCTGCCCCGGCGACGGGCTCGTCGAGGTGCTCGCCCTCGCCGTCGACGGCACGTCGTCGTTGCTCAAGTATTTCCCGGTTCGCCGGGGCCTGTCCCGGCAGGCGGCGCGGGGCTGACCGTGATCCGCCGCTGGAACCCTCACCCCGGCCGCTCGTGGGCGACCGCTTTCGCCGAACCTGAGCGGCCGGGGTGAGGAGTGTCACGGGGGATCTCAGGCGGATATGCGGGCTCGGAACCGGTCGGCGTCGACCACGGCGCGCTGGTGAACACCGTCGCAGAGCACACTGCCGTCGACGCTCTTGACGGCGAAGTCGAATCGAGGCGGCGAGCCGGAGCCGGCAGCGGTCGCCTCGATGACGACGACCTCGCCGACCCGGGCGGGTGCACGGTGGTTCATGACAACCTGTACGCCGACCGTCATCTCGCCAGGTGCCAGCTGCGGCTCCAGGAGATCAGCACACAGGCGCTCCACGTGGCCGAGGATGGCTGGGGTCGAAAGCACCTCGATACCGGGATTCCCCCAGCGCGAAGCGGAGTCGTCCGGGCTGACGGTTATTCGGCGTTCATTGCTGGTCATGGATACTTCTCCTGACATGTAGAGGCTCCCTCACGGCCACTGATCACGCCGGACCGGGGAGCCATGACCGTTGCTCGACGTCCGCTCAGCTGTCTACGGATGTTGTCGGCGCGACGTCGACAGCAGGTGGAGCCGCCGCTCGTAGTCAGCGGCTGTGGCGACGTCGGTTCCGACGGCGCAGTACTCGACCGCCCCGGACTGGGCGGTGTGGTCGCAGGTGAGGATGACGCCCTCGCCACGCTCGGGGTCGAACGCCAAGCCGGCCCGCTCCAGCGCCTCCGCGGCGCTCGAGAACGAATCCACCTTCAGATCGTTGTTGCTGATGAGGTACCGCCGTCGCAGGTAGTCGTCGCCGATGAGCGCCCGGCCAATCCAGTGGAGATGGGTGGAAGCGCCAAGGCGACCGTTGAACTCGTTGAGGACGACGACTTTGCCGTCGTCGGCCGCAAGCCCGTCGATATTGATGTACCCGCGATAGCCCATCGCGTGCACGACGTTGGCGAGTTCGAGCGAGTACCGTGAGAACTCGGCGTTGCACTCCTCGGAAATCAAACTCGGGGGTATCAGGAATCCGTCGAAGACGGGCGTCATCCGCATCTCCACGGTGTGGCGCATGACTGCGGACTCGCCGGCCAAGCTCACTTCACACCCCAACGAGATCGCGTTCTCCAGGTAGTGCTCGATGACGACGGGGTCGCGACTGTTCGAGCTGAAGCGCGGCCACTGCTCGCCCAATCGCTCCTCGACGGCGTGGCGGTCCGCGACGACGGTGAGGACAGCGGCTCCCAACTGAACGGTGTCCGCCGATGGCGTGAGGATCTCGTTGCCGTGACCGCCTTGGTGCGCGTCCTGTTTGACGATCACGGACTGTCCCGCCTCGATGAACGAGGTGACGAAGTCGGTGGCCTCGCTCACCGATCGGGTCACCAGGCCGTCCGCGACGGGGACGCCGGCTCCCCCGCAGAGTGCCCGAAACACACTTTTCCGGTTGATCAGGTCGACACCACCGGCCTCGCAGAACGCGGCACTCGCATCGTGCGACCCGATACCGACATCGCGGGCGAGCGACGCGATGATCTGGTCGTAGCAGTAGGGGACGATGCGATCGAGTCCCCGGCCGGCGATCATCGCTCGTAATTCGTCTACAAACCGGCCCTCCCGAAGTCGGTCCGCCGTCAACACGTCTTCGCCGAACCCGCCCGGCGGCGGAATGACGACGTCTGCCGATGTGATGGGCACACCCTTCAACCGGGAGGCGTAGCCGAGGAACTCGTCGCTGATAGGTTGCGGGCTGACGAGGAGGTCGCCGGGGTCCATCAACCAGACCAACCGACAGGACAGGTTTCCGCCGATCCGGCGCTCTTCGGGGTCGAACTGACTGAGGTCGCCGACAAGTGTCTCGTTGTACGAGTTCCCGACGTACAGGGTAGTCATCGTCACCGTCCTCAGACGCGCTCTGCTACGAACGATTGAGAGACCGCGCGGGTGAAGCGTGCGATCAGCATCTCGACCTCTCGGTCACGGATCGTCAGTGGTGGGCACACCATCACCGACTGCGTACGCGCATCGACGCCTGAGGGGTACACCAAAAGTCCGTTCCGCAGAGCGGCCTCGACGATCCGGCGATTCAACGGCGTGGTCGCGAAATCGACCGGGTTCTGCTCGATCCCCATGCCGAGGAGTAGACCTCGTCCACGTGGCGGCTGGAGGAAGGGGACCGACTCCGCGACAAGTTCCAGCTCTCCCCGAAGGAAGGTGCCCACCTCCCGCGCTCGCGAGACGAGCCGCTGGTCTCTCGTGTATTTGAGTACGGCGAGCGCCGCCGCAGCGGCCAGCGGGTTGCCGCTCATCGTGTGCCCCATCGACACGTCCGCCGCCGAGGCACCGGACAGCACGCGTTCCCCCACAATGCAAGCGCCAATCGGAAGGTAACCGCCGCTGAGGCCCTTCCCGGTGACCACGAGGTCGGGCGTGATACCGGACTTCGTGACGCCGAACCATTCACCGGTCCGGCCGAATCCGGTCATGACCTCATCCGCGATCAGCAGCGCGCCGACACTGTCACAGAATTCGCGGAGCCCGCGAAGCGTCCGGACATCCATCTCCGCCCCTCCGCTAGCTGCCCCTCCTACCGGCTCGAAGACGACGGCGGCAATCCGGGCTGGATCCACCCGTTCGAGGACGAGCAACCAATCCTCGAGCGAAGGGAGGATCTCGGCGTCGCGTGAGGATGACACCTGCTCCAGCTTCGCCACCCCGCCGAGCAGAGCCTCGAGGTTGCGGCGGCGAGGCGGATGTCCGGACACCGCGAGCGCGCCGACGGTCATGCCGTGATAGCTAGGCCGCTGCGAGACGATGATGTCTCGCCCGGTCCCGGCGTGGTGGTGCATGACGAGCCGGACTGCGGTCTCCATCGTCTCTGAGCCGGAATTGGTGTAGACGACCTCCCTGTACCCTGGGCCGGCGATCGCTAGGATCATGGCGGTCAGGTCTTCGACGGGCTGACTGCGGAATTGGCTGCGATGGGCGAACGTCACGAGCTGCGACTGCGCCGAGATCGCTTCGAGCACGTCGGACACACCGTGGCCGATGTTCACGCAGATCGTGCCGGAGCATCCGTCAACGTATTCCCGGCCGTCGGTGTCGACGATCATGACTCCATACGCCCGATCCACCATCGGCAGTGTGGATGCTCCCGCCATCACGTCCCTGACCCCCTCAGGCCTCGATCGAGCTCGCGGGACCGGTACGCACGCCGCACGTGGTTGAAAATGTTCTTCTTCTGCATCTCGTCCGTCCCGGCAGCGATCTTGAAGGCCACCGAGTCGCGCAGGTTGCGTTCTACTGCGCTGCCGGATTCGTAGCCCGAGTGGCCGAATGCCTGGACCAGGTCGAGCCCCGAGCCGACGAGACCTGTCGAGGCCAACAGCTTCGTCACCGAGGCACTGAGGCTGTATCCATCGTGCCGACCGTCCAGCAGGCCGAACGACCGATAGGCCAGCGCGCGGGACCCTTCAAGGGCCATGGCGAGCGACACAGCCTTTTCCTGCATGTACTGCTGCTCGCTCAGCGGTGCGCCGAACGCGTGCCTCGTCTCGAGCTGCCGGATCAGCGGCGCGAGCTGTGCCTCCAGCGAGCTCCCGACGATGATCCCGAACAGAATCCTGTCGTAAGCCAACGTGTCGTAGAGACAGGTCAGGCCTTTGCCGACGCCTCCGATCACCGCGTCGGCACGGACGCGCACGTCGCGGAACTTGATCGGCCCGGTGGGACTCGTCCGGAGTCCCAGAAGATCCTCACCGGGCCCGATCTCGACCCCTTCGACGCTGGTGCGCGTCACGAACAGGCTGAGTTCGAAAGCCCCGGGCTCAGTGTCAGTGCGAGCCGCGAGCATGACGACGTCCGCAACGGGCGCATTCGTGATGTGCGCCTTGCCGCCGTTCAGAATGAAGCCGCCGTCGGCTGCGGGGACCGCCCGGGTTGAGAACCCCCGGACGTCGGACCCGCCGGACTCCTCGGTGGACCCCGTGGCCGCGATGTCTCCAGATGTCAGACCCGGCAGCCACTTGTCCTGCTGCTCCGCGGTGCCGGCCGTCACCAGCAGCCGGATCAGTCCGCTCTGCGACGCGACGGACATGAGGAAGCCGAGATCATGCGCACCGAGCGAGAGGCCCTCCATCGCTGCCAGCCAGTCCCAGCCGTCCTGGGCGAGGCCTCCGATGTCCGCCGGCACCTGCAGCCTCCAGAAATCGGTGGCCGCCAACTCCTTCCAGACCCCCCGATCGAAGAATCCGTCTCGATCGCGGGCCTCGGTCCCGACCGCCACCAGATCGGTGGCGACCTCATGGAACCGCTCTCGGATCTCCAACTGACGCTTGTTCCACGTTATGTCCACGGCTCCTCCACTCTGGCACCCGGGTTCGACCATCTGATCAGGGTGCCTCCCCACGACATTCCGGCGCCGAAGGCTGCGAGCAGTACCAAAGACCCCTGTCGCAGCCGACCGTCCTTCACCGCCGCGTCGATACCGAGAGGCACCGACGCTCCGACGGTGTTGCCGAACACCTCGCCGGTACTCACATTCCGGTCCGCGGCGAAGCCCGCTTCCTCAGCGCATCGCGCCACGAGTTTGGGATTCGCCTGGTGACAGATCAGGTAGTTGACGTCCGCCACGGTGACACCCGCCATCTGCGTCACTGTGTTCACCAACTTCGGCAGTTTCTCGAGCATCAGCTCAGAGATTTCCCGGCCGCGCATCTTGAAGAGATGGCCGGCACTCTCGGGGGTCCGACCCGGCAGCGGAGGTGAGAAGCCGCCCACGGCGTAATCGCCTAGCGCGCCGTTCGTCGCGAGCTTCGTCGCCATGAACCCGCCCTCCTTGACCGGGCCAAGCACCACTGCCCCGGCCCCGTCTCCGAAGAGCGGCCAGGTCTGACGATCGAGCGGGTCTGTCATCCGCGACCAGAGATCACAACCGATGACCAGAACGAACGGCCGCTCGGCATCCACCCCGACCAGTGGCCGTGCGACCTCCAGCGCGAAGACGAACCCCGCACACGCTGCGTTGAGGTCGAACGCGAAGGCGTGTGTAGCGCCGAGGCGGTCCTGGACCCGGGCGGCGACCGCCGGGACCGGCGGGTCGGAACTGACCGTGGCCACGATGACGGTCCGCACTTCGTCGGGGCGGACACCGGCGGCGCGGAGGGCCTCCCGTCCTGCGCCGACGGCCAGGTCGGTGAGCGATGTCTCGGCGGGGGCACGACGCCGTTCGCGGATCCCCGTCGCACGCTCCGTCCACCCGGGCCTGGCATTGAGCGCCCGATCCATGTCGTCGCAGGTCACGACGGTGCTCGGCAGGCACGAGCCAGTGCCGATTATTCCCGTCGACGGCTCCGCCGCGGTATGGCCTGCGCGACCCTCCGACCGGCTCTTCGACCCGTGGTTCATCATCGCCACCCCCGTGCCGACTGCGCGCTGACGCTGCCCCGAGCGTTGACCTGGGTCTCCGCGAACTCCACGAGGTGAACGTTGGGGACTCGTGCCATCTCCGGGGTCCATGCGGCCCAGCCCGGCACCGGGTTCACCTCGATCACCGTCAGGCCGGACTCGCTCATGATGATGTCGACGCCGGCCATCGTCAGGTCCGTCGCCTTCACAGCTTGCAGGGCCAGGGACGCGAGTTCGTCCGACGGCTCGATGAGAGCGGAGCTCACCGGATCGTCGGCAAGGTCACCGGAGAAGGGCTTCCAGTCGTCGCCGGCGGTGTCGAACCGCGTGCAACTGGAGACCTTCGACCCGATGATGAGCACTCGGAAGTCGCCCTTGTGCGCCAGGTAGGGCTGGCAGAGGAGCGTGCCGTGGCGTTCGAGGAGTGTTTCGGTGAGTTCCAGCGCCGAGGTGGTCGGGCCTTCGAGGAGGCGCTCGACGTCGAGCCCTCGGTAGCCCAGAGCCGGCTTGACCACCACCTGGCCCCATGCGTCGAGCGCGGCGCGCACGTCGGCGGCGCTATGGCACTCCTTGGTCGGAGGGACGGGGATGCCGTGCAGCGTGAGCTGGTGGATCATGGCTCGCTTGCTTGCTGCTCTGATGTGCACTTCCAGCGGATCCAGGACGGTCACGCCTGGTTCGCCGTTGAGTAGCAGAAGCTGTTGGATCTTCTCCGTCCAGGGTGGCGTGCTGAGATCGCACCGACAGAGAATGAGGTCGAACTCCGACAACGGGGTCCCTTGGATGGTCGCCACCGCACCCGCGGGACCGGGATCACAGCGTAAGTCGTCGAGCTCGAACACCATCGCACTGTGCCCGCGTTCCCTGGCGACGTCCGCTATCCCGAGCGCTTCCGGTTCCGCTTTCTCCCACGCGAGAATTCCGAGCTTCACAGCGCCCACCAGAACGTGGGCACGTTGGTGACAGTGGTCATCAATATCCTCCATTCGCAGATGACTTACGCCGATCGCAGAACCCTCTGACCGGCTTCAGACAATGTCTGCCGCAGACAACACCAGGTGTGTTGCCGACGTCAAGGCGCGCACCGGTGCCCGACCTGCTCAGTCAGCAGTCGAGAAGAGAGGGTTAATCAGCCTGCGGCGTTCATACTCAACACCAGCACATATACAACGGTCGGCGATGACGAAGGTTCAGCTCCGGATCTCGTCTGTGCAACTGAGGATTCTCTTCAGTTGCACAGTTCAGTTGTACTGATCGGCCCGGACTTGGGAGCTCTCGATTTCGATCGCCGCCGGAATCGCGCCGGTTCGAGTGTTCAGACGTTCCGGGCTGCGTGCTCCGCGAGAATCGCTTGAAGATCGGCATGCCCCGGCTCCCACTCACCGACAGCTGCCTGCGTCGTCGTCAGTACGCTGTGTTCCAGGACGCCCCGCGTGCTGATGCAGCCATGCTCCGCCGTGATGATGCACGCGGCACCGACCGGGTCGAGCTTCTGGCGTATCGCTTCCACAACTTGGTAGCCGATGTGCTCTTGGACCTGCAGTCGCCGCGCATACCCGTGGAGCACCCGAGCGAGCTTGGACAGGCCGACGATGGGTGCTCCCGGTCGCGGGCGATACGCGACTGTCGAAGTGCCGGTGATCGGCAGCAGATGGTGCGCGCATGTGGAGGTCAAGCGGATCCCGCTGAGCACGACGAGGCCGGGATCCGACGGCCCGGTGAACGTCGCGTCCAGGTGCATGGCCGGATCGGTGTCGTATCCGGCGAGGCACTCGGCCCATGCTTCGGCGACGCGTCGGGGCGTGTCGTACGTATGCGAATCGCGCTCCACACCGAGCGCGAGCAGGAGGTCGGAAACACTCGACGCGACCTTGTCAATGTCAATCATTCAGTGACCCCTACAGTCTTGCCAGGCGAGAATATGCAGCCGGTGGGTAGCGTTGATGCCGGCATGCGCAGCCGCGTCCGCGATCGCGCGCCAGCGGCCGTTCAGCTCTTGTGCGGTCGTCCCCTCCGGCATCACCCAGACTTGACTGAGGGGCCAACCGGTTGTGCGAGCGATTTCGAGAGCGCCCGCGACATCGTCGGTCGAAGCGCACACCACCTTCAGGTGTGCGTTGCCGGATTCTGCGACCTCAACCCACCCGGTACGCAGTGCCGGATCGATGTTGCCGCGATGAACACCCGCATTTGCGAGTTTCGGTGACACCACGAATGTCTGGACACAGCCTCGAGTGGTCTCGTTCGGCACGATTGTTCCGTTGGTCTCGACATGGAGCGTGCAGCGGCGTGCTCTCAGCCCGTTGCACAGTGCGCGCCACGCAGGTCGATTCTGGTGCAGCAGCGGCTCTCCACCAGTGACGACGACAAGCGACGATGAGGGAACCTGGGCGAGAACCTCCTCTACCGGTGTCATTGGGATCTCGCGTCGCAGGTCGAAGCGCTGCGCATCCCAGGTGTATGCCGAGTCGCACCAGGAACACGAAAGATTGCAGCCGCCGAGCCGGACGAACCAGGCGCTTCGGCCGGCATACGGGCCTTCGCCTTGGATGGTCGGACCGAACACCTCGGAGACCGGCAGTGCCGGCATGCTGCCGTCTCCGGACTCGGGCAAATCCTGGTCAGCCTCGTCTGTCTTCACCTCGTAACCTCTGCGGCATTGACATGGGTTTCCCGCACCACGACCCGAGACACGCGCACACCTGGCCACCTCCGCGATCGGATGTATCCAGCTGTGACCCGGATGAGAAGCTCGGCGACGTTCTCAACCGTCGGATACTCGAGACCGACCGAGGGATCCGAATCGCCGAACACGAACACCTTGCAACCCGCCGCCTTCAAGGCCGACACCAGCTCGTCCTCGCGGCCCAGCATGGCCCCGTGATCGAGATTGCCGTCGATCCACTCCCGCAGGTAGCTCTTCAAGTCATGGAACTCCACAACTATGCCGTCGGTTCCAGTTTCGCCCGCGACGGTTGCCTCCACCCACCAGGAGTGACCGTGGAGATTTTGGCATTTTCCGCCCAGCTGCGGCAGACGATGCGCGGACTCGAAGTTGTGCCTAACAGTGATAGCGGTAGTCGCTGCGGCCTGCTGGATTTCACTGCGGCCGATCTCTTGCTCCTCCTCGCACCATGTCGCACCGCGTGCGAGTTTATCGGTTCTTCCATCCATCAAGCTCTCCTCCAGTTCGCACCAGGCTTCCGGTAAATGACGCGGAGAAGGTGCCGCCGACATTCACACGGCACATGTTCGCTCGTTCCCGCTATCGTGATGCGGCCGCAGGCAACATCACAAGAGACTCGTTGCCGACATGCCAACGCACAACGGGAATTTGATGCGGCCCACGCAGGTTCGATCGCACGTTGAATTACCCGTAAATGGCCAGGTCCCTTCAGTCGTAGATCGGTGAGGCCGCTGTAGTTGTCTGGGTCGTGGCTGATCGGGGGTGGTGGCCGCGCAATCCGGCGAGCGGCTCGGCGGGTTCGGTGGCAGGCGCGGGCTCGGGCTTGATGCCGGCGTCGCCAGGCCGGCCAGGCAAGCGCCCGGCGGAGCTGTTCGGCCGGATCGGACTGGTCGGCCAGCGGCCTCAACCTGAGCCTTCATCGCCAGCATTGCGCCGGCGACCTGGCAGCCCAGCACCACCGCCCCTCGGCGGTGGTGCCGATGACCTGCTGCAACCGCGCAGGACATGGTCACTACACAAACTGGGTTCGTGTGTCGTACGGCGCCCACGCGTCGTGCACCGCGACCCCACTGCACGCCGGCGGCGTCTATCTCGCCTCGGTGCCACATCTCTAGGTGGCGGAGATCGCCGTCTGGCCCAGTACGGCCTTCAGCGACGGCCGGGTACGGCCCCTATCCGCACGCCACCGCGCCCGCGGCGTGCCCATCCAACCCGACGTTCGTACGCTCAGGCATAGCCGGCGCCTGCATGGCGTCTAGGTGTCAGCTGGAGCTGGCCCTAGCTGCCGCCGGCGGGTAGACGTCGTCGAACATCCCCTCCTTGAGTCCTTCGAGATGGCCGAGGACCTCGTCAAGCCCGGTGACGTCGGCGTACTTCATATGGATGTCCATCAAGCTCACCTTGTGGGAAAGCACTGCTCGATCGAAGACCGCCTCATGCGGGATGGTGACACGAAGGTCGTAGGAGATGGCGTCCACGGCCGTGGCCCGTACGCAACCGCTCGTCGTCGTGCCCGTGATGATCAGCGAGTCGGTGCCGAGCATCGTCAGGTGACTCATCAGCGGTGTACCGAAGAAGGCCGAGGGCTTCCGCTTCTCGATGAGGATGTCATCGGCTTCCGGTGCGACCTCGGCGACGATTCGGTTGCCCATGTGTCCGTTCACGTCCACCGCCTCACCGCTGCGGGTGCTCTTCGACGTCCAGACGCCGAGGTCGAATCCATCCGGCCGCCGTGGGTTGGTCGTGTAGATCACCGGTAGCCGCTTGCGTCGGGCGACCTCCAGCAGCCGCGCGATCGCCGGTATCGCCGTGGTCCACGCGACCTCACCGCAGGAGTACCGCCAGCGGTTGATCGACTCAAGGATCGGCTCGGGCACGTCTCCGCAGAAGTTGTAGTTCACGTCGACGATCATTAGCGCCGGCCGTCGGCCGAAGCCTGCCCGACGTCCCCAGCCTGCGGCTTCGAAGACCATGCGGTCGGTCTTGCCGAGGACATCCGCCCAGACCTCGTCGTTGACAGCAGCATCTTCGTTGATGCCACCACCGTGGGTGTTGTCCCTCATCGCTCGACCTCCCCGAGCACGTCCGCACGCACGGAGGTGTACAGCTGGGTCTCCGCGCTGAAGCCAGGCCGGCTGAAGGCCGAACCGCTCCACCGGCGGTGCGACAGGTCGATGGCGGTCGGCTCCGCAATCGGGTAGGTGTGCGGTGCGCGCCCCGGGTACCGAGCCAGATACTCGCCCCGGGCTTCGGCTACCGGACGCATCCCCGGGGAGTCGTCGGCCCATTCGGCGGTGACCTTGCCACGCATGATCGTCTTGACCGGCCAACCGTGGAAGGAGTGGCCTTCCATGATCGACCATCCGGCTCGGGTGTTGATGTGTTCCTTGCCGACGGTGACCTCGCGTCCGGCGTCGACGATGACCATGTCCGCGTCGAAGCCGGGCAGCAGCGAGCCCTTGCGGCCCCAGAGGCCGCTGGTCTTGGCCGGGTTCTCGCAGCTGACCTGCACCAGGCGTTCCATGCTGATCCGGCCCTTGTGCACGCCTTCGGACAGGAGGACGGGCAGGAAGAGTTCGACCCGGCTGAAGCCGGTGCGGCAGTCCCAGATGTTTGGGTTGTACATCTCTTCAAAACTCGCCGGCTCCCAGCCGACCACGTGATCGGACCCGACGACGTCCACGGTGCCGTCGGCCAGCGCCTGCCACAGGGCGTCGATGTTCTCCCGGCGCCGCAACGGCACGTTGATCCGCCAGCCGTCCTCCGGCTGCGCCCACAGCCATGCCGGACCGGTCTGCGCGAAGATCCTCGCGCCTTCTGCGCGTGCCTTCGCCACCTCCTCGAAGCTGAGGCGCGTGGTGCAGTGCTGAAGGTACAGCGGAGGATTTCCCGGCGTCTGCTGCGCCAGATATGAGTAGGCCCGGATGTGCTGTGCCTCGAGGAAGTCGGGGGAACGGTCCGTCCAGGCGCCGAAGTCGGTGCGGTCAGCCGCGCGCAGACGGTCCTCGAAGACCCGGCCGATCTCCCAGTTCTCCGGGTGGATGTGCACCATTCCCGGGTAACCGAGGTGGGCCACTTGCTCCATCACCTGGTAGACGGTTCCGTCGTCGATGCCGGTACCGAGGCCTGCGCGCCGAGAAGGCCAGTTGCTGTCGTCCCCGTCCCTCATGGCCTTGAGGCCGCGCGTCTGCAGGTAGAGCTTGAACGAGGTGACGCCATGTCCCTCGGCATACTCCTGGATCTCGTGGGCCTGCTCATCGGTCTCGAGCATGTAGGTGAGGTAGGCATCGACGTGCGAAACGGTCTCGATCACCTTCCGAGCCGATGGGAACGCCTGATGGAACGAGACCACGTCGGCCCGGTTGACGACCTCTTGGAACGGTTCGGTACCCATACGCGTCACCGGCGCCTGGATACCCCAGGTGGTCACCCCGGCGCACGCCGCGGTCCGCGACTCGGTGCGCATGTCGTATTCGAAGGGCACGTAGCAGCCGGGGTGGGCCTCCGAGTCGACGATGCCTGGGAGGATGTAGTTGCCGAGAGCATCGATGCGGTCCTTCGCGGGTGGCAGCAACTCCTCGGGCGCGAGGGCGACCACCTTTCCGTCTTTGACGCCTACAGCCACGTTGTGGCGTCCATCGCCGAGGACGACCGTCCCGTTCGCTACGACCAGATCAAGGATTCCATCAGCCACGATATGTCCTCCAGTGAGTGCGCGATATGTGGTGAGTGCGAGGAACGTGACGGAACCTGCGCATTGACAGGGCGATACGCCGATCGGCGGGACGAAGTGCATTCGGGGAGGCGGATCGCCTTGTGTGATAAAGGGTTGAGGCCGCATGGCGAAGCGTTCCCGCCCACGGCTTGATGCGATCTCCTGGCGACAATACGGCGGTTCCTCGTCGAGCGCACGTGTGTGACGCTCAAACCAATCTGTCTCCCTGAGCCGTTTGTTCGACTGAGTATTATCGGCAGTTGAACAAGGATCTGACTCCCAGCTGCGGCTCATGCGTGCTCCGGCTGGCCATGGATGAGATCAAGAGGTAGTGCTGCTGGAACGGGCGTCGCCGACTATGCCCGTCAGTCATTGACGGCTCATGGGGACCGGGCGAAACGTCGGCTGGATTGGGCCGGAGTATCGCGAACCTTGCGTTCCAGCAGAAGCTGATTGCGCGATTCGCGAGGGTTGGATGGCGGTATCGGAGCGGGTTTCTTGACCGCTGGTGACTCTGCTCGACCCCGGTGCCACACTCCCGTAGACCGTACGATCTCGGCCGGCTCGGCGGTAGGGCTTGACCAAGTTCCGGGGGCGCGGTTGTTGGTGGTGCCAGGGAGCGGGAGTGCTCGTTAGGTAGTCGGCCTGCCGATCACGCATCCGCATTGCCGGCGCGTGCTGCTTTCGCATCCGCTGCGAGGTACGGGCCTCGGCGTCGTTGGCCCTGATCACCACGGCGCTGAGCCACAGCGGGACCTGCCCGGCCAGCGCCGGCTGCCGCCTTCCTGGCCGTCCGGGATATCGTCACCGTCCGGCAGCAGGCATGTTCGCCCCAGACGAACTCCACTCGAGCGCGGAGGCCGACCCGTCCCACGCGGAGGGCTCGCGCCGGGCCCACCGGTAGCATCCCGCCCCTGCGGTTCATCGCGTACGAGATCCGACGCCTGCTCGTCGCCCTGGCCGACCAGTCCGATCCGGCCGAACAGCTCCGCCGGGCGCTTGCCTGGCCGGCCTGGCGACGCCGGCATCGAGCCCGAGCCCGCGCCTGCCACCGAACCCGCCGAGCCGCTCGCCGGATTGCGCGGCCACCACCCCGATCAGCCACGACCCAGACGACTACAGCGGCCTCACCGATCTACGACTGAAGGGTCTGCCAAGTGCACGACGGAGATGCTGGTCCGAGATCGGCCCGCCAGTCGCTTCCCCACCCTGTGTCAGACCGCCCTCGCCTGAAAAACCGCCAATAGTCGCGGCATTTGTGCAAGAGGTGTAGTTGACATCATTTATTGTGCATGCCATGATCCAGAATCATCTCACCTGGAAAAGCAAAGCGGAATTGGTCTTGCACGAGAACTTCGACCTTTCCCCGTGATGCCGTGCATAATGGCCTTGCACTTGGAAGTCGGCATCCCGAATCCCGATCACACCCTTGGTGCTTGATATGGCGACTATGCGAATAGACAGAGAGCCCTTTGATTCATTTCCGCTTACCATCTCCGGATGGAGTTAGGTCAGCAGCAATACATCGAGGTCAATACTCATTTATAAAGTCCGGCGTCGGAGTTGATTTGGAGGTCAGCGACCTGCCGGCTCTGATATAGGCGCTGAAGCGGGTCTGCCCTGAATCTCGCTTCGGCGGGGAGGACGCGAGCCTCGCCTGGAGTGGAGAACTCGACCGGGCGTACGAACTCGTACGGGCGGTCAAATCACTGGCATACAGGCCGAGTGACTATGTTGCTATCATTGAGTTCCATCGGCGGTGCATTGCTGGCAGTGAGCGGAAATATCCTCGAGTTAGTTTCATTACAAGGCCCAGCGTCCGCAAGGAATCGGGCAAATACCCTGGGAATCTCCTGCCTATGGAGCGGTGACCATGCCTACATCTGTCAGCGGGATCGCCACCCGACAACTACGCCGAGAGTTCACCAGCAACGACGTTTCGACACGCGTGGCGGTTGATGATCTCGATCTCATCGTCAGGCCGGGTGAACTCGTGTCTATTCTCGGCTCCAACGGCGCGGGAAAGACCACGACAGTCCGGATGCTGACCGGTCTTCTTCTGCCCACAGCCGGGGAAGCAGTCATCGAGGGATACGACGTGGTGCGTGAGCGGCGAAAAGCCGCGCTGGCGTGCGGTTCGAGCCTCGGCGGAGATTCGGGACTCTATCCGCGCCTGACCGCGCTGCAGAACCTTGCCTTCTTTGGACTGATGTACGGCATGCGTGGACAGGCCCTCAAACGCCGCGCCGCCGAACTCCTTGACCATGTCAATCTCACCGATCGCGCGGACGAACCAGTCAGCACCTTCTCCAGGGGCATGCGTCAGCGGCTCCATTTGGCCAGGGCGCTGCTCCACAAGCCCCCGGTCCTCATCCTGGACGAACCCTCCGCGGGCCTCGATCCACACTCGGCGGCATCCATGCGGCGCCTTGTCCGCAGCTTCGCCGACGAGGGCCACAGCGTTCTGCTCACTACGCATGACATGCGAGAAGCCGAAGAACTCAGTTCGCGGGTGGTGCTCATGAAGGACGGATCAGTCCATACCGAAGCCACCCCTGCGGAGTTGCGTTTAGGGGCCGCACGCCAGCATGGTTTCGTCGTTGAGGTGATCTGGAACGGTTCCGATTCCACCGGTAACTGCTCAAATTGCCCCGGCTTGATGGACATCAAGCAGGATCGGGGGGTAACACGGCTGCGCGTCCGGGACGGCGGAATGGCAGTGCAATGGCTGCTCGCTGAACTCGGCGCTCAGATCCCGAGCCTGTCGGTCTCCCCGCCAACGCTGGAAGAGGTCTTCCTCAGTATGACCGAGGTCCGCTGATGTTCCCCACAGCCTGTCGGGCGGCAATCGATCAGATCAGAACCCAGGCCGTCAGCCCGATGTCCCTTCTCGCGGCTCTCGCGATGCCGGCGGTCTTCGCCTTCATCCTCTACAGCCACACCGCCACCCATACAGACGCCGCGACGGCAGTAGGAATAGCCGGCATCGGCATGCTGAACGCGGTGATCGTGGATCTCCTAGTATCTCTGTCAGGGGAGAAGAGGTGGAAAACACTGTATCCGGCGCTCAGCAGTCCGGGTGGGCTGATTCCCTTGGTGGTGGGGCGCCTGGTAGGAGTCGCCGTACAATCGCTCATCTCACTGCCGGGAACGCTGCTGATGCTGACCCTCATATGGGGGATGTCACCGAACTTCGACTGGAGCAGATGGTTCCTTGGTGGCCTGTGTCTTGCGGTCGCCACAACCGCCCTCGTAGGCCTGCTGTCGTATTCTCTACTGCGGTTTCCCTCCTCTCCCGGCATGACCAACGGGTTGACTGGAGTGCTCATCGCGCTTAGTACCCTACTTGTCCCAAGTACGGCGCTGCCCCCCTTCATGCAGCCCATCGCGTGGTTGGTGCCGCAATCCCACGTAATGGCATGGGTGCACGGCGGCGCTGTCGCAGAGTTGGCGACAGCGCTGTCGCAGAGCACCCTGATTTACCTCGTCATTCTGCTGTCCGTCAGGCGTGTCGAGCACGCGGCGCGCGCCCGTGCCATTCCGCTGGAGGCCTGACCCATGGACAACCATGTCGTCCGAGGGGCTTTACTGTCCTACCGAGCTCTGTTCACCTGGTCGAACCCGCTGGGCTACCTCAGCTCACGCATTGTCAGGCCCATCGGCCTGACCGTGACCTTTGGCGCGCTCAGCTCGCACTACGGAGCCGTCGTCGGCCCAACCTTGATCGGCGCCAGTCTGCTCGCTGGCGCCCACGCCGTGATCTACGGCATGGCATTGTCAGTGGGCAACGAACGTTCTTACGGGACCTTGGACATCTGGCTGGCGAGCCCTCAGAACAAACTCGGCGCCGTCTGCCAAAGAGCGCTACCACATCTTGTGGACGCTTTCATCAGCGGAATGATCACATACCTAGCGTGCTGTGCCCTGTTCGGCGTGCTTCCGCTGCCTGCCCAAACGTTCGCTTGGCTTCTCGTGCTGTCACTGATCAGCTCCTTTGGCTACGGGACGATGGTCAGCGGTCTGTCTATGACGATCAAAGATGTCTTCGTGCCGCCGAACCTTACATATCTGACGCTCATGGTTCTGTCCGGCGCCCTGGTCCAGGCTGACATGTTGCCTGGGCCCGTGCGGTCCGTCTCGGCTGTCTTCCCGCTCAGCCACGTCATGCAGGGCATCGAGGAGCCCGATGTTCTCGGAGCCGTGGGCGGAGAGGCGGCGGTCGGCCTCCTGTGGTTCACAGTAGGAGCCCTGGTCATCCACCGTGCGGTGCTTCACGCGCGCCGATGACCATGTCCCAGACCCCCCGCGCCGTCCGGCCCGGGGTCGTTGACGAGTGCTGAGAGGAGGATCCCATGGAGGACATCTTGGAGTTCGACGCCGTGGACGCGGTTGACGCCGTGGACGCGGTTGACGCCGTGGACGCGGTTGACGCCGTGGACGCGGTTGACGCCGTAGACGCGGTTGACGCCGTGGACGCCGTGGACGCCGTGGACGCCGTGGACGCCGTGGACGCCTAATCGGTCGCTTTCAACGGGGCGTGAATGCGGTAAGCGTTCGCGCCCCTTCTATGGATTACGAGGCAAATCGATGGCCTATCGCGAAGAAAAGCTCGCCACTGCTCGAACTGCAGTCGCTACCTTCATCGCAGACGCTCAGTTGGACTCCGTCTATCTCGCAGGCAGTCTCACCGCTGGACTTGGCAGCCCCACCAGCGATGTTGACGTGTTCGCCATCACGTCGGACTCCGAGAAGACCGGGGTACGGCAGGAGCCGCTTGGCGGGCAACGTCTGGATATCGAGACCTATACCGCTGAATGGTACGAAAATACGCTACGAAAGCTGGCCGATTGGGAACTCAGCCGTACCGACCTGCGGTCCAAGCAGCTGAGCGAAGAACAGCTAGACGTCCTCATACGGATGCGCCAAAGCGAAGTCATCAAGGACTCCCCCCGTCTGACAACCTTCCGCGACCAGCTCCTGCGTAACGAAGACAAGCTCCGCCAGATGGTGCTGTCAGCGTGGGCGGTCGAGGCCAACGGGCACCTGTCCGACTTCCGGGGTGCGCACCAGGACGGTGATATGGAATCGGCCGCCCTCATCGGGCAGGTCCTGATGCTGTGTGCCGGCAAAGCGGTCGCCGCGGCAGCGGGGGATCTCTACTACGGTCACAAGTGGGTGCATTGCCAGCTCCGCCGATCCGCAGGAGCGGCCTTCCCACTCCACCGGTTCTCATTCCTCCAAACGGGGGCGTGGGCGCGCGAGGACTACACATCGGGCGCCACCGAGTTCGCGACCTTCACGCAGACGCTGATGGCAGCGGCCCAGATCCTCGGGTGGGAGGGCACGCACCTGACTGAATGGCCGTTCTGGATCGCCGGGCCGGAAGGCTATCGACGGAACCCCGACTTCACCACAATCCACCTGACCCAGGGCGTGCTGCTGAACGACGAACTGAAGAGGCAGTTCGTCGTTCAGCCTCATGTGGCGTTGATCTGGAGCCTGTGCAACGGCCGTCCGGACGAGGAGATCATCGATGCAGCCCTCCACCTGGAACCCTTCACAGTCGGCGCAGAGCAAGTGCCGCTGACGGCCGGGCGAGTTCGTGGGATCCTCAAAACCCTCGACGAGCGAGGCCTGATCTCCCGGACACAGTTTCGATGATGGCCGAGGATCTGGAGGGCTTCGAGTCCTCGCTGATCGATATCGCCGCACACTGGTGCGAGGAGGGTCTGCGGCTTGGAGCCGAATACGCCCAGGCCTTCGTCGAGGCTGGTGCCGACCTCCGATGGGAGTCGCGACTGCGCGGTCCGGCGGTCTCGGCCACCGCAACCTCGGTGAACCGGCGGTATGGCGTCGGTCTCCTCTTACGTCGCGCGGGAGTCTGGACGTACAGCTGCGCGCCGTTGCACGAGCCACAGACTCTGGCGGAGAAGATAAGCGCCCTCTGCCCCGGCACTCCGCGGATCCCCTCGCCGTGGCGCGGCCGCAGTCCGTTGGAGACGGTGCCCGCTACCACAGCCCGACCGCTGACCGACGAAACCTGCGTGACGCTCCAGCCCAACACAGCGGTCCGGTTCATTCAGGATTTCTTCCGCCAGCACCGTGTGATCGTGGACTCTGCCGGTACCCGACGAGCGCTGCGGGTAGGCGGCGGCCGCCGACGGGCCATCGCCACCGTGTTCGACGGTACGGCGACTGCTCGTGCCTTCACTCGGAGTAACAACCCGCACTGGGAACCGGCTAGCGCTGAGACGAGCTTTGTCGAGTCAGCCGCACACCTGATCAAGTCCGCTGCCGACCAGGCTCGTGCCCTTCTGCGATTCCGCTCTATGGGACACAAGACGACCCCTGTCGTGTTCGGGCCCAAGACCGGCGCGGCGTTCCTGCACGAGCTCATCGGTCACGCGTTGGAGGCGGACAACCTTGCGAAGAACTCGCCCTACTCAGTCGGCCTCATGGGCGAACGGCTCACAAGGGCATCTCTGAATCTGCTGGACGACCCGTTCCTTCCCGACGGGATGGGTAGCCGCGCGGTAGACGACGACGGTCAGTTCTGCGCCCCTACGCCTCTCGTGACCGATGGGACAGTGGTCGGTCGACTCACCTGTGCCAGGCTCGACTCCCCGAGTGGCAGCGGGCGCCGGGAGAGTTATCGCCACGCTTCCCTGCCTCGAGCCTCCAACACCTCGGTTCTGGGCGGCGAGGATAGTGTGCCGTCCCTACTACAGCCGTGCCCTGGGTCGGGGTTGCTGTACATCTCGTCGCTCGGATCGGGTGAGTTCAACCCCGCGCGAGGGGAGTTCTCCTTCTCCGCAGCGGCGGCCCACTATCTGACCTCCGCGGGAGAAGCCGTGCCCCTGAAGGACGTCAACCTGTTCGGAGACGCACGGGAGGCCATAGATCGCCTGGCAGGCATCGCCGACGACGTCGAGGGTGACAACGCGACCTGCGGGAAGCAAGGACAGTCGGTCCTGATTGGGCTCTACTCACCGACTATGCGCTTCGACCGCCTCGATTGGCACTGCTGACATGAATTACGACGAGCTGCTCAACGCGGCCACCCGGAACTCGCTGTGTCTGGTGGAGCTGGTTCGGCCGGGCGAACGGATCCAGGTGGTGTCCACCGCACGCCTGCGCCGCGCGCATACCGTCTCTCCCCGCGGGGTTCGGTCGAGGACCCCGCAGAGCGAAGGGTTCACCCTGCTTGGCCTGGCCCATGATGGGCGAGACGTCCATATCGGTCAGGACGGTCTCGCCGCGCACGTCGGCGTCGAACTCGTAAGTACGGCACGCGAGCTCGCGCCCCATGGTCGTGCGTACCGCGACCGGACGCCATCATGGTCTCCCCACCGGTGGGATCGGGACCGGTTCCTGGATCAGGAGTTGGGCACCAACCCTGCCGGAGCGCTGACCGAACTCCAGGCGAAGCTCACCTACTGGGCCACCGAGACTGCTCATCGTCAATGTCTGGACATGAAGGTCGTCAAGTGTGCCGTCACCGAGCATGTGACCGCAGAGGCCTTCGCCTCGTCAGACGGGTCTGCCGTCGGTTTCGCGCAGACGTGGTCCGAGGTTCGGGTCTTGTACGAGCTGGAAAAGGGGGGCAGGACATTGCGGCTGTGGGCGTCCCGGCACACGGGCAGGCTCCAGGATCTCCACGTGGAAGATCTCACCGTGGAGGCTGCCTGGCGAGGAGGCGCCTTGTTGGCACCAGTAACGGACGAGAGATCGGCGGACGATCTCGTCCTCTCTCCCCGTCCGTCCGCCACCGTCCTGCGCGTCCTCGTACAGGACATGGTCGAGCGGGAGCAGCCGATGATCAATATGATGGCCGATCTGCCCTGCTCTCTAGTCGACGATCCGCATGCCGCTCTCGGCGGTCATTCGCGCCCCTTCGACCATGAAGGGATCTCCACGCAGGCGACGGTCCTGCTTGACCGCCACGGCCGGCGGACGGAACTGAACGGCAACGCCGTACGCTCTGCGGCCAGCCTCACCCCCGAGTACTTCCCGTCCAACGTCCGTCTCGAGGCCGATCCCTTCGACGTGCCGGTGGAGTACACGGGCCTGCTCGGCTACGGCACCCGAGGGGAAGGAACACAGGGGATGCGGGCGGGGGATCGCATCACCTTCCGCGTCGACGTCGCCCGCGTCCAGCAAGGGGAGGTTGTGTCGCGGAATGCTCCGGTGGTCTTCTCGGCCACCGCGCTGGACATCCTTTCCGCGATCACGGGGGCGAACGCGGCCCTATGTTACTTCCCCTGGCGCGACTACTCCACCGCTGGATCATGGCTGCGGCTCACCCCGTCTTTCGCGGTGTGAGAGCAGATGCGGGGGGATGCACCCCATGGAGGACGGCATCGACATCGAAGACTTCTCAGCCGTTGTCGCTCTCCCTGCCTCCTGGCTGAGCGTCCCGACTCGACCGAGCAGCGGCTGTTCCTGGTAGCCAAGGGCCCCAACCGGGTGACGACCACTCACGGCAGCCGGGCTGCGCACGATCTTTCCGCTATCACCGCGCCGTCATCGGATCACCGCTGGTCATCCTCACGCGCTGCGGCACACCTTCGGCACCGCACCGGCCGAAGCCGGACCCGCGTTCCGCAGATGTGTAGTGGGAAAAGCACACAGATCTGGGCTGTGAACTGCGGGAACACTTGCGGGCGCGCTGATGCGGCGTGTCACTAGGCGTGAGTGTTGTGCCTGGTCAGCCGTCTGTGGCTGGGATGGCTTCGACGATCTTCTTCGGGGTCGGGATGTCGGTGGTCTCGATGATGCGGATCACCAGCAGCGCCAGCCAGCACAAGATGACGTGTGCGCGGATGCGTTCCTCCAGCCGGTGATGGACCGGGCGCAGGTCGATGACCTGCTTCATGTCGCGCCGGCCCCGCTCGACCTCCAGCAGTTGCTTGTAACCGACGGCGATGTCCTCGGCCGGCAGCTTGGGGTCGGAGCAGCGCAGCAGGTACTTGCCGTCCAGGTTGTCTCGGCCTTGACCTTCGCGGCGTCGATACGCAGCAGCCCGTTCGGGGTGGTGCGCAGATACCGGTTCAGGCCGGGCTCGGTGGAGATGACGCCGCGGAGTTCGGCGCGTTTGGTGGCGCTGAGCGCGTCGGTGCCGGCGATCACTTCCTCCAGTTGGGCGATCAGACGCCGGCGGATGGCGGCGTTGCGTTCGGTGCCTTCGGGGTTGAAGCAGATCACGAACCGGTCGGCCTCGCCGATCCGGACCTCTTTGACCTTCAGATTCCCGGCCACGTCCTGGTAGCGGCCCTGGCGCGACAGCGCGGCCTTGGCCTCGGCCGAGCCCGAACGCAGCCGCTCGCCGATGATGCAGTGGTGATCGCCCTGGCGCAGGTAGCGGCGGTTGTCAGCAGAGGCGAAGCCGCGATCACCGACCCACACGATCTTGGACAGGGTCCAGTCCCGCATGTCGTCCTTGACCTGGCGGATCAGGGCGGTGTCGGTGGTGTTGCCGGGCCAGGACCCGCCGTCCCGGGCACGACCTATGCAGACGAGCACGTTAGAGGTCCAGACGCAGACCTGTCGGCCCGGGACGGCGGCGGGTCCGCGTCAGGGCGGCGTGCGCGACCGTGCAGTGTGAGCCCCGTCACGTTCGCCGGCCGTCCCGACGCGCCGGACTCATTCGTCGATGAACTGTAACCGCCACTGCGGCAAGAAGGCCACCATGGACGATCGCTCCTGCTACGTCGGCAAACGGATAGGGCCAGATGGCGCGGCCGAACTGGGAGGGAGGCCCGTGCACAACCGCCGAAAGGCCAGAGCGAGTGTCCGCCACCACGACGAACTCCGGGCCGCCCCGAAGCCATCCTCGCCAGCGAGACTCTCCGCCTGTCCGGCATCGACGAGGACATCAACACCAGCGACCTCCACCAGGCCCTCAAGCCGCGCCTGCTGCCATGGACCGCGCGCCACCGAAGGCGACGCGACATCCGGCGACTGCTCGCCAGCCCCGACGTCGTCGTGGGCAGTGTCAGCGCCGTCACCGAAACCGGTGCCCTCGTGGTTCTCCCGGCCGGCGGAAGCCAGTTGCCCGCCTGCTCCGGCGGCGCCGCTCACGCGATCTGGATCGCCGGCGCGCAGAAGCCGGTGGCCGACCCGAGCGCAGCCCTGCGCCGTGTGGAAGAGCACGCCCTCCCCTTGGAAAGCGTCCGAGCTCAGAAGGTCTACGGGCAGCCCGGTGCCGTCAACCGCATGCTCATCCTCAACGCGCAACCCCACCCCGCGCGGCACCGTTCTGCTGCTGCGCCAAGCCATCGGATTCTGACACCACCAGCAGTACACGCCGCCCGTCCCCCTCCACACCACCGACATCCATCGCCTCAGGCCCTTTTAGATACAGCCACCAGACCTAGACGTTCAGTGAAGCGCTGCTGGTGCGGACGCACCCTGCGGCACCCTTCGGCAGGAGCCCGATGCCGTCATCCATCACGTTCGCAGGAGAGAGGAAACGATGAGAGATCTGCAGACTATCGCCGACCGCGTCGAGATCGAGGCGCTGCGGGGCGAACACGTCGACGCGGCAATGATCGGCGACTACGACCGTTTCGCGTCGCTGTTCACCCGGGACGCGGTGTGGCGGATACCCCCCGCCAACGTCGAGTTCGCCGGGCGGAAGGAGATCCGCGCCGGTATCGAACGACTGCAGGGTGCGTGGGAGTTCTGGGTGCAGAACGTGCACCCGGGCACGATCCAACTCGATGGTGACACCGCGACCGGCCGGGAATCCATCTTCGAGATCGGTCGCCAGCGCGACGGCAGGTCGGTCGTCATGTACGGCCTGTTCCACGACCGCTACCAGCGCACCCCGGATGGCTGGAAGTTCACCGAGCGCGTCCTCGAGCCCAGGTACCTCGACACCACTGCGCTGACGGGTTCGCCTCATGTGACCTGGGACCCCGCCGGCCCAGAGGCCGCAAACACCTCCTCTGCGGAAGAACCCGATAACCACGGCTGAACCGATATCTCCCGACGCCCCTCCGCATCTGGACGAGTCGCATCGGGGATGTGGTCCCGCCGGCTGATCCGGCAACGCAACATCACGGAAGGTGAGGCGACCTGTGGGGCGACGCGCCAGCCTCACAGGTTCACTCCGCTGTCCTGTCGAACTGGCCGCTGGTATGCCATGTCCCGGCAGCAGCGGGACGCCATCGCATCGCCCGGCGGCTGGTTGACCACGGTCGCCGGGCGTATCTGTCTGGACCTACCCTCCTCGCCACGCGTCCGGCGCGAGACGTACGTGGGCGAATGGATCCCCGAGCCTGCCACGTACACCAGCGGCTCGCGCACCGCGAGCCTGTACCTCAACGGGGCGAGCATCGGCAGCGCCGCGCTCGCCTTCACGCCGTGGCACGCGGAAGGCCCGATGACGCTCGGTACGGCGATGACGGGCACGCTCGACGAGGTCTGGGTGCACGGCAGAGAGCTTCTCGCCGACGAGGTGTTCGCCCTCATGGACGGCAGCTCGGCCGGTGGGTAGCCGCCTCGGCGAAAACGTGAAGGTGTGGGAGGGCGTCCAGCCCATCACCGGTGATGGCCGTCCGTGGACGCGTACACATGGAAGCTGCGCCATCGTGAAGTAGCTGATCAGGGTGGTGGCGTGAGGGTCGTTCGGGGTGCTCGTGCTGGTGGTGGGCGGCAGTCCGAGGTGTAGATCGTCTGGCAGGGTTGGATTTGCGGGTTCTCGTCCGTCGGGATCGGCGCCGCTCGTACGCTCCGGCGCATGATGGACCCCGAGATACAGGAACGGATCGCCACGCGTCGTGCGGAGCTGGACGGACTCGAAGAACAGCTGGTCAAGCAGCTGGCGGAGGTGCAGGCCGAGCGGGATGAGCTTGCCGTGGCCGAGCGGGTGTGGCAGCGGATGAGTGAGCAGCTCGCCGACGAGCGGGCCCAGGAACTACCTCGCCGATCTGCTGCGCGGCCACCTGAAGTCGATACGGTCCAGGTGGCGGGCACTGCCGGCCGGGAGGATCGCGACGATCGTGCTGGCCGTGCTGCGGCACGATCAGCGCCTGGCCGACATGGCCGGCGGCAACGACGTCTCCGCCACCACCATCCGGCGCTGGCGCGACGAGCTGATCACCTTGCTGGCCGCCAAGGCCCCACGGCTGGACCGCGCCCTGAAGAAGATCGCCCGGCGGGGCGGCGAGGTCGTCCTGATCGACGGCACCCTGATCCCCACCCAGCGCCGCACCGGGACGGCGAACCGGCCGAACTACTCCGGCTACCACCACCGCCACGGCCTGCACGTCCTCGCCCTGACCGACGAACGGGGCCGGATGATCTGGATCTCCGCGGCTCGGCCCGGCCGCACTCACGACGCTCCCTCGGCCTGGACGACGACCCGGATGACCCCGTGGTCGTCACCGGCTTCAAGGCCGCCCGCGCCCGCAAGCTCATCACCGGCGACAGGAAGCGAACCGGGCGCTCGCCGCCGCACGCGCCCGGTCGAGCACGGCTTCGCCCATCCCCAGAACTGGCGGATCCTCACCAAGCTCCGCACCGATCCCGCCCGCGCGACCGGCCTGCTGCGCGCCCTGTTCGTCCTGACGAACCTCGAAGGAGCCCGCTGACAGATGATCTACAACCGAGACCTCCGCCGAACACCAGCATGACCACCCCGAACGACCCTCACGCCACCACCCTGACCAGCTACTTCTAGAGGGCGCAGCTTCACTGAAGCTCGCAGCCACGGAGCGTCACGCCGTGGGTCGGCTGGATTCGGTGCTCACTCGCCGTCCTGCGAAGTGGTGCCGGACGCCTCTACCAAGCAAGCTCGGCCGCCCGCTACGAGCTCGTGGCCTGTGCCTGGCTCTGAACCTGCCTCCACGCCTGGTCAACCGCGGCATCCTCGTCGAGACCGAGGCTGGATCGTGCGCTGAGCCACGCCCTCAGCCCAGCTGGTGACGCCCTGACCAGCCAGCCTTTCCCTAGAGGTCAGCTACTCGCACCACGCCTCTCAAGGTAGGTCAGACCACTTCGCCATGTGGTACGGACAACATTCGGTCATCCCGGAAGACGTCTTGACAGGCCGCGCCTATACGCTTCAGACTCTCCACGCAAGTGGTACGGACCACTCATGTTCATTTGGCGCGCCTCTCCCCCTGGAGCACCATGCGTACGACGCTTTCCCTTCGCCTCGTCGGCGGCCTGGCCGGACTGTCCCTCGCCGTGTCCGCCTGCGGCCTCGGCGGCGCCGAGCAGTCCGCCGCCACGCAGCAGAACGACGGCGGCGTGACCGGCACGGTCGTCTTTCAGACCTTGCAGCTCAAGCCCACCTTCACCGACTACATCGAGAAGACGGTCACGGCCTTCGAGTCGGCCAATCCGGGTGTCGACGTGAAGTGGGTCGATATTCCGTTCCAGGGCGCGCAGGAGAAGCTGGTCGCCGACGCGGCCGCGGGCAAGCTGCCCGACGTGGTCAACCTGAACCCCAACTTCGCCCAGCCGCTGGAGGCCAAGGGGATCTTCGTCGACCTGGAGACGGCGGCGGCCGACGCCAAGCCGCTTTACGTGCCCGGGGCCTGGGACGCCTTCAAGGTGCCCGGCACGAACGGCGCGTTCGGGTTCCCCTGGTACCTCACCTCCGAGGTGACCATGTACAACAAGAGCCTGTTCGAGAAGGCGGGCCTGGACGTGGACAAGCCGCCCACGACGCTGGAGGAACTGCACGCCGCGGCCGAGAAGATCGGCGCTGCGGGCAAGGGCGCCTTCTACGGCCTGCACCCGGCGCTGGAGAACCACTTCATCACCGATCTTGCCAAGCTGGGCGTCCCCCTGCTGGACGCGGACGGCAAGTGGACGTTCAACGCCCCTGAGGCCGTAGCGCACGTCGAGAGACTGACCAAGATGTACCAGGACGGGGTGTTCGCCAAGGACTCGCTCACCCAGGACCACGCCAAGGAGACCGAGGCCTACCAGGCGGGCAAGATCGCCCTCTTCCCCAGCGGTCCGAACTTCCTCACGCTGGTCAAGGAGAACGCACCGAAGGTGGCCGAGCAGACCGGCGTCGGCCCGCAGATCACCGGCGAGGCCGGGGTGTCGAACATGTCGGTCATGGGGCTGCTCGTGCCCAAGTCCAGCCGGAATCAGGCAGCCGCCGTCGAGTTCGCCCGCTTCATGACCAACGGCGAGAACCAATTGGCCTTCTCGAAGATCGTGACGGTGCTGCCCAGCGTCAGCGAGGCGCTGAAGGACCCGTACTTCACCGCCAGTGACGGCAGTCCCGAGGCGGAGGCGCGCAAGCTGTCGGCCGCGGCGCTGCGGAACGCCAGGAACCTCACCCCCGTCCAGTTCGACGACCGGATCAAGAAGATCGTCGTCGGCAAGGTCCAGCTGGCCATGCAGAAAGAGCTGACCGCCCAGGAGGCGCTGGATCAGGCGGTCGAGGAAGCCAACCAGATCACCGGCTCCTGACCGTCCCGGTCCCGGCGGCCCCGCCGGGACCGGTCCGCCCACCCTCATGGAGGTCCGCCACATGATCGGCCGCCGCCCGGCCATCCCCTGGTTGTTCGTCGCCCCGGCCCTGCTGGTGGCACTCGTGTTCTCGCTCGGGCCGTTCGTCAACACGGTCGTGCTCGCCTTCACCAACGCCTCGACGCTCGGCGGCGGCACGTTCACCGGCCTGGACAACTTCGCCCGTCTGGCCGAGGACCAGAAGTTCTGGCACGCTCTGGGCAACACCGCGCTGTACGTGCTGCTCTGCGTGCCCGCCATGGTGGTGCTGCCGCTGCTGCTGGCCCTGCTGGTGCAGAAGAAGATCTTCGCTGTCGGGATCTTCCGCGCGCTGTTCTACTCGCCCGTCGTCGCGTCGATGGTGGTGGTGGGCCTCATCTGGTCGTGGCTACTGTCCAGCGACGGGCTGGTCAACGCGGCGCTGCGGGGCCTGAACGTGATCAGCGAGCCGCTGCCGTTCCTCACCGACGCCGACCTGCTGCTGCTCAGCGCGGTCGGGGTGACGGTGTGGAAAGGGCTGGGCTATTACATGGTCGTCTACCTGGCGGCGCTGGCCGACGTGCCGCGCGAACACCACGAGGCGGCCCAGGTCGACGGCGCCGGGCTGCTGCGCCGGTTCTGGTCGGTGACCGTGCCGGCGATCCGTCCCACGATGGTGCTGGTCGCCACGCTGTCAGCGGTCGCGTCGGCCAAGGTGTTCGCCGAGATCTACGTGCTCAGCAACGGCTCGGCGGGGCCGGGCGGCCAGGCGGCGAGCATCGTGTACTACATCCGCGAGGCCGGGCTCGGTCTCAACGGCGAGTCGGGCTACGCCTCGGCGCTGAGCCTGGTGCTGTTCGTGGCCACGCTGGGCTTCTCGCTGCTGATCACCCGGCTCAACCGCCAGGAGGACAGGTCATGACCCCGACCCGGGAGAGATCTCCCGCGCCGGCCCCCTACCGGCCGCCCGCCCACGTCACCGGGCGCAGGCTGGCCGGCCGGTTCGCGCGCTACCTCCTGCTGCTCGTCGTCCTGGTGGTGCTCATCGGCCCGTTCGCCTGGCAGCTGTCCACCTCGCTCAAAGGATTGACCGAGGACATCTTCAGCTATCCGCCCGACCTGTGGCCCGACGAGCCCACGCTGCGGAACTACGCCAGGGCCGCGGACACGGTGCCGGTGTGGCGCTACGGCCTCAACTCGCTGGCCGTGGCTCTCGGCTCGGCGCTGTCCAACTGCCTGTTCGGCGCGATGGCCGGTTACGCGCTGGCCCGGATGCGCTTCAGGGGCAGCAAGATGGTGTTCGCCGCCTTCCTCGGCACGATGATCATCCCGTTCGAGGTCATCATGGTGTCGGTCTACCTCACCTCGCGCTCGCTCGGTCTGGTCGACACCCTGCTCGGCGTGGCCCTGCCCACCGCGGTGACCGGCCTGTCGGTGCTGCTGTGCCGTAACGGCTTCCGCAACCTGCCGATGGAGGTGGAGGAGGCGGCCATGCTCGACGGCGCCAACGAGTGGCAGCGCTTCTGGCGGGTGGCCATGCCGTCGGTGCGCGGCACCCTGTCGGTGGTGGCCATCTT
This sequence comes from Nonomuraea deserti, assembly GCF_004348685.1. Lineage (GTDB taxonomy): Bacteria > Actinomycetota > Actinomycetes > Streptosporangiales > Streptosporangiaceae > Nonomuraea > Nonomuraea deserti. Next base: position 15,340 of record NZ_SMKO01000024.1, on the reverse strand, counting down.
CAGCTTCGTCTTCGCCTGGGACGACTTCCTGTGGCCGCTGATCGTGCTGTCCAGCCCGGACAACTACACCCTCACCGTCGGCATCCAGTACCTGTCGGGCACGTTCACCTCGGACCAGAGGGTGATCGCGGCGGGCACAATGATCGCCGTACTGCCGTTGCTGGCGCTGTTCTTCGCCCTGCAGAAATTCTTCTTCCGGGGCGTCGGAGAAGGAGCGGTCAAGGGATGACGCAGGAAACCAAGTACGAGACGCTCCGCCGCGCGCTCGTCGAGATCATCGACTCGCGGATGGCCCCGCACGATCCGCTGCCCAGCGAGCGGGAGCTGATGCAGCAGTACGGCGTGAGCCGCATGACCGTGCGGCAGGCCGTCGAAGGGCTCGTCCGCGACGGGCGGGTCTACCGCATCCAGGGATCCGGCACCTTCGTCACCGAACGCGGGAAGATCACCAAGTCTTTGACCTTCAGTTCCTTCACCGAGGACATCAGGGCCAGGCGGATGACGCCCGGCAGCAAGCTCCTGCTGCTGGAGGTCCAACCGGCCGAGATCGACGTGGCCCGCGACCTGTTTCTGGAGCCCGGCAGTCCCGTCGTCCACGTCAGGCGGCTGCGGACCGCCGACAGCGAGCCGATGTGCCTGGAAAACGCCTGGGTGCCGGAGGAGTTCGCCGCGGCGCTGGCGCGCGGGCGCGACGTGGACAGCCTCTACGACGTGCTGGAGGCGGCCGGGGCGGCACCGGAGCACGCCGACCAGATCATCTCCGCCACCGTGGTCAACCGCGAGCAGGCCGAGTTGCTGGGCGTGCCCAACAATTTTCCCGCGCTGCGCGTGTCAAGGGTGACGCACGACGCGCGCGGCCGGGCGGTGGAGCGGGCGATCAGCCTCTACCGGGCCGACCGCTACGACTACCGGGTGTCGATCGCGAGGAGCCGCAAGAAGTGAGGCTGGGCATCGACATCGGCGGCACGAAGATCGCCGCCGGGCTGGTGACGGACAGGGGGGCCGTGCTGCGGCGCGAGCAGGCACCCACCCCGGCCAGGCAGGGCCGGCACGCTGTGGTGGACACGGTGACGCGGCTGGCCCGCGAGCTCGGACTCGACGGGGTCGCCGCCGTGGGCGTCGGAACCGCCGGTGTGGTCGACCCCGGCGGGCGGACGATCGTCGGCGCCACCGACGCGATACGCGACTGGGCGGGCACGCCGCTGGCCCGGCTGCTGGAGGCGGCGCTCGGCGTGCCCGTAGTGGTGCGCAACGACGTGCAGGCGTTCCTCGCGGGAGAGCTCGCGGTCTCCACGTGGCGGACGGCGTTGGGCGTCACCGTCGGCACCGGGATCGGCGGGGCGGTGGCGGTGGACGGCGTGGTGGTGCGCGGCGCCCACGGCGCCGCGGGTCATCTCGGCCACGTGCCGGTGCCCGAGGCGGAGGGGCTGCGCTGCGCCTGCGGCGGTACCGGCCACGTCGAGGCGGTGGCCGGCGGCCCCGCCATGACGGCCCGGCTGGAAGCGGTCAGCGGTCACGGCGCGGAGCCGGACGATCTGACGGCCCCGCCGGAGGCGGACAGCGGTCACGGCGCTGAGCCGCCCGCCACGACAGACCCGCTGGAGGCGACCGGCGGTCGCGGTGCGGGGGCGGGCGCCCGCGTCGATGGCTGCGCGGCCGGCCGCGAACCCCGGGACCTGCGGTGGGTGCTGGACCGCGCCCGGGCCGGGGACGAGCGCGCGCGGGAGGTGCTGGCGCTCGGCGGCGCCGCGCTCGGTCGGGCGCTGGCCGGAGTGGTGAACGTGGTGGATCCGGAAGCGGTGATCATCGCGGGCGGCGTGCTGGCCGCGGGCGAGCGGTACCTGGCCCCGCTGCGGTCCGCGCTGGCCGCCGGGCTTCTGCCCGCCCTTGCGGGCGTTCCCGTGCTGCGCGCCCGGCTGGGTGACGACGCGGTGCTGGTCGGAGCGGCCCTCGATGCGGCCGCCACGCCGTCCGGCGCCGGAGCGCGGCGGGCGGGTTCATGACGCCCACCCTCGCGCTTGTCCCGTTGGACGAGCGGCCGGTCTGCGCCGCCCTGCCCGCCCAGATCGCGGCGGTGGCGGGGGCGCGTACGCTCCTGCCGCCGGCGTCGGCGCTGCCCCGCATCCGCCGCCCCGGCGACCCCGACGCGATCGCTGCCTGGCTGGCGTCCACGCCGTGTGACGCTGCGGTCGTGGCGCTGGAGACGCTCGGGTTCGGCGGGCTGATCGCCTCCCGTACCGTCCCCGTCACCGTCGAGGAGGTGACGGGGAGGTGGGCGTCGCTGCGGTCACTGGACGTGCCGGTGCACGCGGTGACGCTGGTGACGCGCACGCCGGACTCCCGCGACGCGATGGAGGAACCCGACTACTGGTCGGCCTACGGGCCCGCGCTGCACCGGCTCTCGGCCCGCTTGCACCGGGAATCCGACGCGGAAGGCTCCGGTGTCGCGGCTGACATCCCGCCCGAGGTGCGTCAGGACTTCATGCTGCGCCGGTTGCGGAACCACACGCTGAACCTCGCCGCGCTCGGCCTGCTCTCCGACGGGACGCTGCGCTCGCTGGTCGTCGGAGCGGACGACACCGCCCTGTGGGGGCTGGCCACCGGCGAACTGGCCTGGTTGCGTACCTGGGCGACGTGGCTGGGCGACGATCGCGTCGCGGTACGGCCAGGCGCCGACGAGGCGACGGCGGCGCTGGTCGCTCGCGTGATCGCCGGCGGCGACCCGGTGACCTTCACCATCGCGGCGACCGGCCCGCTGGACCGGGTCGCTCCGTACGAGAACATGCCGGTCGAGCGGACCGCGCGCGGCCAGATCGCCGCCTGCGGCGCGGTCATGGACGAGGCCGCGCCGCAGGTCTCCCTGCTGATCCACGTCCCCGACCAGAGCGGCGCTGACTGGGCCGTGGCACCACCGTCCGGCACCGACAGGGCCGCGGCGGAGCGGCTGGCCGCGCTCGCCGAACGGCTGCTCAGGGCCGGGCGGCGGGTGGCGGTGGCGGACTGCGCCCAGCCCAACGGCTCGGACCCCGCCCTGGTCGAGGCGCTGGCCGGGCGGGGGCTGCTGCACAGGCTGACGGCCTACGCCGGCTGGAACACCGCGGGTAACGCCATCGGCACGGCCGTGGCTCACGCGGTGGCCGCGGTGGCGGGACAACGCTCCGGCACGTTCGACGCCGGGGCGCACCGCCGCCTGCTGCTGCGCCGGCTGGTCGAGGACTACGGCTACATGACCAAGGCTCGCGGCGCCGCACGGCGGCGGTTGGGCGGCGATCCGCTGCTGCACGACCACGTGCCGGCCGGTCATCCGGTGATCCACGACATCGCCGTGGCACTCGACGCGCTGGACCTGCCCGGATTCGGAGGGCTGCGCGTCCGGCGCGTCAGGCTCCCGTGGGAGCGCACATTCGAGGTGGACTTCGACATCGAAGAGGGGGGCGACGCGTGCGTACAGCCGACGTCGTGATCGTCGGGGGTGGGCTGGGCGGCGTGGCCGCCGCGCTCGCCGCCGCGGAAGCGGGCCGTAGCGTGGTGCTCACCTGCGCGGAAGAGAGCCTGGGCGGGCAGATCACCACCCAGCTCGTGCCCGCGCTGGACGAGCACCCGCACGTGGAGACCGGCGGCGTCTCCGCCTCCTACCGGCGGCTGCGCGACCTCATCCGGGCCGGCTACGGCGGGCTCGCCAATCCCGGCGGCGGCTGGGTCAGCAGGCTGTGCTTCGAGCCGCAGGCCGGCGCGCGGGCCATCGAGCAGTTGCTCGCCCCGCACGTCGCGGCCGGGCGGCTCACCGTGCTCACGGACGCCGCGCCCGCCGCCGTACGCGGGCACGCGGGCCTGATCGAGGCGGTGACGCTCAGCGACGGGCAGGAGGTCGAAGGAGAGGTGTTCTGCGACGCCACGGAACTCGGCGACCTGCTGGCCCTCGCCGGCGCGCCGTGGGTCTGCGGCTCGGAGGGCGGCGACGCCCATGGCGAGTCGCTGGCGGTCGAGGGCGGCCCACGTCCGGAGGCGGTCCAGTCGTGCACCGTCGGCTTCCTCGTGGAGCACCTGCCCGGCGAGGACCACACCGTCGCGAGGCCGCCGGGGTACGAGCGCTGGCGCGACTGCCAGCCGTTCGCCCTGGACATCGCCGGCTGGGATGGCAGGACCCACCGGTACCGGATGTTCGACGAAGGGCCCGACGGCAGCCCGCCGTTCTGGACCTACCGGCGGCTGCGCGACGCCTCGGTGCTCGGCGGCCGGGACCTGGCGCTGATCAACTGGGTCGGCAACGACTACGCCGACCGCTCGCTCATCCACGAGCCCGAGCGGGCCGCGGCCGAGGCGCGCCTGCTGTCGCTGGCGTTCCTGCACTGGCTCCAGGCGGAGGCGGGTTTCCCCGGGCTGCGGTTGGTCACCGAGGCCCCGGGCACGTCGCACGGGATGGCCGCGCACCCGTACGTGCGGGAGTCGCGCCGCTTGGCCGTGCCGACCCCCGTCACCGAGCACGCGCTGCGCCCCGTGCCAGGACAGGCCAGGGCAGCGGCCATGCCGGACTCGGTCGGAGTTGCCTGGTACCACATGGACCTCCATCCGCGGGTGGGCCATCCCGACGTCCACTACGCGCCGTCGGCGCCGTTCCAGATCCCGCTGTCGGCGCTGGTGGCGCCCCGGCCCGGCAACCTGCTGGCCGCCGCGAAGAACCTGGGCGCCACCCAGGCCGCGGCCGCCGCGTACCGCGTGCACCACGGCGAATGGGCCGTCGGGGAGGCCTCGGGCACGGCCGCCGCCCACTGCGTACGCCGGAGCATCCCGCCGGCCCGGCTGGGCGAGCCGGCCGAGCTGGCGGCCCTGCAGGCGGCGCTCGTCGCCAGAGGGGCGCCGATCGCGTGGGTGCTCGACGTCGGCCCGGACGACCCGTTGTTCGCACCGGTGCAGCGGCTCGCCGCGGCCGGCGCCGTCCGGCCGGACGGCCTCGACATCCGGCCGCATGACCCGCTCACCGACGCGGACCGCGCCGCCCTCCTGGCGGCGGCCGACCGGCTGGGTCGGCCCGGCTCCGGCGCGGACCTCGGTGACACGTGGGCGCGGGCGGCGACCGCGCTCGCCGGGAAGGAGGCTGCATGACCGCGGCGGAGCTGTTCGACCGGCTGCGCGGCCGGCTCGTGGTCTCCTGCCAGGCCTATCCTGACGACCCGCTGCACGGGCCGCACTTCATGAGCGCGATGGCCCGCGCCGCCGTCCTGGGCGGCGCGGCCGGAGTGCGGATCAACGGCCTGGCCGACGTCGAGGCGGTACGCGCGGCCGTAGCGGTGCCCTTGATCGGGCTGTGGAAGGACGGCGGCGGCGAGGTCTACATCACGCCGACGGCCGAGCACGCCGTGGCGGTGGCGCACGCGGGCGCCGACGTCGTCGCGCTCGACGCCACGGGCCGCCCGCGCCCCGACGGGCTCGGCCTGGCCGAGACGTTCGAACGCGTCCACCGGACGGGTGCGCTGGTCATGGCCGACGTCGCCACCTTGGAGGAAGGGCTGGCCGCAGTCGACCACGGTGCGGACTGCGTCTCCACGACGCTGTCCGGTTACACCCCCGACTCCTCCCCCCAGGACGATCCGGACCTGGACCTGGTGGCCGCCCTGGCGGGCAAGTGCCGGGTCCCCGTGTTCGCCGAGGGCCGCATCGCCACCCCGGCCCAGGCGGCCCGCGCGCTCGAGTCAGGCGCCCACGCCGTCGTCGTCGGCGGCGCGATCACCCGGCCCGCCGACATCACCCGCCGCTTCGCCTCCGCACTGAAGGAACGCCGCCCATGACCGTCTGCCATGTCGTCAGCCACGTGCACTGGGACCGGGAGTGGTACCGCACGTTCGAGTCGTTCCGCTCGCGGCTGGTCGAGCTGGTCGAGCACGTCTGCGCAGAGCTGGAGAGCGGGGGGATGGACGCCTTTCACCTGGACGGCCAGACCGTCACGCTGTCCGACGTGCTGTCCATCAGGCCCGACCTCGCCGAACGGGTCAAGGGGCACGTCGCCGCGGGCAGGCTGGCGATCGGCCCGTGGCATGTGCTGGCCGACAACCAGCTCGTCTCCGGCGAGAACATGATCCGTAACCTGCTCGCCGCGCGCCGGGTCGCCGGCGCGGTCGGAGGGCTGACCCCGGTCGGCTACTCCCCCGACGCCTTCGGTCACCCCGCCGACCTGCCCCGCGTGCTGCGCGGGTTCGGGCTGGACACCGCGCTGGTGTGGCGGGGAGCGCCCGCCGGCCTGGCCCGGTTCCGCTGGCGAGCGCCTGACGGCTCTCAGGTGTACGCGGTCAACCAGGGCTACCACGAGGCCGAGGTGCTGTGGGTGAACGCCGAAGAGCGCCTGGCCGCCTTCCTGTCCAGGGAGCGCGGACGCTCGCCGCAGGGCCCTTGGCTTCTGCTGAACGGCGGCGACCACCTGGCTCCGTCCGGCACCACGGCCCGGGTCGCGGCCTTGGGTGAGCCGCTGCGCGAGAGCACGCTCGCCGACTTCTTCGCCGCCGCCCGGTCGGCCGATCCCGAGCCGCAGGTGGTGGAGGGCGAGCTGCGTCACCCCGGCGGGCCCCTGACGTTCCTGTTGCCCGGGACGCTCAGTGCGCGCACCTATCTCAAGCAGGCCAACAGCAGCGCCCAGACCCTGCTGGAACGCTGGGCCGAGCCGTACGCGGCGCTGTCGGGCAGGCCAGGCCAGCTGGAGAGCCTGCGGCACGCGTGGGACCTGCTGCTCAAGAACGCCCCTCACGACTCCATCTGCGGCTGCAGCGTGGACGAGGTCCACCGGGAGAACATGACCCGCTACGACCGCGTCCAGTCGGTGGGCGAGCAGGTGCTGCGTCGCAGCCTGGAGTCGCTGGGCCTGGACGTGCGGCAGCACGGCGACCCGCGCGCCGACGAGGTGACGCTGGCCGTGCTGAACCCGCACGGCGCCCCGGTCACCCAAGGTGTGCAGGCCGATGTGCTGACCGCGCCGGGCGTTCACCCGCGCGCGGTCTACGGGCCGGACGGCGAGGCGGTGGCCTTCGAGACGGTTACCGCGGGGCCGGAGAAGGTGTTCGAGGCCGATCTCGACCTGCTGCCGGACACGCGTGAGGTCGTCAGGCACCAGGTGGCGTTCCTGGCCGGGCGGGTGCCGCCGCTGGGCTGGCAGTCCTACCGGGTGGAGCTGGGCCCGCAGCCCGTGGCCGCGCCGCGCACCGTTCCTGGCGACACGGCGCGCGTGGGCTCGCGCGTTCTGCGGGCCCGGGCGGACGCCTCCGTCACGGTCTCGGACGGCGCCCGGGTCTTCGCCGGGCTTGGCCGGTTCGAGGACGTGGGTGACCGCGGTGACGCCTACACCTTCGATCCGGTGCCCGGCGCCCCGATCGGGGCCCGGCTCGTCAGCTCCCACGTGACCGTCTCGGCCGTGCGTACCGTACTGTCCCTGGGAGCCGTGCTCGACCTGCCCACGGGGCTGGACACGGAGCGGGAGCGCCGCGCGTCAGCGACGGTGCCGGTGCCCGTACACGTTGACGTGACGGCCTGGCACGGCCTGCCGGATCTGCACTGGGACGTCAGCCTGGACAACCGGGCCGACGATCACCGGCTTCGCCTGCTGTTCCCCGCCCTGGACTCGCCCGGCGAGTGGCTGGCCGACGCGCACTTCTCGCTGCTGCGCCGCCCGGTGGAACCCGAGCTCGGCCCGCTGCCCGGCGAGGTGGCCCGCGAGGCCAGGCACTCGGTGGCCCCGGTCCAGACGTTCGGCTCGGTCGGATCGGGGGCTGACCGGGTCACGGTCGCCGCTCCGGGGCTGCCCGAGATGCAGGCGCTGCCGGGCGGCGACGGAGACGTGCTGGCCGTCACATTGGTGCGGGCGGTGGGCTGGCTGTCCAGGTTCGACCTTCGTGCCCGTACGGCGGGTGCCGGCCCGATGCTGGCCACGCCCGAGGCGCAGTGCCGCGGCCCGCGGCGGTTCCGGCTGACGGTGCGGCTGGGCGAGGCCGGCGACCTGGAGCTGGCTCGCGCCGCCGCCGAGGCCCGGGTGCCGGTGCGAGCCCTGCAGGCCAGGCCGGGCAGCTCGCCCGCGTCCCGCCGCGTCGGGCCTGGCGTCACCGGCGGGCTGCTGAGCGCGCTCAAGCCCGCCGAGGGCGGTGGCGGCTACGTGTTGCGTGTCACCAACCCGACCGGGCAGGCGGTGACGGCCGGACTGTCGCTGCCGCCTGGCACGCTCGTCACCGAGGCCCGTCTGGACGAGACCCCGTGCGGCGACCCCGCGCCGGCCGGCGAGAGCCTGGAGCTGCCGCCTTACGGTCTGCGCACGCTGCTGGTGCGCTGACCTGCGGGACAGGAGAGCCCGCCACCTCTCTACCGCGAGGTGGCGGGCTCCTTGCCGTTCGGTCGCGGTCAGCGGCCGGTTCTGGACAGCCACCGCTGGTACATCGCCAGGTCGCGCAGCACCCGAGCGCGGAACGCGGGTTGCGCGCCCGAGGCCCGTTCAAGGCGGCGGGCGGCCGAGGCCAGCTCGGCGGTGGCCCGCTCCAGCTTGCCGAGCCCGGTCCAGCGGTCCGCTGCGGCCAGATCCTTACCCATGTCCTTGGCCAGGCGGGTGGGCACGCAGGCCGCGTCGAGCTGACCGGTGGTGTAGCCGATGCCGGCGCGGGTCGCGGAGGCGGGATCGGCGTGCGGCACGAGCGCCTTGGTGCGGAAGACGCCCTGTCCCACGGCGGCGGCCTGGTCGTTGCGCAGCTGGAGGTAGGAGAACAGGGCCGCGCCGTCGGAGTCGGCCTCCCGCACCGCCTGCACCTGTTCGGTCACCAGGTCGGGACCACTGCCGCGGAAGGGCCCGTAGGTGGCGGTGTAGAGGAGGTTGTCCGAGCCGACCGAGGCACGCATCCTGGCCGTGTCGACGGCCACCGCCTCGGCGGAGGTGCCGAAGGCCATTCCGGTCAGCACGTCCACGTAGCCCTTCTTCACCCAGTCGGCCCAGTTCTGGAACTTCTTGGCCAGCCCGTCGCTGGGGTCGGGGAAGACCGCCGCCGACAACTGCACCTGGGGCGCCACCTCGCGTTGCAGGTCACGCACCTCTGAGACGAAGGTGGTCACCTGCCGTTCCCGCCAGGCGTTCCAGTCCTGCCAGCGGGGATCGTCCATGGTCAGCGTGTAGGGGTCCACGCCGTCGTTCTCCTTGGCGAAGGCGGCCCTGCTGTAGTCGCTGTAGGAGAAGGACGCCTGGTAGGGCATCGAGACCGGGTAGCGGATGTAGTCCAGATGCAAGCCGTCGGTCCGGTAGCGGGTGAGAATCTCCTGGAAGATCTCCTTGATGTACTGCCGCGGCTCCGGCATGGCCGCATCGAGGAAGTAGTATCCGGCCTCCTGCGAGGAGGGCTGCGGTCCGGCCTTGCCCACATCCTCCCGCTCGACAGCGGCCCACTCGGGGTGCGCGTTGAGGATGGGGCCCGCCCCCTTGCTGGTGCCCTGGTGACCGGCGAAGAACGTGTGCACCCAGGCGTGCAGTTCCATGCCTCGCCGCTGCGCGCCCTCGATCCACACTTTCAGCGGGTCGAAGCCCTTCATGTTCGGCCGCTGCCCCTCGATCCCCCACTTCTCCGCCACCCGGCTGGGGAAGATCGTGTAGCCCTGCCAGAGCGTCTCCAGGAAGATCATGTTGACGCCGGTGCTCTGGAGGCGGTCGAGCGACTTCTCGATCTGCTCGGGCGTGGTCTCGGTCGGCCGCACCCAGATGCCGCGGCCCTCGGCCGGGCGCGACTCCCGGGTGCGGTACCACGCCTGGGCCGCCTCCCGGCCGGCCCGCTGAGCCAGTTCGGCCGAGGCGGGCTCGTCGGTCTCCGCCCGTGCCCGCGCCAGCAGTTCCTCCGCCTGCCTCAGGTGCCGCCCGGCGGCGGCGCCGTCCACAGGGAGGCAGGTGGCGGTGGCATCGGTCAGCCCTGTGCCGGCCGTGGCGATCTGCCGCTCGGCGCCGCGAACATAGGTTCCCGCGTCCACCGAGATGGCGACATGGCTGTCCTGCCGGGTGACGGCTGCGCCCATCACGGCGTTGGCCGACAGCCACTCGCCCTTGGACCCGTGTCCGCTCAGCACATAGCCGCCGGCCGGGATGGGGCTGTCGCCGCCGCCCCGCGCGCTCACCCTGCCGTCCACCACGGTCACCTCGAAGCCGTAGGCGTTGGTGCCGGTCCTTTCGCCCTGGGTGTAGACGACGAGCTGCTCGGCGCCGCGGCAGCCGGGGAAGCACTGGCCGGTGGCTGGGTCGACGCCCGCGGGGTTGCTCGCGGCCGTCGGGTCGACGGCGTCCAGCGTGGCATTGACGCTCCTGAAGAGCAGGTTCTCCAGGCGTACCCGATCGCCCCGCTTGAGGTGGTCGCGCAGGAACTCCCGTACGTCCGGGGTGCCGCCCGGGGACGCGGACAGGACCATGCCGTCGGCCGGGATGGCGTTGTCGCCGGGGTTGTCGCACGAGGGTGTCAGCGCGGTGCACACGTCGAGCACCTCGTAGACGTCCCGCTCGCCGGTGCGCCGCAGCACCGCCTCGCCGCCGAAGGCGTTGGTGCCGGTGCTGGGCTGGAAGGCCGGGGTGTACAGCGCCAGCGCCCCGGCCGCCCTGCTGGTCGGGTCGATGGCGGTGATCTCCTGCCGGCTGCCGTCGGCGGCGACCACCGCCGGCCCGCCGGCCGGGCCGGTCGTGGCGTGAGCCGGGACGGCTGGCGGGAACGCCAGCACGGCGGCACCCAGCAGCGCGGTGCTCCATTGTCGAGTGCGCACGGATCCTCCTGATCAGCTGTTTGCTGCCAGGAGTCTGACGTACTGGTCCGTACAAGTAAAGAGCGATTATGCCTGCGTGTAGGCCACTTATCACCAGTGGTCCGTACCAGCTTGCGGAGACGTCATGAGACAGCTCCGATCGTGGCGCGCGTCCCGGACCAGATCGCGTACAGTCCGCGTGAGCACGGCATGCAGGTCGTAGAGGACGAGGAGCGCTCCCTCGTACAGCGCCGCCCGTGCCTCCGCGCTCCCGCCGACGGTCGTCATCACGGCCGCGCCCGCCGAACGCGCGACGTGCACATCGCCTACCCCGCCGGAACGCGGCTGCTGCCCCGCTCCCACCCGTCCGTCCGCACGCTCAACCCGGCCGCGCCGTTGGCGCTGGACGTCCACGGAACCCGGCCGGCCACACTCGATCGAACACGGCTCCACCTGTTTGAGCGCCCGTGACCTGCCCGAACCCGCTTGGACTTGGACGTGGCCGGAGCGCGACCATACAATCAGGGCATTGATACAGGACGACTGCCCTGATAGAGGAGAGAGCCATGGTCTCCCCAGCGGCCGAGCGCGGGCGCGCGGTACGGGAACGACTGCTGAATGCAGCGGCGGAGCTCATCCCCGAACGCGGCTGGACGGCGGTGAGCACCCGGATCCTCGCCGAGCGGGCCGGGGTGACGCCGAGCGTGGTGCACTACCACTTCCCCTCCTTGTCGAGCCTGCTGAGCGAGGCCGCGACCAGCCGGATGAGGGAGTTGCTCGCCGGGCTGAACGAGCTGATGGAAAGCACCCGCTCGCCCGGCGACGCCATCGAGACGATGCTCGCGTCGGTCGAGGAGTACACCGGCGTCGACGCCAGCTCGCTGCTGTTCATCGAGGCGTATCTGGCGAGCACCCGCGACGACGAGTTGCGCGAGCGGATCCGCGAGCTGGTCGCCGAGTTCCGGCAGCGGTTCGGCCAGTGGCTGGACCAGCACGGGGTGCCCGCCCCGTTCGAGACCGCCGCCGTCTTGGCGGCCTGCGTGGACGGCCTTCTGCTGCACCGCGGCCTGGGCCTGAAGGCGAAGGATCCCTCGGCGGTGCTACGCAGGCTTCTTTCCGCGTCCCCCGAGGAGGAACGACAGTGCGAACAGTGATCTGCGGGGCCGGGATCAGCGGCCTGGCCCTGGCCCATCGGCTCGCCGCCCCAGGCGGCGAGGTCGTGGTGGTCGAGCGGGCCCCCGGGCCTCGCCCCCAGGGATACATGATCGATTTCTTCGGCCCCGGGCTGGAGGCGGTCGAGGCCATGGGGCTGCTGCCCGCGTTCGAACGAGCGGCCTACCACTATGACGAGGGGCGGCTGGTCGACCAGAACGGTCGCCGCCGCGCCACGCTCCGGACCAAGAGCTTTTCGCGCGGCCGGCTGCTGGACCTCCTGCGCCCCGACATCGAGGCCGTACTGGCCGAGAACCTTCCGGCCCAGGTCGAGCTGCGCTATGAAACGGCGCTGACCGACGTGGTCAACCGCCCCGACGGCGTGGCGGTAACGCTGGGGGACGGCACCGTCCTGGACGCCGATCTGCTCGTGGGCGCCGACGGGATCCATTCGACCGTCCGCCGGCGGGTTTTCGGGCCGGAGGACCGCTACCTGCGCTACCTGGGCCTGCACACGGCGGCGTTCACCTTCGACGCGCCGGACGTGCACGCCGCCACCAAGCACGCGTTCTGCCTCACCGACTCCGTCAACCGGCAGATGGGCTTCTACGCGCTGCGCGACGGCCGGGTTGCCGCGTTCGCGGTGCACCGCAGCGCCGACCCCGCAATTCCGGACGCTCTTCGAGTGGCGATCCAGCGGGCCTACACCGGTCTGGGATGGGTGACGCCGCGCGCGCTGGAGCAGTGCCCGCCGGACGAGGAGATCTACTACGACCAGGTCGCGCAGATCGAGCTTCCGGAGTGGAGCACCGGCCGGGTCGTCCTGCTCGGCGACGCCGCCTACGCCGTGTCGCTGATCGCCGGGCAGGGCGCGTCGCTCGGGATCGCCGGCGCCTTCGTGCTCGCCGATCGCCTTGCGCAGGCACCCACGATCGAGCGGGCCGCCGCCGAGTTCGAGCGCCTGTGGCGGCCCGTGGTCGAGGACAAACAACGCAACGCCCGATCGATGGCCCGCTGGTTCCTGCCCTCCTCGCCGACCGACCTGCGCATCCGGCGCATCATGCTCGGCCTGACCCGAGTGCCCTTCGTCACCGGTTACCTGAGCTCCATCCTCGCAGGCAAGGACATCAGACTCGCCGACGTCATGCGCCAGGCATCCGGCGCCGCGACCGAACCGGCGGTCGCGTAGCACCCGCTCCGATCTACGGTCAGCCAGCCGAGCAGATCGACGGCCTCGCCACCGGCGAAGTTCGGCCACAACTCGACGTCGCCCGGCACGTACGCCGGCCACCGGGTGCAACTCGGTGGCGTCGGTCCGGCGCAGCGCGGCAGGGTCGGCTACGTCAAGCCGGTCGAGGTTCAGGCCGACGACTTCGGCCCGGCGCAGCCTGGTGCCGAACAGCAGGTAGACGAGGGCGCGATCACGGAGGGGGCGGGCGTGGGCGTGCCGGCGCCCGGGGTGGCGGCGGCCTCCGAGTCATGGAAGATCTCGAATGGGCCACACACGCCGGAGGGCCGGTGCCGACGGGCGAATGTGGTCGGAGCTCGCGCACGCCACGCTAAGGCCTGCATGGCCATGACCTGGGTGGATGCATTATCGGCAGGCGCAAAGCCCTAGCAGACCAGCCGCGGGACCGCCGTCCCTCCATCACCGCCCTGACACCAGGCAAGCGGCCGGGCGGCCCCGCTACCCGTTGGGTGGGACGACGGCAAACGGGCAGGCGAAGCACGCGGCCGTGCTTCAGCAGTGCTTGGTCAGCTACGAAGTCGAAGTATGGCGAAAGTCTGCTTAAAGCGCCTTTTGATCCGCTGTCGCCAACGAACCTTGGGAGACGGCATGGTACCTCTAGCGATGGGCGCCACCCTGGCAATTCTGGTGCTCTGGGCCGCCGCATGGCACTCACAGCAAGCAGGACAAAACCGTGACGCGCTCGCCCTCCGGCTGATGGCCTTTCTTGTGATCTTGGGGGTCCTGGCTATGACCGGATACAAGGTGGTGGAGCTGGAGCGAAAGTATGACGAGGTCCCCAGTGAGTGCTTTTCATTCTGAGTAGCGGCCTTCTTCGATGAGCTGCAGGATGAGGATGGCCTGCACGATCGTGGTGGCGCGGTGCGGGCAGCATCGCAGCCGGGTCAGGACCTTCCAGGTCTTCAAGGGGGCTACAGCGCGTTCCCCGCAAGCACGGATGCGGGCGTGCGCGCGGTTGACCGAGCGCTGATGGCGTGACAGCGGCGGCCGCAGCCGGTGGCCTTTGAACGGCGTGCGGATGCTGCCGCCCGCGCCCTGATATCCCTTGTCGGCGAAGGTTTTCACCCCTGCAGCGGTCAGCGCGTCGATCAGGCCGGTGGCACGTGCCGCGGTCAGGTCATGCGTGGCACCGGGCAGTGCGGGTGAGGCCCATACCAGCCGACCGGCCGGATCGGCCAGGACCTGCACGTTCATGCCGTGGCGTCGGTGTTTACCGGAGTAGTAGGGCCGTTCATCGGCCAGCCGGTCGATCGGGATCAGGGTGCCGTCCAGGATGGCGTAGGCCAGCCGGTCGGCGCGTACGACGGCGGCATGGACGTCGTCGGCGAGCATGGCGAGCAGGTCGACCGCCTCGCGGACGTAGCGCCAGGCGGTGCTGGTGCCGATGGCGAAGCCCGCGGCCAGCCGCGCGTAGGTGTCGCCGTTGCGCAGGTGGGCCAGGACCAGCAGGGCTTGCCGGGACGCATCAAGGCGCCGCCAGCGGCAGCGGCGCTCGGCACGCCGGGCACGGAGCAGCTCGGCCAGGCGGATGAGGGTGTGATTGGACAGCGGAATCGCGGCAGGGTAAGACAGCAACGAGGCTCTCCGGTAGAGGCATCGGATCTTGGTCGACTGCTGTCTTACCGGGAGCCTCTTCTCATGCCAACCGGTGCTGGCACCGCCCCTGCTGGCCAGCGCGATCAGGTTGGAAAAGCCTCAGTGTTGATCCGTTGTTCTGATCGCGCGACAAGCGGAGGGCGGCGTCGAGACTTACACGCGCTGGTCTGTCGCACTGGTGAATCGCGGCCGAGTCTCGGGCACCCACAGGAACATGAGGCGGGAGGAGTCGGGCAAGCTGGATTATCTGCGCGCATGACATTGTCGGCAGGCACACATCCACGCGACGATCGCGGCCAGGGCATCGGCCGGCGGCGATCCCACCGGCGCCGGCAGCGCACCCCATCGGCGCGACCAGCAGCGCGGTGAATCCAGGCAGCCATGGAGGGTGGAGGCCTCTTCAACCCTGCGTCCGGTGAACGTTCTTCGATCCCTGAAACCTTGGCTCACGAAAGGTCGAAGATGAGACCGGTGCCGACGGCCATGGAAGACTCCTGGTGGGCGGCCAGTTGAGTCCCGGCTGATGGCCACGAGAATTCCCCGTGGATGGCCTCGGGTGCCCTGATCTCCACCCGCCCCTTGGGAGACCTCCCCGGTCCGGTTTGCTGATGTTTG
>NZ_SMKO01000249.1 GCF_004348685.1 Nonomuraea deserti | reverse complement strand
GGTCAGGCTGAGTGCGAGGGTCGCGAGCGCCAGGAGGATCGGCCGAAGTCTCACGGTTCTTCCTTGGGGGGTGTGCGTGCCGTACGCCTTGCGCCGGGGGGTGAGAGCGCAAGCCGTACGGCACGGCCCGTGGGGAGGTGGCACGGGCATCGGGGGGTGTCAGCGCGGGCCGGTGGTGCCCATCTTTTAGGAAACTTTCCTAAGCAATCGCGGCGATCGTAACCTTGACACCGGAGCCTTACAAGACCCAAACATGAGTCCCGCTCCGCGGTCACACCCCGGGCTCGAAGACGGCCGTCGTTGATGAGGGTGGGACAAACCAGGCGATATCGTGATGTGTCACCAGCATGCGTTCGCGGAGGGCAGTCCTCGTGTTCTTCGGCATCACCGACTTCTGGGCCTACGTCATCGGCGCCTTCCTGATCATCCTGCTGCCGGGCCCGAACTCCCTGTACGTGCTCAGCCTCGCCGCCCGGCACGGTGTCCGGCAGGGTTACCGGGCCGCCGCCGGCGTGTTCGTCGGCGACACCGTGCTGATGGTCCTGGCGGCCGCCGGCGCCGCGTCCCTGCTCCGCTCCACCCCGCTGCTCTTCACCGTCGTCAAGTACGCGGGCGCCGGCTACCTGGCCTGGATCGGCTTCCAGATGATCCGCGGCGCGGTGCGGGCCTGGCGGGCCGCACCTCAGGGGGACGCCACGCGCCCCCAGGAGGAGCGGGAACGTCGCCTTCGCCCGTTCCGCAAGGCGTTGGGGATCAGCCTGCTCAACCCGAAGGCGATCCTGTTCTTCGTCTCGTTCTTCATCCAGTTCGTGGACCCCGCCTACCCGGCCCCCGCGCTGTCGTTCGCCATCCTGGGCGCGATCATCCAGGTGTTCAGCGTCCTCTACCTGACGGCCCTGATCTTCGGCGGCACGTTCCTGGCCGGCCAGTTCCGCCGGCACAGGCGGCTGGGCGCGGGGCTGACCTCGGGTGTCGGCGTCGTCTTCGTCGGGTTCGGCGCGAAGCTCGCCACCGCGTCACTCGGATGAAAGCCGGGTTCAATCCCAAGCTGATTCCGTATGGAACGGCGGGAACGTGTCGAAGGAGGCAGTCGCATCATCCGGCCTCGGGTACGGTAGGCCACCGGCGTGCTTCCCGGGACGGCGCTGATGACGCTCTGGCTACAACGAGCGGTCCATCTGGAGAGCCTGGTCCTGCGAGGCCCGGGTAGTCGCTGATCGTCGGCCTATCTGCGGAGCAGCCTTGAATCACCCTCAGGTCACCCTTCCACGCCTCACGGCCCTCGCCCGGCAGGCGGCACCCCAACTGCTCGAAAGCGTCGTGGCGCCGCTGGTGGTGTTCTACCTGGCCATGGTCGTCCTCGGTTTCCAGTGGGCGCTCGTCATGACCGTCGCCTGGGTCTATTTCGGGGTGGCGTGGCGGCTGGTCAGGCGGGTCAAGGTGCCCGCCACCATGTTTCTGGCGGCGTTCGCGATCACCGTCCGCGCGATCGTGGCCTTCTGGACCGGCACCTGGATGTGGTTCTTCATCCAGCCGGAGATGGGCACCATCTGCATCAGCATGGTCTTCCTCGCGTCTGTGCGGCTGAACAGGCCGCTCGTGCAGAAGCTCACGCTCGACTACATCCACCTGCCGTCGGCGGTGCTCAAGCACGAGCGGGTGCGCAGGTTCTTCGCCAGGATCACGCTGCTGTGGGCGTTCGTGCTGCTGATGAACTCGACGTTGAGCATCTTCCTGGCCGTCTACGAGTATGTTGCGGGCTCGCTCGGTTCGTACATGGTGCTGCGGACGTCAGCGGTGGCCGTGATAAGCGGCCTGGCGATCACCATCTCGATCGTCGCCTTCAAGCGGCTCCTCAAGCGGCTGCACGTCGTCCACGCCTGACCGCTCGGCCAGCATGTACGCCCCGCTCAGCCCCATGACCAGCCCGGCCAGCATGCCGAACAGGTCCACGAGGTCGGCCGCTCCCGCGCCACCGGCGACGAGCGGCCCCCCGACAGACCTGACGATCATCACGTAGAGGCCCCAGCCGAACAACGAGCCGGAGCCGAGCCAGACCGGCACGAGCAGCCGCCAGAACAGTCCGTTCCCGCGCCGCCGGACGACGGCCACGAACGCGACGGCCCCGGCGACGGCGAGCAGCGCCTTGAACCCGTGCTGGACGACCGCCACGGCGGGCGCGCCGAACGTCCACGACAGGCGCACCCCGGCGACCACCGTGGTGACCAGCAGAGCTCCCCAGGCCACGACCGTCTGGAACGACCCGGCAGGGCCGGTGAAGGCGTGTCCGAGCCGGGTGGTGAAAACGCCAGGCCACCGGTCGCGGGCATAAAGGGCGAAAACCGTCATCAGGCCGATGCCCTGCCCGACGAAACCGCCGTAGACCATCATGTAGACCCACGGCTCGATGGGGCCGCCGCTGAACACCGCGAGCCCGGTGGACGCCACCAGTATCGGCGCCGTGACGATCACCACCGACAGCAGGCCCGTGCCCACCCACAGCGGCAGCAGCACGAGCCAGGCCGGCAGCCGCAGGCCCCAGCGCGTGGAGAAGGCCACCGCCAGCAGCAACCCGACGGCGTCCATGCCGAAGGTCATGGCGTTCAGCCCCACCATCGCCGAGTCGTTCATCAGCTCGTCGTCGGTGACCCCGATGGAGCTCCCGGTCAGCCACAGGATCTTCAGCGTGAGATACGGGAGCATGGTGGCGACCGTCACGATCGCCGCGGTGACGCGGCCTATGGCCGGTCTCTGTTCAGTCATGGATCGAGCGTCGCGCGCCCGGCCGTCCGTTCCCTCCCGAGCGCCGGGGATCCTCCTCCCCCTCAAGGGGGAGGGTGACGGCCAGCTCGAAGCCGCCGCCGCTCACGCGCTCGGTCATCGGGCCCGCGGTGAGGGTGCCGCCGGCCAGCCGTACGCGCTCGCGCAGGCCCGCCAGCCCGAGACCGCCGGGCTGCGCGGTGGGCCGGGAGCGCGGCGGCCCGTTGCGTACGGTGACGCGCTCCGGCGAGACCTCGACCTGGACGGCCGCCCCCGGCGCGTGCTTGGCGGCGTTCGTGATGCCCTCCTGGACCACCGCGCGTGCCAGGCCGGGCACCGGCCCGGGGATCAGGTCGAGGTCGACCGTCATTCCGGAGTCCCTGGCCCGGCGTACCAGCTCGGCCACGTCCTCGTCCGCGGGTGTCAGGGGCGGCGCGTCGGCCTCCTCGCGCAGCAGCCCGATGATCTGGCGCAGCCGCTCGGTGGCGTCCGCGGCGGCGACCCGCAGCTCGCCCGCGGCCTTGACCTCGGCGGGGCCCAGCCCGGGAACCAGCTCCAGCCCGGCCGCCCTGACCGCGATCAGCGCCAGGTCGTGGCCGAGCGAGTCGTGCATGTCGCGGGCGATCCTGGCCCGCTCGCGCAGCCTGGCCTGGGCCTCGACCGACAGCCTGGCCACCCGCCGCTGCTGGAGCAGCCTCCTCCTGAGCAGCCCGAGCAGGTAGGGCACCAGGTAGGTGCCGACGAGCGCGGTGGTCATGGACACCCACAGGGCCAGGTCACCGCCCCAGGCCAGGACCACGCCCACGCCCACGACCGTGACCAGGCAGAACGCCGCCGACGCGGGCCATGCCCTGGTCATGCGCCGCCCGGTGAGGTAGGCGTACCACACGATGAAGGGCGACGTGGGCAGCAGCGGGAGGATCTTCACGTTGCGCCGGGGCAGCAGCCAGCTCAGGTCCACGGTCGCGAATCCCTCGGTGAACTGCCACGGCCCGAGCGGCAGCAGCAGCACCAGGGCGGCCAGTGGCCAGCGCCGGCCGACCAGCACGGCCGCGGCGGCGAGCACCATCCTGGGCATGGTGATCATGGCGAACCCCGCAGGGTCCAGGAACGGGTCCGGCCCCATCGCGGACACGAACACGCTGAGAACGGCCCAGAGCAGCAGGTCGTAGACCAGCTTGCGGCGGGTCTCCCGGCGGAGCGGGCGCAGGTGCTTCACGGCGTCGACGTTATCCGCCGCGTGATGGCCGGCGCCCTCCCCGGACGGCAGGTGGAGCCCCTGACGAAAGTCAGGGTGGGGCTCGGGTCACCGTCGAGGTAGAGCTAACCCCACCGTGAAAGCGCCTATCTGCACTGGTGCCCGAGCGGGCCGATCCGGGTTTGATCGATGGTGTCATCCGGAGGTCGCGCCGCGACCCTGACGAAAGTAGGGGGCGGTGCGTGCCGATCGTCCGATGTGCCGTGACCTGCGCAGTTTCTACCTTCATGGGGTACAGGCCCTGACCCCTATCGGGGATGGGCCCGCGTTCGACCCGGGGCATCCCCGATGTTCCCGACGGTCCAGCGCCGACACGCTATGTGAGTGCCCTGACGATCGGAGCCCCTGCTTATGTCCCACGCCATTCTCGACCTGGTGCAACAGGCCATGGCGTCACCGTGGTTGTACGCCGTGCTCTTCGGCCTGGCGCTGCTCGACGGGTTCTTCCCCATCGTGCCCGCCGAGACGTCGGTCATCACCGCCGGCGTGTTCGCGGCGTCCGGCGAGACGAACCTGGCGCTGGTGATCGTCGTCGCGGCTCTGGGCGCCTTCGCGGGCGACCACATCTCCTACCTGATCGGCAACAAGTCAGGCGGGAGGCTGCGGAGCAAGAAGGCGTTCGTCTGGGCGCGCGGCGCCCTGGCGGAGCGGGGCGGGCTCGTGCTCGTCGTGGCCAGGTACATCCCCGGCGGGCGCACCGCGACCACGCTGACCATGGGCGCGGTCCGGCACCCGCTGCGCTCGTTCACGTTCTTCGACGTGATCGCGGCGAGCTCGTGGGCGGTGTACAGCGGGCTGATCGGCTTCTTCGGCGGGATGGCGTTCGAGAACGACCCCATCAAGGGCCTGCTGCTCGGGCTGGGCATCGCGGTGTCCGTCACCGCGGCCGTCGAGCTCGTGCGGTGGAACAGGAAGCGCCGCGCCATCCAGCCTTCCCCTGAACGTCTTCCCACGGACACACCTGTTTGACCCTGCCCGGCGACCATCCGTCTGAAAGGAGTGCGCATGACTGTGCTGGCCGCGGTAATAGCCCTGGTCGGTTCGCTGTTCTTCGCGCTCGGAGCCGCCCTCCAGCAGTTCGAGGCGGTCGGCACCGCCAAGGCCGGGCTGCTCGCGCTGCTGCGCAGGCCGCGCTGGCTGATCGGCGGCGTCTCCATTCTCGCGGGTGGTGGCCTGCACATCGTCGCGCTCGGGCTGGGCCCCCTGACCATCGTCCAGCCGATGGGCGTGGCCAGCCTGCTGTTCGCCCTCCCCATCGCCGCCACGCTGCACGGCCGCAGGCCGTCGCGCAAGGAACTGACCGCGGCCGGCGTGGTGGCGGCCGGGCTGATCGGCCTGGTCCTGCTCGTCCCCGAGTCGCACGGCCCCACCTACCTCAGCCCGACCGGCGTGCTCACCCTCCTGGGCGTGGCCGGCGTCGCCGCGGTCCTGCTGTGGGCCGGTTCGAGGGCGGCCTCGCCCGCGGGCCGGGCGGCGCTGCTGGCGACCAGCTCGGGCGTCCTGTACGGCGCCACCGCCACGCTCGTGCGCGTGCTGGTGGACGGCACGTGGAACTGGTGGTACCTGCTGGCGCTGCCGATCCCCGCCCTGCTGGCGCTGATGATGCTCCAGCGCGCCTACGCCGTCGGGCACTTCGGCGTCTCGTTCGCCTCGCTGCAGATCGCCGACCCGCTGACCGCGGTGGCCTTCGGCGCGCTGCTGCTCGGCGAGCCGCTGCCGACCGGAGTCCTCCCGGTCGCGGCCGCCGCGCTCACCGCCGCCGGCACCTTCGCCCTGGCACGGACCAGCCCGCTGGAGGCACACCGCGACCTTGCCTGATCTGTTCCGTACGTTTCACCGGCCCTCCCCTGGCCTCTCATCATTGGAGTCACCGTCATGGCCATGCCCCTGCACAGCGTCACCAAGCAACCAGCCCTCGCCCCGGCCGCCGAACGCCCCCGCCGGATCCTGATCTCGAGCGACACCTACCCGCCCGACGTCAACGGCGCCGCCTACTTCACCCACCGCCTCGCCACCGGCCTGGCCGCGCGCGGCAACGAGGTGCACGTGGTCTGCCAGTCCGAGGTGGGCCCGGCCAGCGCCGACGTGGAGGACGGCGTGGTGGTCCACCGGCTGCGCTCCGCGCCGCTGCTGGTCCACCCCACGATGCGGATCACCGTGCCGACCAGGCTCGACCGCCTGATCGCCTCGATCGCCCCCGACGTGCTGCACACGCAGGGCCACTTCGTGGTGGGCCGGGCCGCCATCGCCGCCGCCCGCCGCGCGGACGTGCCCGTGGTCGCCACCAACCACTTCATGCCCGACAACCTCTTCCAGTTCGGCCACATCCCCGAGCGGCTGCGGGCCAGGGCCGGCCGGCTGGCCTGGCGCGACTTCAGCCGGATCTTCAACCGCGCCGACCGCATCACCACGCCCACCCCGCTGGCCGCCAGGCTCCTGTCCGAGCAGGGCTTCGACCGCGAGGTGGAGCCGGTCTCCTGCGGGATCGACCTGGCCAGGTTCCGCCCGCACGCCGAGCCCAAGGCGTGGGCGCGCAAGATGTTCGACCTGCCCGACCGGCCCACCGTCATGTTCGTCGGCCGCCTGGACGAGGAGAAGCGCATCGACGAGCTCGTACGCGCGCTGCCGATCGTGCTGAACGACACCGACGTTCAGGCGGTGCTGGTCGGCCGGGGCAACCAGCGGATGGAGCTGGAGCGGCTGGCCAAGCGCATCGGCGTGGGCGAGCGGGTGTTCTTCCTCGGCTTCGTGCCCGACGAGATCATGCCCCAGGCGTACGCGTCCGCCGACGTGTTCGCCATGCCGGGCATCGCCGAGCTGCAGAGCATCGCCACGCTGGAGGCCATGGCCACCGGGCTGCCCGTGGTGGCCGCCGACGCGATGGCACTGCCGCACCTGGTGGACGGCAACGGCTACCTGTTCCAGCCGGGCGACGTGGCCACGCTGGCCAGGCACCTGACGGGCGTCCTGACCGACGACGGCCTGCGCGCCAGGCTCGGCAAGGCCAGCCGCGAGCTGGCGCTCACCCACGACGACCAGACGTCGCTGGCCCGGTTCGAGACGATCTATGACGAGGTGGCGCGATGACCCGAAAGCAGGCCGTGTGGGGCACCGTCATCGGCACGGTGGTGTCCTTCTGCGCCCTCGCCTACGCGCAATCAGCCCTGCCCGTCCAGCCGCTGATCAGCGACTACGCGCTGGTCTCCGGCGGGCTGGTGCCCGTGCTGATCGGGATGCTGGCGCTCGCGGGGGCGTGCCTGAGTCTCGCGTACGGGCTGGCGTCCATGGAGCCGGCGCGCACCGCGGCCGCCCGTGTCCTCCTGCTGGCCGGGGCGGCTGGACTGATGATGAGCGCGATCTTCCCCACCGACCCGGGATCGTCGCAGATCGGCACGCTCTCCGGGGAGATCCACCGCTGGGCGGCGGCCGTGTTCTTCACCTCGCTGCCGGTCGCCGGCTGGAGCCTGGCCAGGGGCCGCGCGGCGGCGCCCGGGTGGAACGCGGTCAAGGCCATGAGCGTGACCTCCGCGCTGTCGCTGGCGTTCTACCTGGCGGCGCACCCGGCATCCGTCACCTCGCCGCTGATCGGCGGCGCCGCCTACTACGGGCTGCTGGAGCGGGGACTGGTGGTGGCCGAGATGCTGCTCATCGTGGTGATGGCGCTGGCCTTCGCCGGAAGGCGGACCGCCGCGCGGACCACTGACCAGACTGCTGGGCCCGCGAAACCCGCCGAGGCCGGGCCGCCGGAGCGCCAGGAGCGGCTGGCCGCCTGACGGCATGCTTCGAGCGCCGGCGAAACGATCCCGCTTTAGCGTGACGGCATGCTCATCACCCGTCATGCCGAGGCCCGTGCCGTGCTCGACGACGCCGCGTACGTGCCGCCTCCCGTACGCCAGGACGGCGTGGAGGGGACGCTCGCCTGGCTGCGCGCCCGGGTGTCGCGGTTCAGCACCGGCGAGATCCACGCCGGGCGACGCCGCGTCCTGGTCGAGCTGCTGGCCGGGCTGGAGCCCGCCGAGCTGAGGCGGGCGGCCGCGGCCATGACCGAGGAGCGGGACGGCGACTGGCGGGGCGTGCCCACGGCCGTGCTCGCGTCCGCGCTCGGCGTCGAGGACACCGCCACTGTGCCCATTGTGCCCACTGTGCCCGCTGTGCCCGCTGTGCCCGCTGTGCCCGCCGCCGTGTCCGGCGCTGTGTCCGCTGCTGTGCCCGCCGCGGCGCCCGGATACCTGTCCGGCGAGGAGAGCCCGCAGGCCGACGCCGCCGTCGCGCGGCTGCTCACGCTGGCCGGCGTTCCCGTGATCACCCTGCTGCTGCAGGGCCACGCCGCCACGGAGGCGCTGATCGAGGCCGCGCTCCGGCGCGCCGAGCCCGGCGACGACCCCGAGGCGCTGCTGTACGAGACGCTCAGGCAGGACCCGCCGCTCACGGCCACCCGCAGGCTCGACACGAGGACCGGTGAGACGGTGACGATCGATCTGGTGGCCGCCAACCGCGACCCCGACGTGTTCGCCGACCCCGAGCGGTTCGACCCCACCCGCGGCCCGAGCCCGCACCTGACCTTCGGCTCCGGCATCCGCCCCTGCCCCGCGCCCGGCCATGCCCTCGCGCTCGCCGCCGGTGTGCTCGACGCGCTCCTCGCGACATCCCCGCCGCCGCGCCCGCGATAATCGGGGTATGCGCTTCCAGATCCTCGGGCCCACCACCGTGCTGGGCGAGGACGGCGAGCAGGTCGCCCTCGGTGGTCCCCGCGTGCGCGCCCTGCTGACCCTGCTCGCCCTGCACGCCGGCCGCATCGTCGGCGCGGAGCGACTCGTGGCCGGCATGTACGGCCCCCGGCCCCCTGAGGGCGAGGCCAACGCGCTGCAGTCGCAGGTGTCCCGGCTGCGCAGGGTGCTGGGCCGGCACCTGGTGGAGTTCCACCCGGCCGGATACCGGCTGGTGGCCGATCCGCAGGACGTCGACGCGTGCAGGTTCGAGCAGCTGGCGCAGGCGGGCACGCAGGCCCTGGCCGGCGGCGACCCTGAGCGGGCGGCGGCGCTGCTGCGCGAGGCGCTGGACCTGTGGCGTGGCACCCCGCTCGCCGACGCCCCGCACGCGGTGGCCGCCGCGACGGCGCTGGAGGAGCTGCGCCTGTCGGCCACGGAGGACCGGGTGCAGGCCGACCTCGACCTGGGCAGGCACCGCGAGCTGGTCGCCGAGCTGAGCCAGCTCGCCGCCGCCCACCCGCTGCGCGAGCGGCTGCGGGCCCAGCTCATGCGCGCGCTCTACGGCAGCGGCCGCCAGGCGGAGGCGCTGGCCGTCTACGACGAGGCCAGGAAGCTCCTTGACGACGAGCTGGGCGTCGAGCCGGGAGTTGAGGTGGCCGCCGCGCATCTGGCCGTGCTCCGGGCCGACCCGGCGCTCGGCTCCTCGGCCGTCCCCGCGAGCGGGCACAGCTCGCGGCAGGGGTTGCGCGCCCAGCTCACCAGCTTCGTCGGCCGCGCCGACGAGCTCCAGCAGGTGGCGGCGAGGCTACGCGAGCACCGGCTCGTCACCCTGATCGGGCCGGGCGGCGCGGGCAAGACGCGCCTCGCGATCGAGGTGGCGAGCCAGGAGGCGGGCGACGTGTGCTTCGTGCCGCTCGCGCAGGTCTCCGACGGAGCCGACGTCCCGGCGGCCGTCCTGGCCGCGCTCGACATCCGCGACGCCGTGACGCACGCCTCCGACCGGCCCGCCGTGGATCCGGCCACCAGGCTCGTCACCGCGCTGGCCGGCCGCAGGCTGCTGCTGGTCCTCGACAACTGCGAGCACCTCATCGCGGCCACCGCCGAGCTGACGGACCTGCTGCTGGCCTCCTCCCCCGGCTGCGGGTGCTGGTGACCGGGCGGGAGGCGCTCGGCATCACCGGCGAGTCGATCCTGCCGGTGGCGCCGCTGCGGTTGCCTCCGCCGGAGTCGGGCGACCCGCTCAGCTATCCCGCCGTCCGGCTGTTCGCCGACCGCGCCGCCGCCGTGACGCCCGGCTTCGCCGTCGACGCGGGCAACGCCGCCCAGGTGGCGAGCATCTGCCGGGCGCTCGACGGGTTACCGCTGGCCATCGAGCTGGCCGCGGCGCGGCTGCGTACGCTCCCGCTGGCCGACATCGCGGCGCGGCTCGACGACCGGTTCCGGCTGCTGACCCGGGGCAGCCGTACGGCGCTGCCCCGGCACCAGACGCTGCGCGCGGTCGTCGCGTGGAGCTGGGACCTGCTCGACGCGGACGAGCAACGGCTGGCCAGGAGGCTGACCGTGTTCGTGGGCGGCGCGCGGCCCGAGACGGCGGAGCGGGTGTGCGGGCTGCCGGAGGAGGTGCTGTTCTCGCTGGCGGAGAAGTCGCTGGTGCAGGTGGTGGACGGTCGCTACCGCATGCTCGACACGATCCGGGCGTTCTGCGCCGAGAAGCTGGCCGAGTCCGGCGAGGTCGAGGCGATCCGCGACGCGCACGCCGGCTACTACCTCGACCTGGTCGTGGAGGCCGACTCCTGGTTGCGCACGAGCGAGCAGCTGGAGTGGCTGGCCCGGCTCGACGAGGAGAGCGACGACGTCAACGCGGCCGTGCGCTGGGCCACCGAGGCCGGGCGGCTGGAGCTCGCGTTGCGGCTGCTGGCCTACAGCGCCTGCTACTGGTGGATGCGCGGTCACCGCGCCACCAGCGCGGGCCTGGCCGCCGGGCTGCTGGCCGAGCTCGGCTCGCGGCGCCCGCCCGACCTGGACGAGGAGTACGTCATGTGCGTGCTCGTCACGGCCTGGGCGGGAGGCGCCGACGACGAGCTGCGCGAGCGGCTGGCCGAGGTGCGCTGGATGGTGACCTGGGATCACGTGCCGACGCGGGTCGAGTTCATGATGATGCTGCTGTCGATGTTCACCGGGCCGCCGGGCGACCTCCATGAGGCCTATGACGAGATCATGCGGATCGTGGGCGCGCTCCCGCCCTGGCAGGCGGCGCTGTCCAACGGCGGGGCGGCGTTCGTGCTCCAGGCCCTCGGCAGGCCCGAGGAGTCGCTGGCCTGTTTCGAGAAGAGCCTGACCGCGTTCAGGGCCATCGGCGAGCGCTGGGGCACGACGCTCGTGTTGTCCGGGCTGTGCGAGCTCCACCACCAGCGGGGCGATTACGACACGGCCCACGCGCTGGCGGACGAGGCGTTGACGGTGGCGCGCGAGCTGGGCGCGACGACCGAGATCGCCGAGTCCCTGTGCCGCCGCGGTGACGCGCTGATCTGCATGGACGCCATGGACGCCGCGCAGGCCGACTACGTGCTCGCGGCCGAGCTGTCGCGCAGGAACGGCTCCATGGACACCCTCGCGTGGGCCCACCTCGGCCTCGGCGAGGTGGCGCTGCGGTGCGGCGACCTCGACGAGGCGCAGGCGCTGCTCAGCAGGGCTCGGGCCGAATGCCCCGACGGCTGGTACAGCACCGAGGACACCCGCACCCGCATCGCGGCCGGGCTGGCCGAGATCAGCCGGTTGGTCAGCGAGCGGTAGGCCGCCCGTCAGCCGCTCCCACGACAGTGAGCGGCATGACGAACAAATGGGCCGCGCTGGCGATCGCCTGCCTGGCCACGCTTCTGCTCTCCCTCGACCTGACCGTCCTGCACCTGGCTCTCCCTCGCCTGGTGGCCGACCTGGGCGCCACGTCCACGCAGTTGCTCTGGATCGGCGACATGTACGGGTTCGCGCTGGCCGGCCTGCTCGTCACCATGGGAAACCTCGGCGACCGCATCGGCCGCAAGCGCCTGCTGCTGATCGGCGCGGCCGCGTTCGGCGCCGCCTCCGTGATCACCGCGTACGCGCCCAGCCCCGAGTTGCTGATCGCGGCCAGGGCGCTGCTGGGTGTCGCCGGGGCGACGATCATGCCGTCCACGCTGTCGATCGTCCGCAACGTGTTCACCGAACCCGGCGAGCGGACCGCGGCCATCGGCGTCTGGAGCGGGATGAGCGCCGCCGGCTTCGCGATCGGCCCGGTCGTCGGCGGCGTGCTGCTCGACCACTTCTGGTGGGGCTCGGTGTTCCTGATCAACGTACCGATCATGCTGCTGGTGCTGGTGGGCGGCGCTCTGGTGCTGCCCGAGTCGCGCAACCCGGGCGCGGGCCGGCTGGACCTGCCCAGCGTCGTCCTGTCCTTCAGCGGCGTCGTGACGGCCATCTACGCCGTCAAGGAGGCCGCGAACAAGGGGCTCGGCCACACCGACGTGGCGGCCGCGGGGGTGGCCGGGGTGCTGCTGCTGGCGATATTCGTGTGGCGGCAGACGCGGCTGGCCGAACCGCTGATCGACGTGCGGCTCTTCCGCAGGAGGGCGTTCACCGCGTCCATCGCCACGAACCTGCTGGCGATCTTCGCGATGTCGGCGATGATGCTGATGTTCGCGTGGTACCTGCAGCTCGTGCTCGGCTGGTCGCCGCTGCAGGCGGGGCTGGCCCAGCTGCCCGGCGGCCTGGCGGGTGCCGTCGGCGGGGTGCTGGCCGCCAAGCTGATCAACGTCATCGGCCGCAACGGCGTGGTCGCCCTCGGCCTGGCCATGAACGCGGTGTCGTTCCTCTACTACGCCACCCTCGGCACCGAGCTGAACTACCTCACCCTGCTGCCCGTCATGGTGATCGGCGGCATGGGCGTCGGGTTCGCGTTCACGGTGAACAACGACAACGTGCTGGCCACCGCCCCCAAGGAACGGGCGGGCGCGGCGTCGGCGGTGTCGGAGACGGCCTTCGAGCTGGGCGGGGCGCTCGGCATCGCGATCCTCGGCACGGTGCTGACCGGCGCGTACCGGGCGAACCTGGAGCTGCCCGCCGGGGTGGACGGCTCGGCCGCCAGGGAGTCGATCGCCGGGGCGCTGGCGACGGCCGCGGACCTGCCTCCCGGCCTGGCAGCGCAGGTCGTACGGGCCGCGCAGGAGGCGTTCGTGGCGGGTGTGCACATGACGTCGCTGGTCACGGCGGCGCTGCTGGCCGTGGTGGCGGGGCTGGCGCTGGTGGGGCTGCGCGGGGTGCCGAAGGAGATTCCGGAGGAGCTGCTCACCACCCGTGCGTAGGCCGGGACGTCGCCCTCATGACCTGGCGAGCGGGGGCCGCGAGGTCAGGGGATGGGGTTGGTGGCTGTCTCTTATACACAGC
>NZ_SMKO01000248.1 GCF_004348685.1 Nonomuraea deserti | reverse complement strand
CACCGCGAGCCGGCAGGGCCGCCCCGGCGCGCCGCTGTGGCGGGCCGTGGCGTTCAGGTCGGGCCTCGACCCGGTCGCCCAGGCGGGCGTCGAGGCCGCGCTCGAAGCGGCCGGCCTGCTCGACCTGTGGCTGCTGCCCGACGGCGGGTTCGACGCGGGCGAGCACGACGCCTTCGCCGTGGCCTCGCTGGCCAAGCCCGCGCCCGGCTACAGCCTCGCCCACGTGCTGTTCACGGAGGCGGACTCGCCGGTGCCCGCCGACACCGTGCTGTCCGGCATCGCGTTCGCGCCCAGCGCGATCGGCGTCGACCATCCGGCGGTCATCGGCGCTGACGGCACCTGGCGGCTCGGCCTCGCGGCGGGCCGCTGGGTCAAGCCCGAGCCCTCCTACATCGGCGCCACCGCCCGCGAGCGGGCCAGGCGCCGCCGCATCGCCGAGCTGGACGACCGGCTCGGCGAGCTCGCGGGCACGATCGCCGAGTGCGACCACCTGCTCGCCGTGGTCGAGGGCGACCGCGACACGCTCGCCGCCGAGCTGCGGCGCAGGCCCGACAGGACGCCGTACGCCGAGGCGGTCCAGGAGCTCGACGGCGCGGTACGAGGCGTCGCGTTGCTCGAGGACCGGCTCCACGCCTGCGAGCAGCGCCTGCACGAACGCGAGCGGGACGTCGCCAGGTCGCTGCGGCGGCTCACCGAGCTGGCCGCGAGCCACGCGCTGCCCGCGGGCGCGCCCGCGCTCGACAACCTGGAAGAGGCCCTGCGCGCCGCGGAGATGACCGGGACCGTCTGGCACGACCGGCGCGCCGGCGCCCGCACCGCCAGGGAACGCGCCGGGCACGCGCGCGAGACGGCCCGCGAATACCAGGCTCTGGCCGTGGCGGCCGTCGAACGCGCCGAGGAGGCCGCGGCCGCCGCCGTCGTCCTGGCGGAGAAGCTGGCCGCCGTCGAGTCCGCGGTCGGCGCCGAGCACCATCAGGTCCTCGAACAACTCCAGGAGACCCAGGCCGCCTACCAGGCCTGCCGCCGGCTCATCAAGTCGGTCAACGAGAGCCTGGCCCAGCTCAACGCCAGGCTCGGCCGGCTCAGGGGAGAGCTCGGCACGGCGTTGGAGAAGCACGCCGAGGCGGGCCGGACGCGGGACGAGGTGTCCGAACGGTTCCGGCGGCTGGCGGCCGGGCACCTGCCGGCGGACGCGCGGGTCACGGCCGAGCCGCCCGCGGGCGCCGGGGCCAGGGCGGTGCTGGAGTCCGCCAGGGCCGTCGCCGAGCAGCTGGCGTCCGTGCCGTACGAGCAGAAGAACGTCAGGGAGGCCGAGGCGCGGCTGCAGGACGCCTTCCACCACGCCAGGGAGGTCCTCGCCGGCCGGGCCGACCTGGAGCTGGCGCCCGACGACGACGTGCAGATGCTGACCGCCACCGTCAGCGGCGTGCGGGCGGGGGCCGCGGCTCTCAGCGCGGCCCTGCGCAAGGAGCGCGACGAGCGGCGCTCCGACATCACCGAGGCGGAGCGTGACCTGTTCGACCGGACGCTGGCCGGCGACACGCGCCGGCACCTGGCCGACCGCATCAGGCAGGCGAGCGCGCTGGTCGAGGGCATGAACCAGCGCCTCGAACGTGTGCGCACCGCCTCGCGGGTGGCCGTGCGGCTGGTGTGGCAGGTCGATCCGGCCCAGTCACCCGGCACCCGCGCCGCCCGCGACCTGCTGCTGCGCGATCCCGCCGGGCTGAGCGAGGCCGACAAGGAGGCTCTCTACGTCTTCTTCAGGGACCGCGTGGAGGAGGCGCGGGCCGACAACTCGTCGGCGAGCTGGGAGGACCAGCTCATGAAGGTGCTCGACTACACCTCCTGGCACCGCTTCGTGGTCAGGCTCGAGCGGGGAGACGGGCAGGGCTGGCAGGATCTGACCAGGAAGCTGCACGGGGCGCTGTCCGGCGGGGAGAAGGCCATCGCACTGCACCTGCCGCTGTTCGCCGCAGTGGCCGCGCACTACCAGACCGACCCGGGGTGCCCGCGCTTCATCCTGCTCGACGAGGTGTTCGTGGGGGTCGACAGGACCAACCGGGGGCAGGTGTTCGACCTGCTGGTCGACCTGGGGCTGGACCTGGTGCTCACGTCCGACCACGAGTGGTGCGAATATCGGGAGCTGGACGGGATCGCGATCCATCAGCTCATCTCGGGAGACGGCGACGACGCGGTGACCACGGCCCGGTTCGTCTGGAACGGCTACCGTACGGTGCCGGCCGAATGATTGTCCCGACCGGGCGGCGCGGCCGGCCCCGCCCGAGCGGGGCCGGCGCCGTCAGCCTCCGAAACGCACGGTCGCGCCCGTCTCGGTGACCTGCACGACGTGTACGGACAGGCCGTTGATGCTGCCCCGGGTGCCCGCGCCGAGGGTGGTGGACGCGCCGGAAGCCGTCGACCGGACCATGACGGCGTCGAACATGCCGGCGACGTTCACCTTGGCGACGCGCACGCTGGAGAGGCGAAAGCGGGGGTCGACGGGGAAGGTGACCGGATCGGTGACCGTGATCGTGCACCTGCCGTCGTAGCAGTCACGCAGGTCGCGCTTCGCGCCGGCGTTCGCGGGGACGGCGAGCGCCGCCGCTCCCGCGACCACGGAAGCCGCGATGGTCAGGGCGGTGATGGCCTTCTTGGACATACAGATCTCCTCTTCTCGCTCCGGATCCGGTACGGAGCGCATCTGCTCCGTAACTCTTCGTGCCCGTAGCAAGGTTTGGAGCTGGACACGGATTGGCAACAATGTGTACCGCCACCGATTCCCCCGGGGGAGGAAAAGGCTTACCGTAGTATGGGAGCGCTCCCAAAAGCCGAAAAGATGTGATGCGCATGCCCCTCCGCCACGGGTCCCCGCCCGCGACGCCGGTCCGGACAGCGGAGCACCTGCTGCCCTCGGTGCCGGCCGGCGTCGGCGAGGCGCGCGCCCTGGTCCGCGCGGACCTGGCCGCATGGGGCCGCGACGACGTGATCGACGACTGCCTCATCATCGTCAGCGAGCTCGTCACCAACGCCGTCCTGTACGGCGGGTCGGCGTACGCGCTCCGCCTGGAGGACCGCGACGGCCGCATCTACGGCGAAGTGTTCGACCCCGGCGACGGCGTGCCGCGCCCGCGTTCGCCAGGGCCCGACGCGCCGTCGGGCCGGGGCCTGCGGATCGTCGCGGCGATCGCCGACGACTGGGGGGTGCGGGCGGCCGACGGCGGCAAGATCGTGTGGTTCTCGGTCACCTGCCCCGCATCAGTGGCCGTGGCGGCTCTCCGGGTGCCGCCGTCAGACGCGGAACATCCTCGCGCCGGACCTCGCGACCATTGACGCGCTCCCGGCTTTCGCGGGGAGCCTGCCCTCCCGTCCAGGTGGGTGACCGGGCCTAGGGCTTCACTTCGGGAGGCGCGGCTTCGGGCCTGCTCCCAAGTGGTGGCGTTCGTGTCCCGACATCTGGGCTCCCCGTTCGCCACGCCGGCGCTGTTCAAGCAGCCGGGCGACCGCTTCCGGTACCCGGTGGCCGGCTGCGCCGACAGGTCTTCGAGAAAACGAGACCAGGTTCGCTAGAACTTGGAACATTTGAATTGCGCTGTCGAAAGATCCTCGGGATCGGTGCCCTTGTTGGAATGCCAGTAGACCTTGAAGTACGTGTTGCATTGATGTTGCCAAGTGAATTTGGTGAGCTCTCCCACCTCGACATACCTCGGCTTGGAGTACTTGTACTGGTAATTCGACTTTCCCGTGCGGATGCCGAAGATTCCCGCACCGTCCCGTCCGGACGGCGGATAGTATTTGGCCTTCAGCCGGTCGCCGTCGCGCGTACCGCACAAGGTCCCCACGACGTTCGTGGTGCACCACCACTTGAGCGACGATTCCGCCTGCGCCGGCAGAGCGATCAGCGGCAACGCCATGACGCCTGCCGCAAGGGCGGCCGCGAGCCTTGTGTGAACCATTTCAGGTGTTCCTCGCTCTCTGCGTGTCCGTAGGAGGCTACGCAGGTGCGGCGGGCGAGGTCATTGGCTCGTGATGCACAGTTCTTGGCGTTCGGTCCACACTTTCCGGCGCTCGCGGGTGCAGCACTCCGGGTGCGATCGGTCAAGAGGCGGGCGACGCCGCATGGCACCGTACGCGGGGTTCAGATCCAGCCGCGCCGGGTCGCCTCCATGGCCACCTGGAAGCGGGTCCTCGCCCCCAGCCGCCGCATCAGCTTCGTGATGTGCCGCTGCACCGTGCGCTCGCTCCAGCCCAGCGCCCGGCTGGCCGCGCGGTCCGTCGCGCCCGACGCCAGGAGGGTGAGCAGCCGTTCCTCGTCGTCCGACAGCTCCCCGTCCGGCGCCGTCATCCGGACGGGCACGCTGCGCTCCCACAGCGCCTCGAACAGCGCCACCAGGGCGTCCAGCAACGGTGACGGGTGGATCAGGTACGACGCCGTGACCGCGTCGTCGCCGGCCCGCAGCAGCGGGATGATGGCCAGCCGGTCGTCGGAGATGGCCAGCTTCATCGGCAGGTCGGCGGCGATCCTGGCCTGTTCGCCGTGCTGCATCCCGGCCGTCACGTCCTCCAGCCAGCCGGGCAGATCCAGCACGCTGGTGTCGTAGATGACGCGATATTTCACGCCACGCCGGAGCAGGTTGAGCTCGATCGGGTTCGACTCGGTGTGCTGCTGCGGAGCGGCGTACGGTGGCCGGTCGAACCCGCGCATCTGCGCCCGCGTGTCCTGTTGCATCTGCACCCACCGGTGGTTGACCTCGTCGCGGCCCGAGACCACCTCGATCAGCTCGCCGGGATGGGCGAAGCGGGTGCTGGCACGGTAGACGTCCATCAGCGACCTGATGTGCGCGCGCACGCCGTCCAGCTCGCGTTCGCGCTCGCGCAGGATGGCCTCCAGGCTGCTGTCGGGCGAGACCGCGACGTAGCGGGTGGGCCGGCCGACCGAGCGGGTTGCCAGTCCGAGCTCCACCAGCGACTGCAGGACGCGCCGCGCGGCCGTGGCGGGCAGGTGGCAGTCGCCGACGATCTCGGTCACCGTCGCCTGCGTCCGGCGGACCAGGGCGTCGTACACCTCCTCGTCCTGGTGGCTGAGTCCGATGGCCTCGAGCACGCCGCTCCTCCCTCGGGTTCGGTTCGGTGTCGGGATCCCGTCATATGACGGGAACTCGCCGTAAACCGATCTTGTCAGGAAATATCGGTAGATGTCAGCGTTCCAGGTGCACCACCGGCCCCAGTGGCCACAGCACCGAAGGAGCGTCATGCCGCCATCCCCCCGCCGATCCGCCAGACGACGCCTGCTCACCGCACTGTTACCGGCCGTTCTGCTCGGCACGCTGACGGCGGGCCCGGCCGCGGCGGACATCCGTACCGCGGAGCCGGAGGCCGCGCCGAAGATCGACCAGAAGCTGACCGCGCAGCTGAAGAGCGCCGGCGCCCGCGTCGAAGCGGCGGTCGTGCTGCGCGCCCCGCGCGTCCTGCCGGCGGCGCCCGCGTCCCGCGCCGAGGCGCGGGAGACGCTGGCGCGGAGCGCCGCGGCCACCCAGGACCCCGTGGTCCGGCTCGTCACGTCACGCGGCGACCAGGTGGTCAACACCTTCTGGCTGAAGAACATGGTCCTCGTACGGGCCACGCAAGGCACCCTGAACGCCCTGGCGGAGCTCGAGACGGTCGAGCGCGTCATCCCCAACTTCACGCTGACCGCGCCCGAACCCGCGGTAGGCGCCACCCCCAAGGCGGCCGGCGCCACCACGTGGGGCATCGCCAAGATCGGCGCCGACAGGGCGAGCGACGAGCGCGGGCTCTCCGGCAAGGGCGTGCGCGTGGCCGTGCTCGACACCGGGATCGACATCACCCACCCCGACCTCCAGGGCAAGCTCGCCACCGCCGACCCCTCCGACCCGAAGCACCCGGGTGGCTGGATCGAGTTCGGCCCCGACGGCAGGCCGGTGGCCTCGCAGCCGCACGACAGCAGCTACCACGGCACCCACGTGGCGGGCACGATCGCGGGCGGGAACGCCTCCGGCACCCGGATCGGCGTCGCGCCCGGCGTCACCCTGATGGGCGCCCTGGTCATCCCCGGCGGCCAGGGCACCTTCGCCCAGGTGATCGCCGGCATGCAGTGGGCGATCGCGCCGTTCACGGCCGACGGCGCCAAGGCGGGCGAGCCGGCCGACATCGTCAGCATGTCGCTGGGCGGCGAGGGCTACGCCGACGAGATGATCCAGCCGGCCAGGAACATCTCCTACGCCGGCGCGTTCCCCTCCTTCGCGATCGGCAACGACTGCCTCCCCGGCCAGTCGAGCAGCCCGGGCAACGTGTACGAGTCCGTGGCCGTGGGCGCGACCGACGTCAACGACGACGTGCCCGACTTCTCCTGCGGCGGCGTGGTCAGGCGGACCGACTGGTTCGCCGCGCCTCCGGAGTGGCCGGACTCGTACGTCGTGCCCGACCTGTCCGCGCCGGGCGTCGACGTGCTGTCGTCCATGCCCGGCGGCGCGTACAAGGCGCTCAACGGCACCTCGATGGCCACCCCGCACGTGTCCGGCACCGTCGCCCTGATGATGGAGGCCCGTCCCGGCCTGACCGCGGACGCCGCGCTGGAGATCCTGACCGGCACGTCCGTCTCCGACGACCGCTACGGTCCGCGCCCGAACCCCCGCGTCGGCGCCGGCCGGATCGACGCCTACGCCGCCGTCACGGAGGCCGCGCTCGAGAGCGGCGTGCGCGGCGTCGTCACCGACGAGCGCACTCGCAGGCCGCTGGCCGGCGTGAAGGTGGCCAGGGCGGACGGGCGCAGCGTCCAGACCGGCGACGACGGGCGTTTCGAGCTGCGGCTGCCCGAGGGCAGGCACGAGCTGACGCTGTCCAGGTTCGGTTACGAGACCAGCGCCGAGACCGTACGCGTCCGGGCCGGCCGCCTCTCCGACGAGCGCGTCGAGCTGGAGCGGACGCGCTGGGGCACGCTCTCCGGCCGGGTGGTCTACGGGCCGACCGGCTCGACGGTGCCCGGCGCCACGGTGACGGTGCTCGACGTGCCCGACGACCTGTCGGCGACGACCGACGGGAACGGCCGCTACACCATCAAGGACGTCCCCTTCGGCGACGGCTACCGCGTCTCGGCGAACGCCGCCGGCATCTCGCGGTCGGAGCCCGTACTGGCGAGCGTCGGCAGGGGCAGGAACACCGCCGACCTGACCCTCCCGCGGCGGCCGGGCACCGAACGGGTGTCGCTGGGCCCCGACGGCCGCCAGGGCAACCACGAGGCGTGGTGGCCGGAGCTGAGCGGCGACGGGAACGTCGTGGTGTTCGCCAGCTTCGCCTCCAACCTCGTCGGCGACGAGGACACCAACGGCGAGCTGGACATCTTCGCCACCGACCTGCGCACCAGGACGACCGAGCGGGTCTCGGTGCCGACCGGCGGCGGCCTGGGCGACTCGTTCTCGTTGTCGCCGACGGTCAGCCACGACGGGAGGTTCGTCGGCTTCAACAGCGGGGCGGCCAACCTGGTGCCCGGCGACACGAACGGCCAGACCGACGCCTTCGTGCACGACCGGCAGAAGAGGACGACGGAGCGGATCTCCGTGTCGTCCGCCGGCGTCCAGGGCGACGGGATCTCCGGTGCGCCCGCGTTCTCGGCGGACGGCCGGCTGGCCGTCTTCGTCAGCGACGCCGCCAACCTCGTGCCCGGCGACACCAACGGCCGCGCCGACGTGTTCCTGCGCGACCGGCAGGCCGGCACGACCGAGCGGATCTCCGTCGCCCAGGACGGCTCACAGGCGGGCAACCAGTCCCGCGAGCCGTCCATCAGCGCCGACGGCCGTTTCGTGGCGTTCCAGAGCGACGCGGACGGCCTCGTGCCGGGCGACGGCAACGGCAGGACGGACGCCTTCGTCCTCGACCGCGGGACCGGCGCGCTCAACCTGGTCGTGACCCCGCACCCGGAGACCGACACCAGGTCCCCGGTGCTCAGCGCCGACGGCACCGCGCTGGCCTTCACCAACGGCGTCGGACTCGGCCAGATCTACGTCCAGGACCTGGCGACCGGCACGTCCGAGCTGGTGTCGGCGAACAGGGACGGAGGCGAGGCCTCCAACATGTCGTTCGCGCCGTCGCTGAGCGCCGACGGGCGCCTGGTCGCCTTCTACAGCCTCGCCGACGACATCGTCGAAGGCGACACGAACAGCGCGAACGACGTGTTCGTCCGCGACGTCGCGGCCGGCACCAGCAGGAAGATCTCCCTGGCCCCCGAGGGAGCCGAGGGCGACGGCGGGTCCGACCTGCCGTCGATCAGCGCCGACGGCAGGTACGTGGCCTTCGAGAGCTCCGCGGCGAACCTCGTCGAAGGCGACACCAACCACCGCTCCGACGTGTTCGTGCACGACCTGGCCCCCGGCCCCGAGCCGCTGTTCGCGCCGAGCGGCCTGGAGATCACCCCGGAGAACTCCCGGTCCGGGCGCGTACGGGTGCGGGCCCGGGTGAAGAACGTGGGCGAGCGGGCCGGCGAGTACGCGGCCGTGCTGCGCGTGAACGGCCAGGAGGACCAGCGGCGGACCGTCCCGCTGCGGCCCGGCCGGAGCGAGCGGGTCTCGTTCGACGTACGGCGCGGCGAGCGCGGCACGTACACCGTCGAGGTCGGGCCGCTGTCGGGGCAGTTCACGATCCGGCGCTGAGGGCGGCGAGCCGCTCCGGCCCGCGCGGGTGAGGAGCGGCTCGCCCACCCAGGCGTCCCCGCGTCGTCCCGAAACCGGCCCGTCACCGGGACCGGCCCGTCACGAGATCGGCCCGTCACCGGGACCGGCCCGTCACCGGGACCGGCCCGTCACCGGGACCGGCCCGTCACGAGATCGGCCCGTGTCAAGATCGGCCCGTCACCGG
This sequence comes from Nonomuraea deserti, assembly GCF_004348685.1. GTDB lineage: Bacteria > Actinomycetota > Actinomycetes > Streptosporangiales > Streptosporangiaceae > Nonomuraea > Nonomuraea deserti. The sequence continues at coordinate 4,286 of NZ_SMKO01000248.1, read as the reverse complement.
AGGCCGGTCGGTCACCGGAGGTCCGCCGGTCGAGGGCCGGTCGGTCAGGAGCCGTCGGTCGCGGAAGCTCGCGGGGCGGGGGCCGGTCGGTCGCGGAGGCCCGCTGGTCAGAGGGCCGGTCGGTCGCGAGGCCGGTGGATCAGGAGGCTGGAGTGAGCTCGCCGGAGCCGCGGACGATCAGCCGGGTGGGCACCACCTGCCGGCGCGCCTTGGAGCGGTCGCCGTCCAGCCGCGACAACACCAGCTCAGCCGCCGCGGCCCCCATCCCCGCCGGATCCTGGGCCACCACCGTCAGCGGCGGGTCGAGGACCTCGGCCAGCGGCAGGTCGTCGAAGCCGACGAGCGCCACGTCGGTGCGCCGCGCCCTGGCCAGCGCCACCACCGCGCCCATCGACGCGAGGTTGTTGGCCGCGAACAGCGCCGTCGGCGGGTCGCTCAGCTCCAGCAACCGCATGGTGGCCTGGGCCGCGGCATCCTGGTCGTGCCCGGTCTCCACAAGGGAACGGTCGAAGGGCAGCCCTGCCCGGTCGAGCGCGTCGCGGTAGCCCTGGAAACGTTCGCGGCGGGTGTAGAGGGACGCGGGCAGGTCGCCCACGAAGCCGATGCGGCGGTGGCCGTACGCGATCAGATGGGCGACGCCGGCCCGCGAGCCCTCCCGGTTGGCGCTGACCACGCTGTCGGCGGTCAGCCCCACCGCAGGGCGGTCGAGGAAGACGATCGGCAGCCCGGCCACCCGCTCGCCGCGCAGCCGGCGGTGCTCGCTGGTGGCCGACGGGACGATCATGAGGGCGCTCACCCTGCGGGCCAGGAACGTCGCGATCAGCGACTGCTCCAGGGCGGCCGTCTCGCTCGACGAGCCGACGATGAGCGTCAGCCCTCGGGCCCTGACGGCGCTCTCGACGCCGCCCGCGACCGTGCCGAAGAACGGGTTGCCCATCTCGGGGATGATCAGGCCGATCGCGGCGTCACGCGCGCCCACTCGCATGTTGCGGGCCATCAGGTTGGGCTGGTAGCCCAGCTTCCTGACGGCCGCCATGACGCGCTCACGGGTCTCGACGGCGACCGGGCCGTCGTCGTTGAGCACCCGCGAGACGGTCTTGGCGGTGACGCCGACCTCGCGCGCCACATCTGTCATCGTCGGACGCCGCATCCCGCCCATGCTAGTGGCCCGTCGCAGCAGGGGGCGGAGCGCTCGTACGGGAGCGCATCACGACAGCCCGGCCCGGCGGAGGGCCAGAACACCCCGGTCCGGCGGAGCGCTCGTACGGGAACGTGTCACGACAGCCCGATCGCCTCCGCCGCGTCCTTGTCCGTCACCACGGACTTGCCCTCCGACATCTGGATGGCACCCGTCATGATGGCGACCACCTCCGCCATGCTGTGGTCACCCGGGACGATCTCGGCGACCCTGCGGCCCAGGCGCTGGATGTGGACGCGGTCGGCGATCTCGAACACGTGCGGCATGTTGTGGCTGATCAGCACCACCGGCGTGCCCCGGTCGCGGACCTGCCTGATCAGGTCGAGCACCTGGCCGGACTCCTTGACCCCGAGCGCCGCCGTGGGCTCGTCCATCACCACCACGTTCGTGGCCCACGCCACCGCCCTGGCCACGGCCACGCCCTGCCGCTGCCCGCCCGACAGCGACTCGACCGGCTGGGTGAGCGAGCGCAGCCCGATCTTGAGCTCGGCCATGTGCTTGGCCGACTCCTCGCGCATGCGCTTCTTGTCGAGCATCCGGAAGACCCGCCCGAGGATGCCCGGTTTCCGCAGCTCCCTGCCCAGGAACATGTTCGTCGCGATGTCCAGCGAGGCCGCGACCGCGAGGTCCTGGTAGACGGTCTCGATGCCGTGCCTGCGGGCGTCGAGCGGGTCGCGGAACCGTACCGGCTTCCCGTCGAGCAGGATCTCGCCGGAGTCCGGCTGCAGCGCGCCCGTCAGCGCCTTGATCAGGCTCGTCTTGCCGGCGCCGTTGTCGCCGATGACCGCGAGCACCTCGCCGGGCATCAGGTCGAAGTCGGCGCCGTCGAGCGCGGTCACGTGGCCGTACTTCTTGACCAGGCCGCGCGCCTGGAGCACGGGTGTGGTCATCGGGTCCTCCTGCGGGAGAGCTGGTCGACGGCGACCGCGAGGATCACCAGGATGCCCGTGATGAGCGTCTGATAGATCGACGGTACGCCCATCAGCTGCAGGCCGTTCCTGAACACCCCCACGATGAGCGCTCCCACCAGGGTGCCCAGCACCATGCCCCGGCCGCCGAACAGGCTGGTGCCGCCGAGCACGACCGCCGTGATGCTGTCGAGGTTGTCGGTCTGGCCGGCCTGCGGGTCGCCCACCCCGGTACGGGAGACGAGCAGCAGGGCCGCGATGCCGTACACGAAACCGGCCAGCGTGTAGACGCCCACGGTCAGCCGCCGCGTCCTGATGCCGGTCAGCCGGGCCACCTCGGGGTTGTTGCCCAGCGCGTACACGTGCCGGCCCCACGCGGTCGAGCCCAGCAGGTACGCGAACAGCAGGAACAGCAGGATCGTCAGCAGCGAGCCGTAGGTGACGTTCGTCTGGCCGACCTGGAACGTCTGCCCGAGGAACGTCAGCAGCGGCGGCAGGTCCGTGACGGTCTGCTCGCCGGAGTAGATGTGGGTGAGCGCGAACGCCACGTTCAGCATGCCGAGCGTCACGATGAACGGCGGCAACGAGATCCGCGTCACCAGCAGCCCGTTGACCAGCCCGAACCCGGCGCAGACCACGAGCCCGGCGGCGACCGCGAGCAGCGCGGGCAGGCCGCTCTCCACTGCCAGCTTCGTCATCACGATGCCGCCGAACGCCATGATCGCGCCGTTGGCCAGGTCGATGCCCGCGGTCAGGATGATCAGGGTCTGCCCGATGGCCAGCGTGCCGACCACCATGACCTGCTGGATGATCAGGGAGAAGTTCGTCCCGGTGAAGAACTGGTCGGTGTTCAGGCCGAAGTACAGGCAGGCCAGCAGGAGCGCGGCGAGCGGGCCCGCGACGGGGGTGCTGATCAGGCGGCGCGGCAGCGACGCTTCCATCACGGCCACGATCAGCCCCAGCAGTTCGCCAGGCCGAAGGCGGTGTCCTTGGCCTCGACGCCGTCGGCCGCCTTGTCGGTGATCAGGGTGACGCCGGTGTCGGTGTAGCCGGAGGGCTTCTGGCCGCCCTTGGCGTACGAGGCCACCGCCTTGACGCCGTCCTCGGCCATCTTGAGCGGATACTGCTGGCTGGTCGCGGCGATCTGCCCCGACTGCACGGCCTTGACGCCGGTGCAGCCGCCGTCCACCGAGACGATCAGCACCTCCTTCTCGCGGCCCTTGGCCTTCAACGCCGTGTACGCGCCCAGCGCGGCGGGCTCGTTGATGGTGTAGACGAGGTTGATGTCGGGGGCCTTCTGCAGGCAGTTCTCCATCGCGGTCTGGCCCTTGGCCTGGTCGCCCCTGGTGTCCTGGGAGCAGACGACGGACGGGTCGCCCTCCTGGATGCCGAACCCCTTCAGGAACCCGTCGTGCCTCAGCTGACCGACCGTGATGCCGGGGGCGAGGTCCAGGGTGGCGATCTTGGCGGGTTTGCCGGCCATGGCGGCTTTGGCGTACTGGCCGATCAGCTCGCCCGCCTTGAGGTTGTCGGTGGCGAACAGCGCGTCGGTGGCCTCCTGCGGCTCCGTGGGGGTGTCGAGGGCGATGACGAGCACGCCCGCGTCGCGCGCCTTCTTGATCGCCGGGACGATGGCCTTGGTGTCGCTCGGGGTGATGAGGATGCCCTTCACGCCGGCGGCGACCATGTTCTCGATGGCGGTGATCTGGGCGGCGTTGTCACCGTCGAACTTGCCCGCCGCGCTCATCAGCTCCATGCCGCTGGCCTGGGCCGCCTTCTGCGCGCCCTCCTTCATCTTGACGAAGAACGGGTTGGTCTCGGTCTTGGTGATCAGCCCTACCTTGAGGGCGGCGGAGTCGCTTCCCCCGCCGCTGCCGCCGCAGCCGGTGACGAGAAGCGCGGTGACCAGCAGGCCGGCCGATAGCTTTGCATTCATGGCGCTGTCCTATCAGGGGGGATCCGATGTCATCGTTGACATATGTCAACGTTGACATCTGCCGTGCTGCGATGATGGACTCCGATCCTAGAAACGTCAATGCCCTGCTGCCGTAACGAATCGGCAACATGCCAGAAAGGCAGGCCCGATGATCGCTGTCCTGGGCGAGTGCGTCGCCGACAGCTTCACCACGCACCACCCGGCCGCGCCCAACGGTCCCGCCCCCACCAGACCCCCTCTCTCC
>NZ_SMKO01000247.1 GCF_004348685.1 Nonomuraea deserti | reverse complement strand
CTGTGTATAAGAGACAGGGGTCGGGGTCGGGGTCGGTGTCGCCGCGCTCGCCGTACCAGTGGGCCAGCCGGCCGCGCCGCGCGACCGCCCGCAGGCGGCGCTCGACCTGCACACGGGCGGCGCTGGTGGTGACGATGAGCACGTCGTCGCCCTCCCGCAGCAACGTGACGGGCTCGGGGACGATGGTGTCGCCGTCACGGATGATCAGCACGACGTTCGACGGCGCAGGCAGGCGCAGTTCGAAGATCTCCACTCCGTGCAGGCGGGAGCCGGGCGGGATGGTGAGCGTGAGCAGGTCGGCGCCCAGCACGTCCAGCGGGGCGGCCTCGATGGTCACCTCCCTGGTCTGGCCGGGCTGGGTGATGCCCAGCAGCCTGGCCACCGCCGGCAGCACAGGCCCCTGGACGAGGACGAACAGCGCCACCAGCACGAACACGATGTTCAGCAGCTGTTGGCTGCCGGGCACCGCCGCGACGATGGGGAAGGTGGCCAGCACGATCGGCACCGCACCCCGCAGTCCCGCCCAGGAGATGAACGCCTGCTCCCGCCAGCCCGAACGGAAGAAAAGCAGGCAGGCGACCACCGACACGGGCCTGGCCACCAGCAGCAGCACCAGGCCGACGACGATGGCCGGCAGCACCGCGCCGCCCAGCTCGCTCGGGTCGACCAGCAGGCCCAGCATGACGAACAGGCCGATCTGCGCCAGCCACCCGACGCCCTCGGCGAAGGAGCGCGTGGCGGCGCGATGCGGCAGGACCGCGTTGCCGAGCACGATGCCGGCCAGGTAGGCGGCCATGAAACCGGACGCGCCCGCGCCGCCGGCCGCGGCGAACGCGATCACGCCGAGCCCCAGGGTCGCCAGCGGGTACAGGCCCGTGGCCGGCAGCGCCACGTAGCGCAGCGCCGCCGTCCCCGCCCAGCCGATCAGCAGCCCGATCACCGCCCCCGCCACCAGCTGGTAGGTGACCTGCCCCGCCACGGCGGCCGGGCCGGGCAGGTCAGCGGCGGCGGCGCTGAACACCAGCACCAGGATGACGGTGGGAGCGTCGTTGAACCCGGACTCGGCCTCCACCAGGCCCGCCGCCCGGCGCGGCAGCGGCAGCGACCGCAGCACCGAAAACACCGCGGCCGCGTCCGTGGAGGACACGATCGCGCCCAGCAGCAGCGCCAGCTGCCAGTCCATGCCCAGCAGGAAGTGGGCGCCCGCGGCGGTGACCAGGACGCTGACCGCGACGCCCGCCGTGGCCAGCAGCGCCGACGGCAGCACCAGCCGGCGCAGGTCGGTCCACCTGGTGCTCAGGCCGCCCTCGATGAGGATGATCGCCAGGGCCGAGGTGCCGCGATGAGCTCGCCCCGCAGCGGCACCTGGACATCGTCGACGTCCAGGAGCGTGACGCGCACACCCCACCGGCCGGTCGCCTCGCTGATCCGCTCCGCCGTCTCCGCGCCGCTCCGGCTGATCATCGCCGGCAGGTCCGCCAGATCGACCTCGGCGATCTGGCGGCGCAACTCCCTCTCGGCGACGACCGTGGCGGCCGCCAGCGGCCCGTCCATCGCCATCGCGAACCGGACCGGATCGCTCACCTCGGCCACGGCGCCGGCCTTGACCCGCACCGCCACGCCATCGCGGGTGACCGCCCCGGCACAGAACAGGTCCAGGCACATCAACCGCAACGACACCCGCACCGCGCGCTCCACCCCGGGCCACACGACCACCAGCCCGGGCCCGCGCACGCCGGCGACCCGTCCCAGCCGGTGCACCACCCATTCCCGAGGGGAGCCACCCTGTAGACGCGAGCGCGTCCCTCAGACGACGGCGTGCCCGGCCGGGTTGGAACCCGGCCGGGCACGCCGACCCCCGCGACCTTACGCCGGATGACCGGCCAGATCCTGCGTCCCCGCGCCGTCGGCGTCCGCACGCACCCGATGGCTCGCCGGCCCCGGCCCCGCCCCCCGGTCGCGCTTGCGCGTCACCACGACGTACAACGTCGGCACCAGGACCAGCGTCAGCAGCGTCGAGGAGATCAGACCACCGATCACCACGATCGCCAGCGGCTGCGAGATGAAACCGCCCGAACCCGTCACCCCCAGCGCCATCGGCGTCAGCGCGCAGATCGTGGCCACCGCCGTCATCAGGATGGGCCGCAACCTGCGCCGGCCGCCCTCGATCACCGCCTCCACCACGCCCATGCCCTGATCCCGGTACTGGTTGATCAGGTCGATCAGCACGATCGCGTTCGTCACCACGATCCCGATCAGCATCAGCATGCCGATCAGCGCCGGCACGCCCAGCGCCGTGTCCGTGGCCACCAGCAGCCCGATCGCGCCCGTCGCCGCGAACGGGATCGACACCAGCAGGATCACCGGCTGGATGAAGCTGCGGAACGTCGCCACCATGATCAGGAAGACGATCGCGATCGCCGCCAGCATCGCCATGCCGAGGTCGGCGAACGCGTCGGCCTGGTCGGCGGACACCCCGCCGATCTCGTACGACACCCCCGCGGCCAGCGTCAGCCCGTCCAGCTTCGTCGTCAGCGCCTGCGTCACGCTGCCCAGGTCGGCCGCGTCCGCCTTGGCCGACACCGTCGCGGACCGCTCACCGTCGATCCTGGTCACCTGCGTCGGCCCGGCCACCTCCCGCACGTCGGCCACCGACGACAACTTCACCATCCCGGCGGGCGTCGGCAACTTCAGATCCTCGATCGCCTCGACGTCGTCCGGCGCGTCGGCCCCGCGCAGCACCAGGTCGCTCGCCCGCCCGTCCAGCGTGATCTGGCCCAGCGGCGCGCCGCGGAAGGCCTGCGCGACCGCCTGCCCCACCTGCGCCTCCGACAGGCCCCGCTCGGCGGCCTCCTCCCGGTCCACCACGACCTCGACCCGCGGCGCGCTCGACTCCAGGTCGGACGACACGTCCTTCAGCCCGGAGACCTCGCCCATCGCCGCCGCGACCGTGTCGGCCGCCGCACGCAGCTCCTCGGCGTCGGGAGCCTGCACGATCACGTCGATCGTGTCGGAGGAGAACCCGGCCGCCTGCGCGCCCACCGTGACCTCGCCGACCCCCGACAGGCCCGCGACCCCGTCGCGCAGCGCCTGCTCGATCTTCACGGTGTCGGCGCCCTCCTCGAGGGTCACCGAGTACGAGGCCCGGTCCGCGCCGCCGCCGACCGCCCCGCCCGACATCGCGTTTCCGCCGCCCACGTTCACCTGGTACGTCTCCACGCCGTCCAGGCCGGCCAGCACCTCCTCGACCTTCTGCGCCGCCTGGTCGGTCGTCTTCAGATCGGTGCCCACCGGCATCCGCTGCGACAGGGAGATCGTGTTCTGGCCCGAAGCGTCCAGGAAGTTCGTCTGCAGCCCGCCGGCCAGCCCCATCGTGCCGACGAACACCGCCACCCCGATCAGCACCGTCACCAGCTTGAAACGGGTCGCGAACCGCAGCACGGGAAGGTAGGACCGCTGCAGCGGCGAGCGCAGCTCCTTCGCCTCGGCCTCCTCACGCTGCTTGCGCGCCTGCTCCGGCGTCAGCGCGGGCGCCTTCAGGAACCAGTACGCCAGCACCGGCACCACCGTCAGCGACACCACCAGCGAGGCCAGCAACGCCACCGCCACCGTGATCGCGAACGGGCTGAACAGCTCGCCCACCATGCCGCCCACGATCGCGATCGGCGCGAACACCGCCACCGTGGTCAGCGTCGAAGCCGTCACCGCCCCCGACACCTCGCGCACCGCCGTCAAGATCGCCTGAAGCTTCGCCTCGCCGTAACCGAGATGCCGCTTGATGTTCTCCAGCACCACGATCGAGTCGTCGACCACGCGGCCCACCGCGATCGTCAGCGCGCCCAGCGTCAGCATGTTCAGCGAATAGTCGCCCGCCCACAACACGATCAGCGCGATCACCACCGACAGCGGGATCGACACCGCCGTCACCAGCGTCGACCGCACCGACAGCAGGAACACCAGGATCACCAGGACCGCGAACACCAGACCCAGCAGGCCCTCGGTGGTCAGGCTCTCGATCGACTCCTCCACGTACGGCGCCTGGTCGAACACCACCGACACCGCCGTGTCCGACGAGTCGCCCAGCGCCCTGGTCAGCTCGGGCAGCTTCTCCCGGACGTCGTGCGAGATCGCCACCGCGTTGCCGTCGGGCGTCATCGTCACCGCCACGCCCAGGCTCGTCCTGCCGTCCGTACGCGTGAGCGTCGTCGCCTCCGCCAGGCCACGCTTGATCTCGGCGACGTCACCCAGCTTCACCGGCTTGAGCGGCTTCGGCCTGACCGGCTGCTGCGCGACCGCCCCCTGATCAGGCTGACCCTGCGCCTGGCCCTGGGGACGGCCCTGCTGCTGACCCTGCGCCTGGCTCTGCTGCTGGCCCTGGGGACGACCCTGCTGCTGAGACTGGGGCCGGCCGGGCTGCTGCTGGGCCTGCTGGGGGGTCGCCGCCGGCTGGGCGGGCGTCAGGTACAGGCTCTCCAGCTCGGACACCGAGTCGACCCGCGAACCCACCTGGACCGTCAGCGCCTTGCCGTCATCGGTCAGCGTCCCCGCCGGGATCGGCGTGCCGTTCGCCCTCAGCACCTCGGGAATCTGCGCCGCCGACACCCCCGCCAGCGCCATCTTCTCGGCATCAGGCTCGATCGTCACGACCTCCTCGCGGGTTCCCGTGACCGACACCTCGCGCACGCCCTCGACGCCCTGCAACTCCGGCACCAGGATCCGGCGCAGCTTGTCGGCCATCGACCGCTCGTCACCGCCGTCGCCCACCGCCAGCACCAGCACCGGGATGTCATCGGTGTTGCCCGCCACCACCTGGGGCTCGACGCCCTCCGGGAACGTCACCCGGTTGATGGCCTGCTGCATCTTGTTCACCGACGACTCGACGTCGGTGCCGTACTCGAAGGCCACCTGGATCTGCGCCAGGCCCTCCTTCGAGGTCGAGGTCATCTGCTCCATCCCGGCGAGCCCCTGGAAGGAGTCCTCGATCGGCTTGGTGACCTGGTCCTCGACGATCTCGGGCGAGGCGCCGGGGAACGGCGCCACCACGAACGCGCCGGGGAACGACAAGGACGGCAGCAACTGCTGTTTCAGCTGAGGGATGGCGAACGCGCCGAACGCGCTGAGCACCACCGCGATCAGGATCACAAGGCTGCGGTTGACCAGGCTCAACCGGGCGAAAGCGGTCATGGGCTCCCCTCCAAGAGTTCGCCACAGACTAACACTTCGCCTGATACGAATATTTAGACAGGCCGAGACTTCCTGATAACCTTCTCAGGAAGGCGAGAGGTGAGTGTGAGCAGCGAACGCGAAGACCTGATCCACCGGATCACCGATACCCAGCGTGGCCTCGGGCGACTGTTCGCCCAGCACCACTCCCCCCTGTTCACCTCCAACCTCACCATGCGACAGCTCAAGGTCGTCATGCTCCTGGCGATCAACGGGTCCTCCTCCGGCCAGCACCTCGCCCACGCGCTCGGCGTCGGCCTCGGCACCGTCACCGGCATCGTCGACCGCCTCGTCGCCCAGGGCCTGGCCAGCCGGCACGAAGACCCCCACGACCGGCGCGTGCGCCGCGTCGAGCTCACCCCCGAGGGCACCGCACTCATCGAAGAGATCAACAACGCCGGCCACGAACACTACCGCCGCATCATGGACCACCTCGACCTGGAGACGCTGCGCGCCCTCGACCACGTCACCCGCACCATCCACGAGGTCGCCGCCAAGCTCACCCCGGGCAACGAGACCTGCCGGCAGTAGCGGTCGCGGGGCTCGTCGCCGGGAATGCGGCCCGGGACGTCAGGATCGTTGTGCCAGGCCACCGCCTTTACAAAGTAGATTTCTCGGCCATCCGGGACAGGACGTCCGGCAGTTCACCCTCGTGCACCACCGTCAGCCGCCGCGTCGCCCGCGTCACCGCGACGTACAGGTCCTGCCCGCCCATCGGCGACTGGTCCAGGATGCCCTGCGGATCCACCACCACGACCGCGTCGAACTCCAGCCCCTTGGCCTGCCCCACCGTCAGCACCACCACCGGCGCCTCCAGCTCCCCCTCCGGGAACAATCGCGCCACCTCGGCGTGCCGCGCGTCCGGAGTCACCACGCCCACCCGGCCCGCGCCGATCTCCGCACCGATCTCCGCACCGATCTCGGCACCGTTCCCCGCGCCGATCTCCGGGCCGATCTCGGCGCCGACCTCCGCCAGCTCCGCCTCCACGAGCGCCGGCAGATCGGCCGGCAGATCCGCCGCCGTGAGGCGCACGGCCCGCGGCTCCGCCCCGCCCGACCGCACCGACTCGGGCGGCTCCTGCTCCGGCGCGAACGCCCGCAGCACGTCCGCCGCCACCCGCATGATCTCCACCGGCGTGCGGTAGTTCACCAGCAGCCGCTCCACCCGCCAGCGGCCCTCCAGATGGGGGTCGAGCACCTCCCCCCACGAACGCGCCCCCGCCGCCGACCCCGTCTGCGCCAGGTCACCCACCACGGTCAGCGACTTCGCCGGCACCCGCCGCATGACCATCCGCCAGGCCATCGGCGACAGCTCCTGCGCCTCGTCCACGATCACGTGCCCGTAGGCCCACGAACGGTCGGCCACCGCCCGGTCGGCCGTGGTCAGGCCCGAGCCGTCGTCGGCGTGCCGCTCGGCCAGCACGTCGGCGCGCTCGAAGATGCCCTGCTCGGCCACGCCCGTCGACTCCAGCACCTCCCGGGCGTAGCGCTCCTGCTCGGCCCACTCCTGGTCGGCCTCCCTGGCCGCCATCCGCCGGGCCGAGTCGTCCTCGCCCAGCAACTCGGCCGCCTCGTCCAGCAACGGCACGTCGCCCGGCGTCCAGGCGGAGCCGGGCGGGCGTACCAGCTCCTGCCAGGCAAGGCCCGGCGGAGCCACCGACCGCAACGTCTCCGCCGACGACAGCAGGTCGTCGATCAGCCGATGCGGCGTCAGCTCCGGCCACAGCCCGTCCACCGCGCGCCGGATCTCCGGTTCGCCCCACAACCGCCGCGAGGCCAGCTCCAGATCGATCTCGTCCAGATCGGCCTCCAGATCGAGCGGCTCGCTCAGCTCCGGATCGCCCTCCACCTCCAGCTCCTCGATGTGCAGCGACTCCTCCAGCGCCCGCGCCTCCGCCCTGGCCAGCTCCTTCAGCAGCTCGCTCACGTACAGCTTGCGCGCCATGTTGTGCGGCAGCCGCACCGCCCGCGCCCGCTCGCGCAACCGCGCGCACACCTCGTACGGCACCCGCAACCGCAGCCCGTCCAGCTCCACGACCAGATCGCCGTCCGGCACCGCCTGGCGCAGCGCCAGCGCCCCGGCCACCACCTCGGCCATGCGCGGATCGCCCTTGGCCACCGCCGCGGCCGGGGAGTCGGCCGCACACGCCCGCACCCCCGGGAACATCTCCCCCACCGTGGCCATCACCACCTGCGTCTCGCCCAGCGCCGGCAGCACCTGACTGATGTAGCGCAGGAACATCGGGTTGGGGCCCACCACCAGCACCCCGCGCCGCTCCAGCGTGTCGCGGTGGGTGTAGAGCAGGTACGCCGCCCGGTGCAGCGCCGCCACCGTCTTGCCGGTGCCAGGACCGCCCTGTACCACCAGTGCCCCCTGCAGCGAGGAGCGGATCACCCGGTCCTGCTCGGTCTGGATGGTGGCCACCACGTCCCCCATCCGGCCCGTCCGCCCCCGGCGCAACGCCGCCAGCAGCGCCGCCTCGCCCACCAGCGTGCGCCGGTCGCCGTCGCTCATGCCGTCGAGGTCGAACACCTCGTCGTCGATGCCGACCACCGTGCGGTCCTTCAGGTGCAGGTGCCTGCGGCGCACCAGCCCGCCGGGATCGGTGGCGGTGGCCACGTAGAACGGCCGGGCCGCCGGCGCCCGCCAGTCGATCAGCACCGACTCGTGCTCCTCGTCACGCAGGCCGATCCTGCCGATGTACGTGCTCTGCCCGGAGCCGTCGTCGATGCGGCCGAAACACAGACCCCGCTCGACCGCGTTCAGCTGGGCCAGCCGCCGCGCCTGCTCCGAGGCCATCGCCTCGCGCTCGACCATCGCCTGGCGGGTGCCCGTCGCCCGGCCGTATGCCGTGCGCAGTGCCTCCTCCGCCCGCTGCCGGGCGGCGTCGAGCCGGCCGTACAGCCACGACACGGCACGCTGCTCGCTGTCAAGGGCTTGCGCGAAACCATCTTGACGATTAGTCATTCGGTGGTATACTCCTAACGGGAGGGCTGTAGACGCTCATGCTAGGTAAGGCAGCATTCGAGCTTAACCCCGCCGTGCCCTCGCGCGCAAACCCCTTCGCGCCCTCGCCTCCCTCGCAGGCGTGTGCCGGGGAGCCGGTAACCGGCGTGGCACGGGCCGCCGAACTCGATCACGCGCCGACTTCCGCGATGGGCAAGGGGCCCTCCTCCTCGTGGCCCGACGAACATGACTGCTCCAGGCCGCGGCCGTAGTGACCGCACTCGCCCCCAGGGCACAGGTCCGGACACCGTGAGCAAGCGTGGAGCGCGTGCCACCGCCGTGCGGGGCTGCGCGGCGGGTGTGCGAAGATCCCGCAGCTCAGGACCGTTCGGCGGCTGGCGCGACGTTGGTCTGCGGCACCCCGTATCGTCGTGAGTGAGGAGGCGACGATGGCGGAGACGACCACGATTCGCGTGCGCCGCGTCTACGACGAGCCGACCGCCGATGACGGCACCCGGGTGCTGGTCGACCGGGTCTGGCCGCGCGGTATGGCCAAAGACCGGGCACACCTCGACGAATGGTGCAAGCAGGTCGCGCCCTCGGCGGAACTGCGCACCTGGTACGCGCACGACCCCGAGCGCTTCGAGGAGTTCGCCCGCCGCTACCGCAGCGAGCTGGAAGGCCCCGAACGTGCCCAGGCCCTCGCCCACCTGCGCGAACTCGCCGCGGACCGGCCGCTCACCCTGCTCACCTCGACCCGGCGCCCCGAGATCAGCCAGGCGGCCGTGCTCGCCGACGTGCTCGGCACGTAGGCCGCGCAGCGGGCGATCCCACCGCCCTTGAGGCTTTCCGCCCGGTTCGCGCGGATCTCGACCGATGCGCCAGGAGCGGCGGTCATGATGGCGTGCCGCTCGGATTTCTGGCGAGCACACAGGCCACGGGCGGGTCGAGCTCGAGGGTCTCGACCCGCAGAGAGGCGTAACCAGCCCGGGTGAGCAGGTCCTGGAGCTCTCGGGCGGCCCGGGCCGTGGTGTCCCGGGTGGCGCCGGGGCAGCGGGGCTGGCTGACCAGCGCGATGCGTCCTGCGGGGCGGAGCAGCCGGCGCAGCTCGCGGAGCCGCTCCACCGGATCGGGCCAGAGCCCCACGGAGTTGACGGCGAGGATGGCATCGAGCGGATCGCCGAAGCCCGGCAACCGCTCCACGGAGGCGTGCGTGAGGTGCACGCGCTGGGCGCGGACGGCGGCGGCGTTGCGACGGGCCGCCTGCCGCACCATGACCTGCGAGTGGTCGACGCCGAAGACGTGGCCCCGGGTGGCGCGCGCGGCGAGCCCGGCGATGGCGACCCCCGGACCGAAGCCGATCTCGAGCACCCGGTCGGCGGGCTGCACGTCCAGCAACGACACCGCCCAGAGGTTGCGCTGCCGGTTGGAGGGGCGGTGAGCGAACATCCACCCGACCGCCCGCCCGGCGATGCCCCTGGGCTGGTGCGCCTGGCGTACCAATGTTCTGATCGCACGTTGCTTGAGAGATGTCCCTGCTGTCTGCATGATCGCCAGTCAACGGCTTCAAGTACGCTTGAAGTCAAATGGGCGAGCAGGTGTTGACGATTGGCGAGCTGGCGAGCCGCACCGGCGTCGCCACCTCCGCTCTGCGCTACTGGGAGGAGCTCGGCCTGCTGCCGGCGCCGGCCCGGGTCTCAGGCCAACGGCGTTACCCGCCATCGGCGGTCGGCCAGGTCGGCCTGGTGATAGTGCTGCGAGGTGTCGGCTTCACGTTGCGGGAGGTCAAGGCGTTCATCACGGCTCGTTCGCCGGCCGGCGACGGCTGGCGGGAGCTGTACCGACGCAAGCTCACCGAGCTGGATCAACGGATCGCCCAGGCTCAGGTGGCACGCACTGCCATCGTCCACGGCTTGGCCTGCCCGCACGAGGACATCTCCGAGTGCCCCACCTTCGCCAGGGGGATCGCGGCGCTCCTGGCGGGGTCTCCTCTCGAAGAGGCTCACGAAAGGGCTCACTCGCCTGACCATGCCGTCGAGACGGACGGCCCACCTACGGGGGACGCGTACATCACGGATGAGGCCGTGAGACCGGAACGGCCTACGATCATGGTCCACCCAAGCCTCAGACCCTCCGAGCCGGGATGCTAGTTTGGCGCTCCATGTCGGACTATCTGCGCGAGCTGTTCTCCCTGCACGGCCGGCGCGCCCTGATCACCGGCGGCAGCTCCGGGATCGGGTACGTCATCGCCGAGGCCATCGGCCGCGCCGGAGCCGAGGTCGTGGTGGTCGCCCGCAGACAGGGCCCCTTGGACGAGGCCGTCACCCGGCTGCGCGAGCACGGCGTCACCGCCTCCTCGATCAGCGCCGACCTCGGCGACCGTGGCGACGTCGAGCGCGTCTGCGCCGCCGCGGGCACCATCGACATCCTGGTCAACGACGCCGGCAACAACATCCGCAGGCCCATGGCCGAGCTCACCGTCGACGACTACGAGCGCACCCTGGCCGTGCACCTCACCGCGCCGTACCTGCTCGGCCAGCACTTCGGCCCTCAGATGGCGGGCCGCGGCTGGGGACGCATCATCAACCTCGGCTCCCAGCAGTCGATCCGCGCCTTCGGCGACAGCGGGGTCTACGGCGCGGCCAAAGCCGCCCTCGCCGGGCTGACCCGCTCCCAGGCCGAGGCGTGGTCGGCCAGCGGGGTGTGCGTCAACACGATCATCCCCGGATTCGTGCTGACGCCGCTGACCGAACCCGCCCAGGCCGTGCCGGGACGTGTCGAGGCGCTCGCCGCCCGCCACATGACGGGCCGCAACGGCTTGCCCGAGGACTTCGCCGGGGCCGCGGTGTTTCTGGCCGGTGACGCCTCCGCATTTGTCACCGGCCAGATGCTCTTCGTCGACGGCGGGTTCTCGGTGCATTGAGACCGGGTGTTGTCCGGACCCGGCGCCTTTACTTTGTAGATTACTTCCGGCGGATCTGCCGCACCCCCGCCCCCTCGTGCCAGGCGTCCATGACCATCTCGTCGCCCTCGACCCTCGTCCACACCACTTCCGTCAGCTCGATCCGGAACAGGTGAGAGTCGGAATCCGGCAGCTCGAAGGCCTCCAGCACCTCCGCGTCGGTGACCTCCACCGCGCGGCCGGCGAGCTTCACGTCGCCCTCCCACGCCGACGGGTCCTCCATGTCGGGCTCCGCCGAGGCGACGTGGATCGCCATGCGCGGATCGCGCCGCAGGTCGAAAGCCTTGACGGCGCGCGGCATCGAACCCGCCCACAACTCGCCGTCGCGCCAACTCGTCTCGATGCCGCTGACCCGCGGCGAGCCGTCTTTGCGCAGCGTCGCCAGGACCCTGTGCCGGCAGCCCTCCATCAGCCGCCGCGCCACCCCCGCCAGGTCGGGTGCCTGCCGCTCGAACTCCTGCCAGGAAGCCATGGACGCCATCATGGACGACGGCACCGACAGAATCGGCTGCGATCAGGCTCATATGGCGACCGCCCGCCGCTCGGCTGATCGGCCAGGCGCCGAAGCTCAGTGACATGCTGCGCCCCGGGCGTCACCAGGGGGCGCGATCCGGGCGTCCATCGACGCCGACCACGATCCTCTTCCACCCGGCCGCCTCCACCGCGCCAGGCAGGGAGCCGAACCGCGCCCCCTCTGCACGCGCACGTGCCGCCCACGGCAGCGTGGCGGGTCGCCACCTTCGCGGGCCGCCAGGACTAGCACGCACCGCGCGGATACGCACGACCGGTGACGCGGATTCGCACGAACCAGCGGTGACGCGGTCACCAGGTCGCACGCCGGCCAGCAAGGACCCTGGCCAGACCTTGACGGCGCCCGGTTTGGCAAACCCGGCCGCCCTCAGTACGTTAGTAAACGAACCTGCGTTTACTAACGGGAGACCTCCATGACCACCCGCCGCCCGTTCACCTGCTCGGTCTTCATCGGCATCAGCCTCGACGGGTTCATCGCCCGCGAGGACGGCGACCTCCACTGGCTCACCAGCCGGGGCGAGGCCGCCGGCGACGACCTCGGCTACGACGCGTTCATCAGGGACATCGACACCGTCGTCATGGGCCGCGGCACGTACGAACCGGGCCTGACCTACGATCCGTGGCCGCACGAGGACAAGCACGTCGCCGTGCTCAGCAGCACCCTGCCCGAGGGCGCCGACCCCCGCGTCACCGTTCACCGCGACCTCGACGCGCTCCTGCGGCACCTGACCGAGCGCGGCGCCAAGGGCGTCTACGTCGACGGCGGCCAGGTGATCCGCGCCTTCCTACGTGCCGGGCTGATCGACGAGATGACCCTCACGACGGTCCCGGTGCTGCTGGGCACCGGGCTGCCCCTTTTCGGCCCGGTCGGCGGTGACGTCCCGCTCGTCCACGTGTCGACGCAGGTCTTCGGCGCGGGCGTCGTCCAGTCCACCTACCGGGTCGACCGGCCCTCCGGCTGAAGCCCGGCGTTTGCCCAGCTCACGCGGCTTGTGACGGCAGGTCGGCGGTGTAAGACTGGACCTGACGGAAGGGGGAACGTCATGATCGAAGTCAAGAGCATCGACAAGCCTGACGAACGCCGCGACTTCCCGATGGGCCACCTGGAGGTGTGCAACCTCAGCGGGCTCACCTTCGGCGTCGCCACGTTCGAGCCGGGCTGGCGCTGGTCGGTCTCGGTCAAGCCGATCGCGGGGACGGACCTGTGCGAGGTCCACCACAACGGGTTCGTCGCCGAGGGACGCCTGCGCATCCGCATGAACGACGGCACCGAGGCCGAAGTGGGACCGGGCGAGGTCTTCGTCTGCCCGCCGGGACACGACGCCTGGGTCGTCGGCGACCAGCCGGCCATCGTCTACGACTTCGCGGGCGGCGCCGCCGACTACGCCAAGGCCAGGAGCGGCTGATCGCACCGCTTCACCGCCACATTCCGGCCCGCCCTCCACCGGCGCCCGCGCCGGTGGAGGGCGTCACATCTCGCGAAGGACGGGCCGGACACACGGTACGGGACCACGACAAAAGCGCCGTACGAGGCCGAAAGCGGCAACGGCCAACCCCGTACCACGCCGCCCGGACCCGTACCATCCC
>NZ_SMKO01000246.1 GCF_004348685.1 Nonomuraea deserti | reverse complement strand
CAGGCGTTCAGGGTGGCGGGGGCGCGGGCGCCGGGCTCGCCGGTCAGGCAGGACGAAGCGTGGGAGATCGTGCTGTCCGAGCTGCGCGCGCGCCTGCCGGGGCTGCCCGTCGTGCAGGGCGGGCGGAGCAACGGGGCGCGGGTGGCGTGCCGTACGGCGAAGGCGGTCGGCGCGGCGGCGGTGGTGGCGCTGGCCTTTCCGCTGCATCCGCCGGGGAAACCCGAGCGCTCCCGGGCCGGCGAGCTACGTGGCGCCGGCGTGGACGTGCTGGTCGTGAACGGTGATCGTGACCCCTTCGGAGTGCCGGACGCCGCGGATGCCGCGCGCCTGGTGGTGCTGCCGGGAGAGGGCCATGACCTGAAAAAGGACCCCGCCCGGGTGGGCGAGGTCGTGGCGGAGTGGATCACTCGCTATGGCGGGCCGCCACGGCAGGGCAGCACCGGCCGGCGGCGCCGCCCGCGTGTTGATCAGGCCGCGCCCACCAGCGGATCGGGCCGATGAGGTGCGATGACGGTGCCGCTGGGCAGCAGCTCGCCGGTGTCCTCGAACAGGACGACGCCGTTGCAGAGCAGGCTCCACCCCTGCTCGGGGTGGCAGGCGAGGGTGCGTGCCGCCTCGCGGTCAGGCGCCTCGGCATCCGGACAGGCCGGGTCGTGCGGGCACATCGGCGTGCCTCCGATATCTCGTGGGATGCTCCCGTTCTGGAGGGGCGGGAGCCGGCTCGGGTTGTTGTCCTGGCAAGTGTGCGACTGTGTCACGCGTTCCGACATAGCCCGTTCGGGCTGTTACAGGAGGATCCCTGGTGCGTGTGACCTTCGACACAGCGTGCCTTATGCAGGATAACCGGCCAAGCGCGACACGCGCATCACGTTTGCAATCCCTTGAGGAGAGCGTCGAGCCCGCGCTCGAAGTCGATATCTGCTCTTTCATCCCGTCTGACCCATTCATTGACGTCCGGGTCGGCCCAGCCCGACTGCTGCACCTCGACGGCGACGCTGCCGAAGACGAAGGCCCGGAGCGTGCGCACGGCCTCGGCGGCGTCCGGCAGGCCCGCGTCGGCGAGTTGCTCGGCCTGCTCCTTGACGGCGACCGCCGTGGCGCCCTTGGGCGGCTTGGTGAGGGCCAGGGCCAGCACCCCGGGATGCTCGCGCAGCGCCTCCCTGCTCGCCCGGCACCAGGCCCTGGCCGTCTCCTGCCAGGTGGAGCGCTGCTCGACGTGGACCGCGGTGACGTGCTCGGCCAGCGCGTCCATCAGCGCCTCCTTGCCCCGGGGCAGGTGGTGATAGATGGCCATGGCCTCCACCTGCAGGGCGTCGCCCAGACGGCGCATGGTGAGCCGGCGCAGGCCCTGACCGTCGGCGATGTGGAGCGCGGCCTCGATGATGCGCTCGCGGGAGAGGGGGACGGGTGGTCGCTTGGCGGGCATGGAGATCATCTTACTATGTAAAGGAGCTCGCTCCGGGCCGATTTCCGCACGTGTCGCGCGACGGCGTACGCTAAGCGTCGGAACGAGTGACGACAGCGTGAAGGGGCCGAGTCGATGGCGTTTTTCCGTCCGCGGGTGAGCCGGGAGGCCGAGGTTCGCTTCCACGCGGACCAGGAGATCTCCAGGAGCTTTCCCGAGCTGCTCGAGAAGGCCCGCCAGGCCGAGCGGACGCTGCGCGAGCTGCAGGCCGCGGCGGCCGACGAGCTCGAGCTGCTGGCCGCCGGCCGGGCCCTCGACCGGGCACTGACCGACGCGCTGCGGGCCGCCGAGGCGGGGCAGCGGGCCACGTTCGGGGTGAAGGCCTACGACGACCGGATCGCGCGCCGCAAGGCCAAGGCGACCCCCGCGGGGGCCATGTGGACGGCCGAGGTCGAGCGCCTGCGCACGTTGCGCGAGGACAACCGGCTGCGGGGCATCCCGCGGGTGCCGCGCCCGGTGCCCGCCACCGTCTGAGCGCGGTCGCAAGGCGCCCGGGAACGAGAGCCCCGGCACGTGGTGTGCCGGGGCTCCCTTGTCAGCTGGCCCAGTCGAGCAGCGGGCGGGTGTTGCTCGGGTGGCGAAGCTTGGACAGCGACTCCTTCTCCAGCTGGCGGATCCGCTCCCGGGTCAGTCCCAGGTGCTTGCCGATCTCGTCCAGCGTGTGCGGCTTGCCGTCCACCAGGCCGAAGCGCAGTGCCATGATCTTCGACTCGCGGGGTGAGAGGTTGTCGAGCACGCCGCGCAGCTGGTCGCCCAGCAGCTGGCGGTCGACGATCTCCGACGCCTCGGGGGAGTCGACGTCCTCGATGAGGTCGCCGATCGTGGTCTCGCCGTCCTCGCCGATCGTCGCGTTCAGCGAGATCGGCTGGCGGCTGGTGCGCAGCAGCTCCTCGATCTGGTCCGGGGTCTTGTCCAGCTCGACCGCCAGCTCCTCGGGGGTGGGCTCGCGTCCCAGGCGCTGGTGCATGTCACGCTCGATGCGCGACAGCTTGGACAGCATCTCCAGCACGTGCACCGGCAGCCGGATCGTACGCGCCGAGTCGGCGAAGCCGCGCTGGATGGCCTGCCTGATCCACCACATGGCGTACGTCGAGAACTTGAACCCCTTGGTGTAGTCGAACTTCTCCACCGCCCTGATGAGCCCCAGGTTGCCTTCCTGGACCACGTCGAGCAGCGACATGCCGCGGTCGGTGTACTTCTTGGCCACCGACACGACCAGGCGCAGGTTGGCCTCCAGCATGTGGTCCTTGGCCTGCTTGCCGTCCTCGACGACCATGCGCAGGTCGTCCCGCGCGGCGGGCGGCAGGTCGGGCTGGGTCTCGAGCTTGTACTCGGCGTACAGGCCGGCCTCGATCCGCCTGGCCAGCTCGACCTCCTGCGCCGCGGTGAGCAGCGTGCGGCGGCCGATGGACTTCAGATAGGTGTGCACCGAGTCGCCCATGACCGACTGGGTGTCGTCCAGGTCGATGGAGTCGCCGTCGTCCTCGGCGCGCAGGTCGATCTCTTCCGGCACGTCCTCCTCGTGCTCCGGCTTGGGCTCCGGAGGGGTGACGGCCTTCGCGTCCGCCGGGGAGAGGGTTTTTGCCTCGGCTGCCTTGCGGCCGGTAGTCTTGGTCCGCGAAGGCTTCCTGGGAGTCTCTGCCTTCTTCTGGGTGGTCTTTCCGGGGGTGGCGGTCGTGCTGAGAGACGGCTCGTTCTCGGCGGCCAGGCTCACGCCGGCCTCTGACAGCTCCCGCAATATCGTGCGGCCCTCAGAGGGGCTGATGCCGGCTTTGCCGAACGCGTCCCGCAGCTCCGCCAGAGATAGGTGACCCTGGGCTCGCCCTCGTTCGAGCAGCTGGTCGAGAGACACGGGCGGGGTCGCCAAGGCGGTTCTGGGCATGAGGACACCTCCTCCGTACGGAGTCGAAGCGATCAGGCAGGTTGTGGTGGGGCGGCTTCGTGTCCGCACGGCGCACCAGTATCAATAACGCCAATCGCCGCCATTTGTTCCCCGTGCGGACGAATGTCATGAAAAAGGGGCGGATCGCCTCTTTCGGCGGACCACCCCTCGGCTTGCTCGCTAGTCGCCCACCTCGATCGAGACCTCGGGCATCGGCATGGGATCGGCGTCTTCCATGCGCTCGCCGGTCCAGTATTCGATGACCTGGCGGGGATCCGGATTGACCTCACGGGAGACGACGACGTCTTCGCCGGTGGGATCCGGCGTCGAGGTCTCCGGCCGGCTGGACGGCGACGCCTGCTCCACCACGGCCCGGGTCTCCTCGTCGACCTGCGAGAGCTTGCCCGCCGAGGCGGCCGCCGCGATTGAGGCGCCTCCGACCACGATCACGCCGACGACGGCCGCGGATGCCCACATCTTGCGGGTCTGGTCCATGAAGGCTCCCTCCCTTTCCCCGGTTTGACGCAGCCGCAACTCATCAGGTTCCTGCCCTCAACCGCACAAGGTCGGTCTTTCCGTTCGGCAACAGCGGCAGCCGGGGCTCCAGGCGCAGCTCGCGCGGGGCCGCGTAGGGGGGAAGCCTATCGCGGCAGTATGCCGTTAATTGTGCAAGCGTGGGAGGTGTGTCGGGGTTGGCAGGCACGACGACGGCCGTGACCCGCTCGCCCCATTCGGGGTCGGGCGTGGCGAACACGGCGGCGTCGGCCACCTCGGGATGCGTGCACAACACGGCGGTCACGGCGTCGGCCACGACCTTCTCGCCGCCGGTGTTGATGACGTCGTCGGCGCGGCCCAGCACGCGCAGGCGGCCCCCGGTCAGCTCGCCCAGGTCGGAGGTGACGAACCAGCCGTCCGCGAGCGGGGCCGGCCCGCCGAAGCGGTAGCCCGAGAACAGCACGGGGCCGGCGATCCTGATCCGGCCGTCGTCACCAACTTTAAGATCTACATTGTAAAGGGGCTGGCCGTCGTACACGCAACCGCCGCACGTCTCGCTCATCCCGTACGTCGTCACCAGCCGCGCCCCGAGGTCCCGGGCCTGGTCCAGCAGCCCCGGCCGGGGCGCCGCGCCACCGAGCAGGATCGTGCGGAAGACCGACAGGTCCGCGCCCAGCCCGACCAGCCGGTGCAGCTGGGTGGGCACCAGGGAGACGTGGTCGGCGCCCGAGTCGAGGACCGCGTGCGGGTCGAACGACGCGTGGATGATCGGCTCGCTCTCGGACAGCAGGGCGCGCACGAGCACCTGCAGCCCCGAGACGTGGGAGACGGGCAGGCAGCACAACCAGCGCTCGCCCTTGGAGGCCTCGACGCGGCGCAGGGAGGCCGCCGCCGAGCTGCGCAGGGCCGTGGCCGAGAGCAGCACGCCCTTGGGGGCGCCGGTGCTGCCGCTGGTGGCGATGACGACCGCCACGTCGCCCGGCACGCCTTCGCCGCCGCTCTGGAGGGCTCCGTTGACGTGGGTGGGGCGCAGGGCCGCCAGCGGGGCCTCGGAGTGGCCGGGCGGCAGGGGGAGGACGGCCGGGCCGTCGCCCGCGAGCGCGTCACGGATCGCCGCGAACAGGGCAGGTCCTGGAGGCTGCACAATGGCATGAAGCGGACGGTCCGGATGCGACGGGTTCCTCCACATGCTCGTAAGGTTAGTGGCGACAGGTCGGACAGATGTGCAGGGAGGGTCGTGACGCGTTCTCCCGTGGCATCCGTGCACCGGGCCCAGCACCGTGCCCATGTCTTCCGGATCCCGATGCGCACGCGTTTCCGCGGTCAGAGCGTCAGGGAAGGGGTCCTGCTCCACGGTCCCGCCGGCTGGGGCGAGTTCTCCCCGTTCCCCGAATACGGCCCGCGCGAGTGCGCCCGCTGGCTGGCGTGCGCCCGCGAGGCGGCCTTCGAGGACTGGCCCGAGCCGGTGCGCGACAGCGTGCCCGTCAACACGACCGTGCCCGCCGTCGATCCCGCGCGGGCCCACGACATGGTGCGCCGTTCCGGCTGCGGCACGGCGAAGGTCAAGGTGGCCGAGCGGGGCCAGACGTTCGGTGACGACGTGGCGAGGGTGGAGGCCGTGCGCGACGCGCTCGGGCCTTCGGGCCTGCTGCGGGTCGACGTCAACGGCGCGTGGGAGGTCGGCGAGGCCGTACGCCGGCTCAAGCGCCTCGACCGGTTCGACCTGGAATACGCCGAGCAGCCGTGCGCCACCCTCGAGGAGCTGGCGGCGGTACGGCGGGCGTGCGACGTGCCGATCGCGGCCGACGAGTCGATCCGCAGGGCTGAGGACCCGCTGCGGGTCAAGGCGGCGGAGGCGGCCGACATCGCGGTGATCAAGGTGCAGCCGCTGGGCGGGGTGCGCGCGGCGTTGCGGGTGGTGGAGGCGTGCGGGCTGCCCGCGGTGGTCTCCAGCGCCGTCGAGACGTCGGTGGGGCTGGCCGCCGGGCTGGCGCTGGCCGCGGCGCTGCCGTCCTTGCCGTACGCGTGCGGGCTGGGCACGATGTCGCTGCTGTCGGGTGACGTCGTGGACGACTCGCTGCTGCCCGTGGACGGGCGGCTGGCCGTACGGCGCCCGACAGTGAATTATCAGCATTTGTCGGCATATGAAATCGACTCTCCCCAGTGGCTGAGCCGGATGCAGGAGGCGTCACGTTGAACCCCGCTACCGCGCTGGCCACGGTGCTGGTCGACGAGCTGGTGCGCTGCGGCCTGACCGACGTCGTGCTGGCCCCCGGCTCCCGCTCCGCGCCCCTGGCGCTGGCGCTGCACGCCGAGTCGCGGGTGCGCCTGCACGTGCGCGTCGACGAGCGTTCCGCGTCCTACCTGGCGCTGGGGCTGGCCAAACGCTCCGAGCGCCCGGTGGCGCTGATCTGCTCCTCCGGCACGGCCGTCGCCAACTTCCACCCGGCCGTGATCGAGGCGAGCGAGGCGGGTGTGCCGCTGCTGGTGCTCACCGCCGACCGCCCGCCCGAGCTGCGCGGCACCGGCGCCAACCAGACGATCGACCAGATCAAGCTGTACGGCGACGCCACCCGCTGGTTCGCCGAGGTCGGCGTGCCGGAGGACCGGCCGGGGCAGGTGGCCTACTGGCGGTCGCTGGCCTGCCGCGCCTACCAGCGGGCGTCGGGTCCGGCCGCGCCAGGGCCCGTACATCTCAACCTGGCCTTCAGGGAACCGCTGATCCCCGACGGCGACACCGCGTGGTGCGAGCCGCTCGACGGCGGCGCCAACGGCCCCTGGGCGCGGGCCAGGGTCGCGCCCCCGCCGGTCGCCCTGCACCTCCCGCCGACCAGGCGCGGCGTGCTCGTGGTCGGCGACGGAGCCGCCAACGTGCGCCGCTACGTCGCCGCGGCCGGCATGGCGGGCTGGCCGGTGCTGTCGGAGCCGAACGGCGGCGGACGCTACGGCGACCACGCCGTCTCCACCTACCACTACCTGCTGGGCACGCCGGAGTTCGCCGACGCGCACCTGCCCGACGTGGTGGTGACGCTGGGCCGTCCCGGATTGTCACGGCCGCTGCTGTCGTGGCTGCAGCGCGCGGGGGAGCACATCGTGGTGGCGCCCGACCTCGACCGCTGGCCCGACCCCACCAGGTCGGCCACGCAGGTGGCGCAGGCCGTGGAGATCCCGGTGGCCTCCGGCGACGACACGTGGCTGCACTCCTGGCGGCAGGCCGACCTCGCGGCCAGGACGGCGCTGGACGAGGTGCTCGACGTGTCGGGCACGAGCGAGCCCCGCCTGGCCAGAGACCTGGTCGACGCGCTGCCGAACGGAGCCCTGCTGTTCTGCGGGTCCTCGATGCCGATCCGCGACCTCGACCAGGCGATGCGGCCGCGGCGCGGCATCCGGCTGATGGCCAACAGGGGCGCCTCCGGCATCGACGGGCTGGTGTCGACGGCCATGGGGGCGGCGCTGGCGCACAACGGCCCGGCGTACGCGCTGATGGGCGACCTGTCGTTCCTGCACGACCAGAACGGGCTGATCCTCGGGCCCCGCGAGCCCCGGCCCGACCTGTGTTTCGTGGTCGTCAACAACGACGGGGGCGGCATCTTCTCGCTGCTGCCCCAGGCGGCGGTCCGCGACCCGTTCGAGCGGGTCTTCGGCACGCCGCACGGGGTGGACCTCGGCTACGTGGCGGCGGCGACGGGGACGCCGTACACGCTGGTGGGCGAGATCACCGAGCTGCCGAAGGCGCTGCGCGGCGAGGGGCCGCGGCTGGTCGAGGTGCGCACCGACCGCGAGGAGAACGTGCTCGTGCACGCCCGCCTGCGCGACGCCGCGCAGGCGGCCGTCCGGGCCCTGCTCGAGAGCTAACCTCCCAGGGCGTCGAGCAGCCGGTTGAGCGGGCTGTCGAGCCCGTGGCGGTCGGCCAGGCGGACGAGCGTCTCGGGGTCGCGCGGCTTGGCCGGCAGGGTCAGGTCGGCGGCGGGCAGCGGCGCGCCGGAGGCCACCTCGACGACGGCGGGTGCGGCGCGCAGGTAGTCGCGGGCCGCGGCCAGGCGGGTGCGGCTGCCGGCCGGGAAACCGTCGGTGACGCCCGCGTCGAGGGCTTCGAGCATGGCGTCGAGCGAGCCGAAGCGGGTGATGAGCGCCGCGGCGGTCTTCTCGCCGACGCCGGCGACGCCCGGCAGGCCGTCGCTGGGGTCGCCGCGCAGGGTCGCGAAGTCGGCGTAGGCCCGCCCGGGGATGCCGTATTTGGCGGTGACGAACGCCTCGTCGACGATCTGCAGGTTGCGGATGCCGCGGGCGGTGTAGAGGACGCGTACGGGCCGGGCGTCGTCGACGAGCTGGAACAGGTCGCGGTCGCCGGTCACGATGTCGACGGCGCCGGCGGCCTGGTGGGTGAGCGTGCCGATCACGTCGTCGGCTTCGTAGCCCGGCGACTCCAGGCGGGCGATGCCGAGCGCGTCGAGCACCTCCTGGATGACCGCGATCTGCGGCACGAGCGCCGCGGGCACCTCCTCGGCGTCGCCGTGGGCGACCCGGTGCGCTTTGTACGTCGGGATCGCCGCGACCCGGAACGCGGGCCGCCAGTCGGCGTCCATGGTGGCCGCCATCGCGGTGGGGGAGTGGCCGCGCACGAGGGTGGCGATCATGTCGATCAGGCCGCGTACGGCGTTGACCGGCGAGCCGTCGGGCCCCTTGACCGACTCGGGGACGCCGTAGAAGGCGCGGAAGTAGAGCGACGGGGTGTCCAGAAGCATGAGCACGCGTCTATCGTCGCACTCTCGCCGCTCACCCGGGCCGCTCCTCCTCGCGCGCGGGCACGCCGACGGCGAGCAGGCACGCGTCGTCCTCGGGGTTGGGGCCGCCGATGTCGGCCAGCAGGCGGTCGAGACCCGACTCCAGGTCGCGGGCCGACACGTCGCGGGCGGCGGCCATGACCAGGTCGAGGCCGACGTCGATGTCGCGGGTGCGCCGCTCGGCCAGCCCGTCGGTGAACATCAGCAGCAGGTCGCCGGGCAGCAGCCGGGTGGTCGCCAGCTCGTACGGGCCCGGCCAGCCGGCGCCGAGCAGCACGCCGCGGGGCTGGGTGAGCCGGCTGGCCACGCCGTCGCGCACCAGAACGGGCGCCAGGTTGCCCGCCTGGCTCCAGGCGAGCACGCGCGTCTCGGGGTCGAGGTGGCCGACGATCGCGGTGGCGGTGGTGTCCTTCAGCTGGTGCATGACCAGCTCGTTGAGCCAGGCCAGCAGCCGGTGGGCGGGCCGGCCGGTCATGGCCAGGCCGACGAGGGCGTGGCGGAGCTGGGCCATGCGCGCGATGGCGGGCAGGCCGTGGCCGGAGACGTCGCCGACGGCCAGCAGCAGCCGGCCGTCGGGCGCGGGAGCGGCCTCGAACCAGTCGCCGCCCAGGTTGGCGGTCTTCTCCGCGGGCACGTAGCGCACGGCGATCCTGGCGTGCGGCAGGTCGAGGCGTCCGGCGGGCCCGGGCAGGATGGCCTCGCGCATCGCGAGCATGATGTGGCGTTCCTCGGCGGCCTGCTCGCGGGCCTCCAGCAGCTGCCGGCGCGACTCGGAGACCATGCGCTCGGCGCGGCGGCGGCCGGTGATGTCCTGGATGACGCCGTGCATGCCCGCGGGGCCGCCGGACGTGGTCAGCGGCTCGAGGACGACCCGCAGGTCGCGCAGCTCGCCGGAGCCCGCTCCGCGGCGGATGCGGAACTCGGCCTGCACCGGCTCGGCGCCGCGCACGACCGACCACAGCAGGTGGTCGAGCGCGCCCATGTCGGCGGGCTCGACGAGCTCGGCCAGCTCGGGCAGCGGGATCGGGCCCAGCGCGGGGTCGCGCCCGAAGATCACGTAAACCTGGTCGGACCAGATGGTCTCGCCGGTGTGCGGGTGCCACTCCGCCCAGCCCATGTTGCCCAGCCGCTGGGCGTGCGCCAGTCGTACGGCGAGCAGCTCGGCGTCGTTGTCGTGCCCGAGCAGCTCGGCGTCGCCGATGACGTCGACCATGGGTCTCACTCTCAAAGCGCAGTGGAACTGGACAATTGGCCTCACATTACGTGAGCAACTTGGAGCGGGGTGTAGCGACGCCTTCCCGTGTTGTGAGAGCTTTTCGCGGATTTTAGGAGGCGCCTTCAGGAGTAGATTTGGGCCTGTGACGTCCTCAGATCTTTATCCCGTGTCCCGTCTTGCCGCCGTTCACGAGGCCACCGCCAAGGGCGGCCTCGACGCCCTGCTCCTCACTCCAGGTCCCGACCTGCGCTACGTCAGCGGCTACGACGCCAAGCCGCTGGAGCGGCTGACGTGCCTGGTGGTGCCCGCCTCCGGCGAGCCGTTCATGATGGTGCCCCGGCTGGAGGTGCCGGCCGCGAAGGCGTCGCCCGCCGCGCGGCTCGGGCTGGAGTTCGTGGCGTGGGACGAGACCGACGACCCGTACGCGGTCGTGGCCGCGCGCCTGGGCCGGGTGGCCAAGGTGGGGCTGGCCGACCGGATGTGGGCCATGTCGTCGCTGCGTTTCCGCGAGGTGCTGCCGGGCGCCGAGCAGGTGCTGGCCGGGAGCGTGCTGCGGGAGCTGCGCATGCGCAAGTCGCCGGCCGAGGTGGCGGCGCTGCGCGAGGCGGGCCAGGCCATCGACGCGGTGCACCGGCAGGTGCCGGAGTTCCTGCGGGCCGGGCGCACCGAGCGCGAGGTGGGCCGCGACATCGCCGAGGCGATCCTGGCCTCCGGCCACTCGACCGTCGACTTCGTCATCGTGGCCTCGGGCCCCAACGCCGCCAGCCCGCACCACGACGTCTCCGACCGCGTGATCGGGGCCGGGGAGCCGGTCGTGGTCGACATCGGCGGCCAGCTGCACAACGGCTACTGCTCCGACTCCACGCGCACCTACAGCGTGGGCGAGCCGCCCGCGGATTTCGCCGCCTACTACGAGGTGCTGCGCCGGGCCCAGGACGCGGCCTGCGCGGCGGTGCGGCCGGGGGTGCCGTGCGAGTCGGTCGACGCGGCGGCCCGCGACCTGATCGCCGGGGCGGGCTACGGCGAGGCCTTCATTCACCGCACCGGCCACGGCATCGGCATCGAGACGCACGAGGAGCCGTACATCGTCGCCGGCAACCGCGAGGCGATGGAGCCCGGGTTCGCGTTCTCGGTCGAGCCGGGCATCTACCTGCAGGGGCGGCACGGCGCCAGGATCGAGGACATCGTGGTCTGCACGGAAAACGGCGGGGAACGCCTGAACACCACCCCGCGTGACCTGGTCATCGTCTAGGCGCCTTCGCAGATTCTCCCGAATCGGTCGCCAGTCGTGACTCTACGACTCCTTTACGTGTGCTTAGGTATTCCTTTGACTTGTTGTGTGCCGGAGTGGAGTTGAAGGGTGTCAAGGTACGGCTGGTGTCATTCGGCGTTCGCGCCGGTGGTGAGCCTGATGGTCTCGATGCTGTTGATGGTGTCGGGGGCGGTGGGCACGCTGCTGACGTTCGTGGGCGCGACCACGGCGCCGGTGGGCGCTGCCTTCGTGGTCACGCTCATCATCGCGGTGTTCCTGACCGCCGTTCTCCGGATCGTCAGGGCCGTGCCCGACATCCGGCGGGAAAGCGCCGCGACGGCCCGCGCGGTGGCGAACGTGCAGGCGGTGAAGCCCAGTGACGACACCTTGGTCGGGCGCCGGCTGCGCCTGTTCAGGGAGGCGGCCGAGGCGGGCAACGACTGCGAGGCGGTGCTGAGCGCCCGCTCCGCCCTCGACGACAGCGAGATGGCCAACAAGCACCACCTCGACCACGCGCTCATCTGGGCGCTGCCCGTCTTCGGGTTCATCGGCACCGCCCTGACCATGGCGGGCATGGTCACCTCGTTCTCCGACGCCCTGGACGACCAGGGTGACCCGAGCGTGCTGATCGACGCGCTCAAGCAGCACGTGCTGCCGGAGCTGGCCTCGGCGTTCGGCGTCACCCTGATCGCGCTGTTCCTGAGCGTGGTCGCGTTCGGCGCGATGGCCCTGGTCGAGCGGGCCGAGCGGGCCAGCGTGGTGGCCGCCGACGAGGTGTTCCTCATCTACATCGCGCGCCTGCCCGCCAAGCAGGCGGCTCCCGCCATGCACGGTCTCACCCAGGAGCTGGCCCAGTCCCGGCAGGAGATGGCCCAGACGAGGGGCAGGACCGAAGAGCTGGTCAAGGGCCTCGACGCGCTGCGGACCGCCGTCGAGCGGCTGAGCGCGGCCGAGACCCGCCCGCAGAAGTACACCCTGGTGAGGGAACCGTGAGGAAGCGGCCCTCCACCTCGTTCGCGCCGCCGCTCGACCTGCGCTTCATCGACCTGTTCATGGCCATCGTGCTGGCGCTGTCGTTCATCGCGATCATGCTGACCGTCGTGGCGCGGATGTTGCCGACGGAGGACGCCACGCCGCCCCAGCGGCAGCAGAAGACCGTGGCCCAGCTCGAACGCCAGCTCGACGCTGCGGTGGCCGCCCAGCGCAAGGCCGAGGTGGAGCTGCGCGCCATGCAGCAGCAGATCGCCGACCAGACCGCCTTCGCCCTGCCCTGGTGGCTCATCGGGTTCTGCGCGCTGCTCGGCGTGCTGGCCGTGTTCATGAACTGGCGGATCCGGCTGTGGAGCAAGGGGAGCCTGCCCCGGCTGCGCACCTGGTTACTGGTGACCGTGGTGATCGCCGTGGTCACGGTGGTGATCAGGGAGCTGAGCGACCGCGACGGCTACCTGCTGCTCGCCGAGATCCCCTGGTGGGCGGCCGACGCCCTGTGCCTCGGGTTGCTGCTGGTCGCGTACGTGCTGATCACCGGCATCCGGGACAGCCAGGCGAGGCTCGGCGAGATCCGGGCGCGGCCGGTGGGGGGTGCCGCCCTCGGCGAGGAGCGCCGGCGCGTGCCCTCCGCCCGCTGAGCCGGCGGGTGTGGCACAGTCGCTGCCATGTTCACTGAGGTCACGTACGCCACCAGTGCCGGTTCCCGGCGCCGGAACGAGGACCTGGTGATCGCGGGGCCGTCGTGGATCGTCGTGCTCGACGGCGCCACCGCGGCGGCCGGGGTCGACAGCGGGTGCGCGCACGACGTCCCGTGGCTCGTGGCGCGGCTCGGGGGAGCGCTGGCGGTGCGGCTGGCCACCGGCCGGGGCGACACGCTGGCCGCGATCCTGGAGTCCTCCATCGAGGAGCTGGCGGCGGCCCACGGCGGCGGCTGCGACCTGGGCAACCCCGACTCGCCGTCCTCGACGGTGGCGATGGTGCGGGTGGATCGCGGGCGGGCCGACTACCTCGTGCTGGGGGATTCGCCGGTCGTGTGCTCCCTGGCGGACGGCGGGGTCCTGGCGGTGGTCGACGACCGGCTGGAGCGCCTGCCGGGCGGGCGGCCGTACTCACTGGAGCTGGTTCGGCGGACGCGCAACGCGCCCGGCGGCTTCTGGGTGGCGGGCGCGCGCCCCGAGGCGGCCAGGGAGAGCGTGTGCGGGACGGTGGCGGCGGCGGGGGTGGCGGTGCTCACC
>NZ_SMKO01000245.1 GCF_004348685.1 Nonomuraea deserti | reverse complement strand
GTACGC
Source organism: Nonomuraea deserti (assembly GCF_004348685.1). Taxonomy (GTDB): domain Bacteria; phylum Actinomycetota; class Actinomycetes; order Streptosporangiales; family Streptosporangiaceae; genus Nonomuraea; species Nonomuraea deserti. The sequence goes on along the minus strand of NZ_SMKO01000245.1, from coordinate 13,322 downwards.
GCAGCCCGGCCCACCCCCGCCGGTCCCACACGCGCAGCCCGGTCCCTACGCGCAGCCAGGGCCTCCTCCGGCGGCTTCCCACCCGCCGCCCGGCCCGTACCCGCAGCCTGGCCCGCAGCCTGGCCCGCCGCCTGGCCCGCAGCCTCCGGCCGCGCCCGCGCCGGAGCCGCCGCAGGCGACCCCGGGCGGGTTCGCGCCGCCCCAATGACCGAGACGGCCCCGGGCGACCGAACCCGCCGAGCGGAGCGAGGCCATCAACACGTGAGGGAGCGCCGTCGCCTGGAGGAGCGGCGGGAGCGCAGCGACCAGAGCGGGGGAAGGCGGCGGCACCGGGCGACCGAACCCGCCGAGCGGAGCGAGGCCATAGGATCAGTGCCACCATCCGTTGCGGTACGACTCCTGCGTCTGCGCGTTGAACCGGTCGGTACGCACGTGCCTGGCGCTGTCCGTGAGCCGGTCGTCGATCTTGACGACGTCGAAGCCCTCGTGGAAGTCGGCCGCGTAGATGTAGCCGTTGTAGTAGTAGGCGGACCAGATGCCGCCGCCACCGCCCTCCGAGCGGGGGCCGCGCTCGAAGTAGCCGATCTCCCTCGGGTTGGCGGAGTCGGTGAAGTCCCAGACCGACAGCCCGCCCATGTACCACGCCTGCACCATGATGTCGCGGCCCTTGACGGGGATCAGCGAGCCGTTGTGGGCGACGCAGTTCTCGCTGTCGTCCTGGTGGCGGGAGATCTTGAAGTAGCTCTTGAAGACGAGTTGCCCGCGCGCGATGTCGTAGATCGCGTCGGCGCCGCGGTTCGGGCCGGTGGCTTCGTTGCAGGTGGCCGCGCCGCCGCCGCCGAGCTCGTCGGTGAAGACGACCTTCCTGGCGTTGTTGCTGAACGTCGCGGAGTGCCAGAACGCGAAGTTGGGGTCGGTGGTCCTGGCGGTGACCTTCGGGTCGAGCCGGTCGGAGATGTCGAACAGCACGCCGTCGCCCATGCACGCGCCCGCCGCGATGTCCTTCTCGGCGTACGCGGTGATGTCGTGGCAGCCGGTGGTCGGGACGAGCAGGCCGGGCTGGTCCTCGTTGCCGCCGTCGGGGAAGACGACCGGGGTGGCCGCGACGTGGGCGGCCTCCGGGTGGCGCAGCGGCACCTTGATGATCGAGATCTTGTCGTGCGGCGGCTGGCAGTCGGGGAAGTTCGCCGCCGGCAGGTACGAGGAGACGTAGACGTAGACGTTCTTGTGCCGGTCGCGGCCCTTGCCCGGCACCAGGGTCAGGGTGTGGGAGCCGCAGGCCGTCTCGACCGCCTTGACGTACCTCGGCCTGGTCTTGTTGGAGATGTCGAAGATGCGGACGCCTTCCCAGGCGTCCTTCTCGGAGGCTGGCCGGTCCGTGCTGGCGCAGGAGTCGTCGCTGCGGGAGCTGTCGACCGCGGCGAACAGCAGGTCGCCGTAGACGCTGACGTCCATCTGCCCGCCGGGGCAGACGACGGAGCTCACGGCCCTGGCCTTCTTGGGGTTCCTGATGTCGTAGATGGAGAAGCCGCCGTAGTTGCCGACGTAGGCGTAGCCGTCCTGGAAGGCGATGTCGGTGTTGATGGTCGAGGCGATGGCGTCCGGCTTGGGGACGTTCCTGACGTGGGTCACGTTGGGGCTGGTGACGACGGCGTCAGGCGGCGGGATGTCGCCGGCGGTCGCGGGTAACGAGGTGAGGAGCAGGGCGACGGCCGCCCCGGCCATCGCGAGGACACGGCGCGGGCTGGACATGCGGGATGCCTCCTTCGTACGGGGACCGGCGGCCGGTCAGTGATGGCCGTGGCCACGCTCGGGGTAGGACGTCTGGGTCTGCGCGTTGAGCTCGCGCATCTTGACGCCGTTCGCCCGGTTCGTACGCCAGTCGTTGATCTTCAGCACATCGAGGCCCAGGTTGAAGTCGGAGCCGTAGATGTGGCCGTTGTAGTAGTAGGCCGACCAGAAGCCGCCGCTGAGCGCCGGCGCGGTGTTGTCGGGGCCGCGCTCGAAGTAGGCGATCTCCTGCGGATGCGCCGAGTCGGTGAAGTCGACCACGGAGATGCCGCCCTGGTACCACGCCTGCACCATGATGTCGCGGCCCTTGACGGGGATCAGCGAGCCGTTGTGGGCGACGCAGTTCTCGCTGTCGTCCTGGTGCCGGGAGATCTTGAAGTAGCTCCTGAAGACGAGCTGCCCGCGCTCGATGTCGAAGTAGGCGTTGGCGCCCCGGTTGGGCCCGATGGCCTCGTTGCAGGTGGCCGCGCCGCCGCCGCCGAGCTCGTCGGTGAAGATGACCTTCGTGCCGTTGTTGTTGAACGTGGCCGAGTGCCAGAAGGCGAAGTTCTCCTCGTCGCGCGCGGTCGCGGTGACCTTGGGCCGCTCGGGGTCGCGGATGTCGAGCAGGATGCCCTCACCCATGCAGGCGCCCGCCGCGATGCCCTTCTCCGGGTAAGCGGTGATGTCGTGGCAGCCTGTGGTGGCGGACCTGCCCTCGGGATAGGGCAGTTGTTTGCCCGGGTAGCCGCCGTCGGGGAACAGGTTGGGCGTCGCGATGACGGTGGCGGCGGACGGGTTCCGCAGCGGCACCTTGATGATCGAGATGAGGTCGTGCGGGGTCCCGCAGTCGGGGAACGCGTCGCTCGGGCCGTAGGAGGAGACATAGATGTAGACGTTGCGCCGCCACCGGTCGGGGACCAGGGTGTGCGTGTGCGAGCCGCAGTTCGTCTCGACCGCCTTGATGTACTTCGGGTGGGACTTGTCGGAGACGTCGAAGATGCGGACGCCCTCCCACGACTCCTTGACGGAGGCGGGCTGCGAGCTGCTGCTGCAGGAGTCGTCGTTGCGCGAGGAGTCGACCGAGCCGAACAGCAGGTCGCCGTAGACGCTGACGTCCATCTGCCCGCCGGGGCAGACCACGGAGCTGACGAGCGAGGTGCGCCTGGGGTTGCGGATGTCGTAGATCGAGAAGCCGGAGTAGTTCCCGACGTACGCGTAGTCGCCCTGGAAGGCCATGTCCGTGTGAATGTCGGCCAGGGCCTCGGGCTTGGGCACGTTCGTGACGTGCTTGATGTTCGGGCTCATGACGATCTCGCCAGGAGCCGGGATGTCCGCAGCCTGGACCGGCAGTGTGGCGCCGGTCAGCGCGACCAGGGCCGCGACCAGGATGAGGACCCTGCGGCGGGTGAACACTCGGGGACCTCCGATAAAGGGGGCATAAACCTCCGTTATGGTCGCTCTCTTCACCGCCGTTGACCAGCGTCCAATCTGTCAATTTTTGTTCCGGTTCGACCTCTTTCCTAACCGTGACTAATGACTTAGAGTGCGCATTCTCCACCACGTCTGTCAGGGAGGCTGGGTGCGCGCCGCGCTCATCGTCGTCATGGCCACGGCCGTCACCCTCACCGGCTGCAGCTCCGGCACGTCACCTCAGGCGCCACGGGCCGACTCGACCGCCCCCGTAATCGCTCCCGGCCGGCCGGGCGAGCAGGAAAGGACGCTCTCTCCGGCCGAGGCCGCCACCGCGGTGCCCTCCCCCACCCCGAACGCCGCCGACGTGACCTACGTCCAGGACATGATCGTCCATCACCGGCAGGCCCTGGACATGGCGCTGCTGGCCCCGAACAGGGCGGAGTCGGCCAAGGTGAAGAGCCTGGCCGACCGGATCAAGGCCGCCCAGGCACCCGAGATCCAGTACATGACCACGTGGCTGCGGGAGCAGGAGCAGAAGGTGCCCGACCACCACGCGGCGCACGACGGCATGCCGGGCATGGCCACGCCGGAGCAGCTGGCGGCGCTGCGGGCGGCGACGGGCGAGGACTTCGACCGGATGTTCCTGCAGCTCATGATCAACCACCATCAAGGGGCGATCACGATGTCGGAGAAGGTGCTGAGCAGCGGCTCCCACATCAGGATCGAGGAGCTGGCCGGCGACGTGAGCGTCACCCAGATGGCCGAGATCGGCCGCATGCGGGAGATGCAGACCGAGCTCTAGCCGCGCCCCTCAGGAACAGCACCGACGCGGGGAGCTCCGGCCGCGCCTTCCGGAGCCGACACGGGCGAAGCTCCGGCCGCGCCTCTCAGGAGCCGACGCGCCAGGAGTGCAGGTAGTCCTCCTGCTCGGCGGTGAGCTGGTCGATGCCGATGCCGGTGGCGGCCAGCTTGAGCCTGGCGACCTCGTGGTCGATCTCCGGCGGGACGTCGTAGACGCCCGGCTCCAGACGCGCCCGCTCGCCGGCCAGCCACGCCACGGCCAGGGCCTGCGCCGAGAACGACATGTCCATGACCGCGGCCGGGTGCCCCTCGGCAGCCGTCAGGTTGACCAGCCGGCCCTCGGCGAGCAGCAGCAGCCGGCGACCGTCGGGCATGACGTACTCGTCGGTGTTGGGCCGGACGCCACGGATCACCTCGACGGCCAGCTCGTCCAGCGCCCGCACGTCGATCTCCACGTCGAAGTGCCCCGCGTTGGCCAGGATCGCGCCGTCCTTCATGGCGGCCAGGTGCTCGGCCCTGATCACGTCCCGGTTGCCGGTCACCGTGATGAACAGGTCGCCGAGCAGCGCCGCCTGCGCCATCGGCCGCACCTCGTAGCCCTGCAGCGTCGCGTCGAGCGCCTTCACCGCGTCGATCTCGGTGACGATCACCCGCGCGCCGAAGCCCTTGGCCCGCTCGGCCACCCCGCGCCCGCAGAACCCGAACCCGGCCACGACCACCGTGCGCCCCGCGAGCATGATGTTGGTGGCCCGCATGATCCCGTCGAGCGTCGACTGCCCGGTGCCGTAACGGTTGTCGAACATGCGCTTGGTGCGGGTGTCGTTCACGGCCACGACCGGGAACTTCAGCGCGTTCTCCGCGGTCATCTGGCGCAGCCTGATGATCCCCGTGGTGGTCTCCTCGCAGCCGCCGCCGACCCCGCCGAGCAGGTCGGTACGCTCGGTGTGCAGGATGTTCACCAGGTCGCACCCGTCGTCGAGCACGAGATCGGGCCCGAGATCGAGCGCCTGGTGGATGTGCCGGTAGTAGGTCGGCCGGTCGACGCCGGCCCGCGCGTGCACGGCGATCCCGTACGCGCGCAACGCCTCGGCCACGTCGTCCCGCGTCGACAGCGGGTTGGAGGCGGCGAGCGCGATCTCCGCCCCGCCCGCCTTCAGCGCTCCCATGAGCACGGCCGTCTCGGCGGTGACGTGCAGACAGGCCGCGATCTTCAGCCCGTCCAGCGGCCGTTCCAGGCCGAAGCGCTCGCCGATCGCGGTCAGCACCGGCATCGAACGCGCGGCCCACGAGATCTGCCGCTCACCGCTTTCCCAGACGTCCATGGCTCACCTGTAACCGAAGAAGACGGCCAAGAACGCGCTCGTAACGGCGAGAGTCCCGTGAGCCTTCACGACCGGCCATGACGGACGGAAGCGGCGTCGGCGCGTGCGGGTGACTTGGCCTGCCGTAAAAGATGGGGGTTCGGAGCGCTCCGGAGGAGCGCGCACGGCTCCGAGAGGCGGAGAGCCCCTCGGAGCGGCGAAGGAGGCTGCCAGGAGGTCTTCTGAGGGAAGACCTCGATGAGCCGTCCCCATAGCATCAGTAGCGGTAGTGGTCGGACTTGTACGGGCCCTCGACGTGCACGCCGATGTAGGCCGCCTGCTCCTTGGTGAGCTCGGTGAGCTTGACGCCGAGGGCGTCGAGGTGCAGCCGGGCGACCTTCTCGTCGAGGTGCTTGGGCAGCGTGTAGACGCCGATCGGGTAGTCGGCCGTCTTGGTGAACAGCTCGATCTGGGCGATCACCTGGTTGGTGAACGAGTTGGACATGACGAAGCTCGGGTGCCCGGTCGCGCAGCCGAGGTTCATCAGGCGGCCCTCGGCGAGCACCAGGATCGTGTGGCCGTCGGCGAAGACCCACTCGTCGACCTGGGGCTTGATGGTGTTGCGCTGGATGCCGGGCAGCTTGGCGAGGCCGGCCATGTCGATCTCGTTGTCGAAGTGGCCGATGTTGGAGACGATCGCCTGGTGCTTCATCCGCGTCATGTGGTCGGCGGTGATGATGTTGAAGTTGCCCGTGCAGGTGACGAAGATGTCGGCGATGCCGACGACCTCGTCCAGCGTGGTCACCTGGTAGCCGTCCATGGCCGCCTGGAGCGCGCAGATCGGGTCGATCTCGGTGACGATCACGCGGGCGCCCTGGCCGCGCAGCGCGTCGGCGCAGCCCTTGCCGACGTCGCCGTAGCCGCAGACCACGGCCACCTTGCCGCCGATGAGCACGTCGGTGGCGCGGTTGAGGCCGTCGATGACGGAGTGGCGGCAGCCGTACTTGTTGTCGAACTTCGACTTGGTGACCGAGTCGTTGACGTTGATGGCCGGGAAGAGGAGCTGGCCGTTCTTGTGCATCTCGTAGAGGCGGTGCACGCCGGTGGTGGTCTCCTCGGTGACGCCCTTGATGCTCTCGGCGATCCTGGTCCACCTCTTGTCGGCGCCGACCGTGCGGGTGAGCAGGTCGATGATGACGTGCCACTCCTCGGGGTCGTCGGCGGTGGCGGGGGGCACGGCGCCGGCCTTCTCGTATTCGGCGCCCCTGTGCACCAGCAGCGTGGCGTCGCCGCCGTCGTCGAGGATCATGTTGGGGGCGCCGCCGTCAGGCCAGGTCAGCGCCTGCTCGGTGCACCACCAGTATTCCTCCAGGGTCTCGCCCTTCCAGGCGAAGACCGGCACGCCCTTCGGGTCGTCGACGGTGCCGTCGGGCCCGACGACCACCGCGGCGGCGGCGTGGTCCTGCGTGGAGAAGATGTTGCAGCTGACCCAGCGGACCTCGGCTCCGAGCGCCACCAGCGTCTCGATGAGGACGGCGGTCTGGATCGTCATGTGCAGGGAGCCCATGATCTTCGCGCCCGCCAAAGGTCGCGTGTCCGAGTAATCGCGGCGCACGGCCATGAGGCCGGGCATCTCGTGCTCGGCGAGCCGGATCTCCTTACGACCGAAGTCGGCAAGTGAAAGGTCTGCGACCTTGAAGTCCATCGGGTTTCCCCTCGCGTCACTGATGGTTGTCGCCGACGAGTCTAGGCACCGTTCGTACGGCGACGCACGCCAGGAGGGGTGAAACTGACGTAAGAATGTAAGGATGCGCATCACGGAAGCCGCCAGGCGGCTCGGCATGTCCCCACGGATGCTCCGCTATCGGGAGGCACTCGGCCTGCTGCCCCCTGTGCGGGAGCAGGGGGCGCACCGGCGGTTCGGCCCCGAAGAGCTCGCCGCCGTGGCACAGGGCGTCGAGCTGGAGAAACGGTTCGACGTGTCGCCGGCCGAGCTGGCGTTCGCGCTGCGGGTGCTGAGCGAGCCGGCGGTGGCGGCGGCCGTACGCGACCTCGGGGTGCGGATCGGGCGCATCCAGGTGCCCCGCAGAGCCCTCGACTTCGAGAAGGAGAAGGCCCTGCGGCTGCTGCGTACGTCGGGCGGCGCTTAGGAGGCGGGCGTGCGGGACCGGTCGAGGTCGGGCTCGAGGTAGATGACCCTGGCGATCGGCACGGCCGCGCGGATGCGCTGCTCGGCCTCGTCGATGCCGCGCGCCACCTCGCCGGCCGTCTCGTCGTGCGAGACCGCGATCTTGGCGCCCACGAGCAGTTCCTCCGGGCCGAGGTGCAGCGTGCGCATGTGGATGATCCGGTCGACCTCGGGCGCGCTCTCCAGCGCGCGGCGGATCTGCTCCTCGACCTCCGGCGAGGCGCCCTCGCCGACCAGCAGCGACTTGGTCTCCACGGCCAGCACGACCGAGATGGCTGCGAGCAGGGCGCCGATCATCAAGGTCCCGATGGCGTCCCAGACGGGGTTGCCCGTCACCACGGCCATCGTCACGCCGAACAGCGCGAAGATCAGGCCGAGCAGCGCGCCGAGGTCCTCCAGCAGGATGACCGGCAGCTCCGGCGACTTGGACCTGCGGATGAACGCGACCCACCCCTGACGGCCGCGCACCAGGTTGGCTTCCTTGATGGCCGTGCGGAACGAGAAGATCTCGGCGATGATCGCGAAGATCAGCACACCGAACGCCCAGGCGGGCGAGGTGAGGGGCTCGGCGTGGGTCAGTTTGTGGTAGCCCTCGTACAGCGAGAAGAGCGCGCCGATCGCGAACAGCACCACGGCCACCACGAACGCGTAGAAATAGCGCTCGCGACCGTAGCCGAACGGGTGTTCCTTGGTGCTGGCGCGGGCCGCCCGCTTGCCGCCGACCAGCAGCAGCACCTGGTTGCCCGAGTCGGCGACCGAGTGGATGCCCTCGGCCAGCATCGACGACGACCCGGTGAAGAACGCCGCCACGAACTTGGCCACGGCAATGGACAAGTTAGCGACCAACGCCGCCACGATCGCTTTCGTTCCGCCGCTCGCGCTCACCGGTCTTCTCCACTCATAAGATCATTTAATAAAGGCCTGGAAGGGGATCCTATTGCGAAATCCTGGCCTTCAGCTCACTGATCGCCGAGACAGAGCTCGGATCGACGGCGTATCCCAGCGCCAGATAGGTGCTCGCGTAATCGCCGAGCAGGATCAGCGAGGCCATCCGCTCCAGCGGATGCACGCCCTCCGCGGTCAGCTCGGTCACCGGCACGCCGCGCTCGCGCGCCAGGCGCAGCGACGCCTCGCGCTGGCGCGTGAGCTGGGGATGCTCCTCGACGTCGCGCAGCACGACCAGCCTGAGCGCGTGCGCGGGGGCGTCGGCGAAGATGTCGCGCTCGGCCATCGGCCCGTCGAAGGTCGCGACCTGGTCGTGGCCCGCCTCGGGCAGCTCTCCGAAGATGGCGGGATATTTCGCGTTGGTGTTGAGCTGGCAGGCCAGCCGGTACGCCGCCACCGACGCCGCGGCCGACGAACCCCAGATCACCGGAAGGCTCTCGGCCAGGTCGAGCGCGAGCGACTTGCCCGGATTGACGAACGACTCGCTGGCCGGCCGGCACCGGTGCGCCATGTCCTCCAGCGCCGTGGCCACCCGTTCGAACAGCTCCGCGTCGGCCGGCACCAGCCGCAGCGCGGCGGCGGCCACGATCAGCGGCACGGTCAGCAGCCAGACGTTGGCCCTGGACTGCCCGCTCACCGGCACCGGCACGTAGACCGCCGACGCCTGGGTGGCGATCGCCTCCAGCGGCGAGCCGGGCGCGCCCACGCCCAGCAGCGTGCACCCGCGCCGCACGGCCTGGGTGGCGACGGCCAGCGTCTCCTCGGTGTCGCCTGAGCCGGAGACGGCGATGACCAGGTCGGTGGCGCCGACCCAGCCGGGAAGCTGGTAGGAGCGCATGGTGATGATCGGCAGCGGCGCGCCGTTGCCGACGACCGCCGCCATGATGTCACCCGCGATGCCGGAGCCGCCCATGCCCGCGACCACGATGGCGCGCGGGCGCCCCGTCTCGGCCAGGCGATCGACACGGGACTCGACGGCGGTGCGGTAGCCGGTGCGTACGTGAGCCGCCGCGGCGGCGACCGCCGGCAGCATGCCCCCGGGGTCGCCGTCGCCGAGATGCCGCTGGTCGTCGAGCCGCCCCGGCTCCCAGGTCACGGCTTCCTGGCCTCGTCGACGAGCAGAACGGGGATGTCATCCCGGACCGGGTAGATCAGGCCGCAACCGGTGCAGGCCAGCTCTTCGGCCTCGGTCTCTGCACGCAGGGGCGCCTTGCACGCCGGGCAGGCCAGGATCTCCAGCAGCCAGTCGTCGATCTTCACTCTGACACCTTTCCCACAATGGCGAGGACCTCGTCCCTGATCGCCGTCATCTCGGTCTCGTCGGCCGCCTCGGCGTTCAGCCTGAGCAGCGGCTCGGTGTTGGAGGCCCGCAGGTTGAACCACCAGCCGGAACCCGTCACGGTCAGCCCGTCGAGCTCGTCGAACTCGCCCCGGCCCGCGAACGCCTCCCGCACCCGCCGCAGCGCCTCGTCCTGGTCGGCGACCGCGCTGTTGACCTCGCCGGAGGCGTGATAGCGCGAGTAGTCCGCCACCAGCTCGGACAGCGTCCGCTCCTGCTCGCCCAGCGCGGCCAGCACGTGCATCGCGGCCAGCATGCCCGAGTCGGCGAACCAGAAGTCGCGGAAATAGTAGTGGGCCGAGTGCTCGCCGCCGAACACCGCGCCCGTTCGGGCCATCTCGGCCTTGATGAACGAGTGCCCCACCCGCGTCCGCACCGGAACCCCGCCGTGCTCGCGGACGATCTCGCGCACGCCGTGAGACGTGATCAGATTGTGGATGATCGTGGCGCCCGGAGCCTTGGCCAGCTCGCGCACCGCGACCAGCGCGGTCACGGCCGACGGCGGGACGGACTCTCCCCGCTCGTCGATCACCCAGCACCGGTCGGCGTCGCCGTCGAAGGCCAGCCCGAGGTCCGCGCCGCTGTCGACCACCGCCCGCTGCAGGTCGACGAGGTTCTGCGGCTCCAGCGGGTTGGCCTCGTGGTTGGGGAAGTCGCCGTCCAGCTCGAAGTAGAGCGGGACCAGCTCGATCGGCAACCCCTCGAACACGGCGGGAACGGTGTGCCCGCCCATGCCGTTGCCCGCGTCGACGACCACCTTGAGCGGCCTGACGCCCGCCAGGTCGACCAGCGTGCGCAGGTGATGGGCGTAGCCCGGCAGCAGGTCCTTCTCGATCAGCGACCCCGCCGGCGTGGCCGTCACGCCGACCAGCTGCGCCGCGCGGTCGCGGATCTCCGTCAACCCCGTGTCGCCGCCGATCGGCACCGCGCCGGACCGGCACATCTTCATGCCGTTGTAGCGGGCGGGATTGTGGCTGGCGGTGAACATGACGCCCGGCAGCCCGAGGCTGCCGCTCGCGTAGTAGAGCAGGTCGGTGGAGCCGAGCCCGGCATGCACCACGTCGGCCCGGCGCGAACGCGCGCCGCGGATGAAGGCCTCGGCCAGCGGCACGGACGACTCGCGCATGTCATGGGCCACCACGACCGACGCGGCGCCCGTCACCTCGACGAAGGCCGCCCCCACGGCCTCGGCGGTCTGCTCGTCGAGCTCGTCGGGAACCACCCCGCGAACGTCGTACGCTTTGAAGATCTTGGCGAAATCGCCCACTCTGCAGCTCCGCCCTTGGTCGTTTCCTCCGTTGAAACGAGCCTACCGGTCGCGGTGCTGCTGGGCCGACCTCAGAACGCGCAGGTGCCCGCGCCTGCCGACCTCGACGCCCTGGCCGACCGGCTCACCCCCGCCGGACGGCGTGGGCCGCGCCGCCTCCCTGACCGCGTTGGCCAGCGCCTCGAGATCGTCGGAACTGGGCGAGGCGCCGTCCGTCGGCAGCCGCACCACCTCCCAGCCGCGGGGGGCGGTCAGCCGCTCGGCGTGTTCGGCGCACAGGTCATAACAATGTGGCTCCGCGTACGTCGCCAGGGGGCCGAGAACAGCGGTCGAGTCGGCGTATACGTACGTGAGCGTGAAGACGGCAGGCTGGCTGCAGGCGGTGCGGGAACAGCGGCGGACGGGGCTCACGGAGGGACCGTATCTGGTAAGAGTGCGAGGCGCCACTATCTGAGCACTCTTAACGAGCGTGTCGCCACAATTCGGACACCTGTCGCAGCCTTTCCACCGATTTCCCCGGCGAGGACCCGGTCTTCCGGGGCCGGAGGGACGCTGGTTTCGGCGTTCCTGGGCGGAAAAGGCCGACCATGGCGGGTGACGCCGCTCCCCGGAACCGCCGGTACGCCCCCGTACACTTGGTCCCGTGACTCACAGGCGAGGTCCCAGGCGGCGCGATCGCCACGGTCGCGGTCTCCGCGGCCCGCTCGCCCCCTCCCACGTCCCCATGGCCAAGTCCCGCAGCGAGCGCTTCGACGACCTCGTGCTCGACGCGGTCGACCGGCTCAGGCCCCGGTGGGAGCGCCAGTTGTCGGCGGTGGAGTTCGCGGTGGAAGAGGTGCCGCCGCTGAGCGAGCTGGGCGACGGGCCGCAGCTGAGCTCCGACCCGATCCCGTTCGGCCGCGCCGACGCGGCCGCCGGCCCCAACCCCGCCTCGATCGTGGTCTACCGGCGTCCGCTGGAGGCACGGGCCCGCGACCGCGACACGCTGGGGGCCATGGTGCACGACACCGTCGTGGAGCAGGTCGCCACCCTGCTCGGCCTGGCCCCCGAGACCGTCGACCCGGGCTACGACGACCGCGGCTGAGGCCTCCTGGCTCAGGGCACCACCACGCGGGAGGTGTCGGTGAGGGGCGGGAGCAGGGTCCACATGCGGGCAGGAGACAGTGGCTGGGCCGTGAGCAGCAGGCCGCTCTTCAGGCGTTCCTCCACCACGCGTCCCCCGTAGACCTCCCCCGATACGGGCGTGACCACCACGGCGAAGTTCCCCTTCGCCTTGAGCTTGACGTTCTTCGTCCGCCCCGCCGGCACCTCCACGTCGAACGCGTCGCCGTCCGGCACCGCCCGCACCCGCACCTTGCCGGGCCCGCCGAGCGCCGTGAGGACCAGGCGGGAGCCCGCGCGGTTGCCCGCCACCGCGCTGCCCAGGTCCAGTGAGGACGTGCCCGCGGTGAAGGCGACGTCGGAGCGGCCGCCGGTGCCCGTGATGACGACGCCGGCCACGATCGGCACGGGCGAGGTGAGGACGAGGGCGCCCGAGGAGCCGCCGAGGCCGGTGGTGACGTCGAGGGCGACCACGCCGCCGGCCGGCACGTCGAGGGTTTCGCGGCCCTTCATCGCGTACTCCGCGTCCTCGCTCACCGCCTTGAGCCGCACGACGGCGTCGGTCTCGCCGGGGGCGGCGACGAGGAGCTCCCTGCGCCCGCCACCGCCGGGGATGCCGGGGACGACCACGCGCGTCGCGGGCGGCGCGGTGGCGGGGATCCAGTCGGCGCCGCCGGTGTCGAGGGTGGTCCTGGCGGCGACGGCGACCCGGCCGAAGACGGTGGTGACGCTCACGGCCATGATGTCGGCCGAGGGGGCGAGCGTCTTGAGGTCGATCTCCCGGTGCTCGCCGGGCGCGAGCTCCAGCCCGATCCCCTTGTCGCCGGAGACGAGCCCTTCCGCCGCGTGGACCTGGACGTCGGTCAGCGCGGGCGCCTTGTCGGCGTTGGTGAGATGGAGGCGTACGTCGGCGTCTGCGGGGCCGGGGCCGACCAGCCAGGTCTCCTGACCGGGCTCGGTGCAGCGCACTCCGGCCAGCCCTCGCCCGCCGCCCTTGGTGGCGCGGGTGAGGTAGCCGGCCTCCAGCGCGCCGGGGCCCTTCGTCACGTACGGCTCGGCGTCCATCTTCTCGCGGTTGAGCGCGTCGGGCAGGTAGACGTCGACGTGCTCGCCCTTCGTGCCGGGGCAGACGGCGGTGACCGACTCGACGGCCACCTTCCGCGGGCCCGCGGGCGGGGGCGGCAGGGCTGTCTC
>NZ_SMKO01000244.1 GCF_004348685.1 Nonomuraea deserti | reverse complement strand
CGGCAGCGTCAGAGTTGTATAAGAGACAGCCATAGACCCGCACCCGCCTGTCCCTGCGCCGCTCCAGCACTGCGATCCCGCCTTCCGGCGAGGTCGAGGCCAGATCGAGGGCGTCGAGATCCGGCCGCAATCGGTCTCGCTCGGCCAGCGGGAGGTCACGCAGGGCGCCAGGGCCTGCGGAGGCGTCGTGGAGTGCTCCTTCCAGGACGAGCTGGTCGAGCAGGGAACGGGCTCGGTCTTCTTCGAGACCTGCGCGGGCCGCCTCGCGCAGAACCCGCTCCAGGTCGCGGGTGCCGTCGAGACTCTCGATCCATGCGCGGACCTGGCGGGTCAGCCCGCTCAGCATGACGGCCCTGAGGGGGTGCACACCGAGCTGGAGGGTGTGCTCGTCGCGGATGATGCGCCGGAGGGCGGGCTTCACACGTGGCCTCATGGCGGGAAGGCTCGCACGCGACGGCAAGATCCCGTACGGATTCCTCGGTGGCTGTGGATAACCACGGACCTGCCGGAGCGACTGTGGACAACCCGCCGCTTCGACCTGTCCCCCGGGAGTTCGTTCCGAAGCAGAACCGCCCGGTCCGGCGGCGCGGGCGTGGAGACGGTACGGGCGTGGGGATCAAGGAGGAGCGTGGGGCCAGTACGGGCGTGGGGATCACCCGGGTTACGCTTCCCGGCATGACCGAGCTCCTGGTTGATCACCATGACGACGGAGTCGTCCTCGTCACCCTCAATCGCCCCGACATGCGCAACGCGATGACCGACGCCATGACCGCCCAATGGCGCGCGACGATGTCGTCGCTGGCCAAGGACCGCGACGTCCGCTGCGTCGTGATCACCGGGGCGGGCACCGCGTTCTCCTCCGGCGGCGACCTGTCGTGGATCGGCGATCGCGGCGCGGAGGCCGTGCCGTTGTTGCGCGACCGCATGCTCGACTTCTACCGCACCTGGCTCATGGTCACCGAGCTCGAGGTCCCCACGGTCGCCGCAGTCAACGGCCCCGCCGTCGGCGCGGGTCTGTGCGTGGCGCTGGCCTGTGACCTCGTGTACGCCGCCGACGACGCCAAACTGCTGGCCCCGTTCACGTCGCTCGGCCTTCATCCCGGTATGGCGGCCACGTATTTGCTGCCCAGAAGGGCGGGCACAGGCCTGGCGCGGGAGATGCTCCTGGCCGGCCGTACGGTGACAGGTGCGGAAGCATCGGTTAAAGGGCTAGTAAATGAATCTTTCCCGAAAGATGACCTTATGTCGGAAGTACGGTCCATCGCCGGGAAGATCGCGAAGAACGCACCCATAGCCACAAGACTCACGAAAGTAGCCCTGAACCAAGACCATCAGGACCTGGAAGCCGCGTTGAGGTGGGAATCCCTGGCACAGCCGGTGACCATGGCATCGTCCGACATGATCGAGGGCCTGGCGGCGCATCGGGAAAGGCGCGTGCCCAAATTCACCGGCTCTTAATCATCTGACCAGCAGAAACAACGTCCACCCTCTGTGGAATTTCGTCAGTCTCGGCTACCGTGCATATGTGCCCCCCGAGACAGTCGAGGTTCGTCGCAGTTCTCGTCGCAGGCGTACGGTCTCCGCCTACCGCGACGGTGACAAGACGATCGTGCTCCTGCCCGCCTGGCTGAGCGGCGAAGACGCGGATGAATGGGTGAGCCGGATGCTGGATCGGCTGGCCGCGAAAGAGCGCCGGCGACGGCCGACGGACGAGGCTCTGCTCGAGCGGGCCAAGGAGCTGTCGGCCAGATATCTCGACGGCAAGCCCGACCCCGTGAGCGTGCGCTGGGTCGACAACCAGCAGCACCGGTGGGGCTCGTGCACCCCGGAGAACGGCACGATCAGGATCTCGACCCGGATCAAGGGCCTGCCAGAATGGGTCATCAACTACGTGATCATCCACGAGCTGGTGCACCTGCTGGTGCCCAGCCATGGCCCCAAGTTCTGGGCGCTGGTAGAACAGTATCCGAAGGCGGAGCGGGCGCGCGGGTTCCTTGAGGGATTCTCCGCCGCGGCCCACACGGCACCGGAGGAGTGTTGACGCGCATAGCCGCGGTCCTGGCACGACGACGCATGTCGCAGGCGGCGCCCCCGGGCGTCGACCCGGCGGTTTTCCTCGAGGCGATGGCGGAAGACACCTACGAGATGGTCGCCGGGCTGGAGCTCGTCACCCCGGTCCTGATCACCAGCGTGCCCGAGCTCGACGAGATCGTCTGGCCGGGCACCGAGGTCATCGTGATCGACGAGGACGAGCCGCTGAAGAGCATCCTCGCCCGCCTGGACGCCGACCAGGCCGCCGTGATCGCCGCGGACGCCCCTGATCTTCCTCCGCTGCTGGTCGGGAAGTTGTTCAGGGAGCTGGGCAGGGCCGAGATCACGATCTGCCCGGCGGAGCGCGGCGGAGCCGTGGCACTGGCCTGCGCGCTTCCCGCACCCGGCTGGGCCGACCCCGACCTCGACGACGCCGACGTGGTGGCCACGTTGCGCGCCCAGGCTCCTGGGCCGCGCAGGGTCGCCACCACCCCAGGCTGGCACCGCCTGCGCACCCGCGACGACGTCGAAGGCCTCGACCCCGGCCTCGAAGGCTGGGACAACACGCGAGCCCTGATCGCGGCGCGCTGACTCAGGGCACGGTGAGCTCGGCCAGCAGGGCACGATGGTCGGTGCCCGGCACGTCGTGCACGCTGACCTCCTTGACCCCGACCCGCTGGTCGACCAGCACGTGATCGATGGTGATGATCGGCGGCACCCGCTTGTTGGCCGGCCACGTGGGGATCAGGCCGGCCCCCACCTGGTCGGCCGCGTCTTTGTAGCCGCGAGCCAGCAACGAGCGCATGGGCGCGTGGTCGATGGAGGCGTTGAAGTCGCCCGCCAGGATCCGCACCCGCTCGCGCGAGGCGGAGGGGAACGCCGCCAACGCCTCGTTCCAGTCGGCGTAATTACGGCCTAGCGGCGGATAGGGATGCGCGTCGACGAACTCGATCGGCGCACCGCCGGGCACCGAGACCAGCGCGGCCGGCATGCGGTGCCCGATCTGCGGCATCACGTCGGGCAGCTCCTGCATCGGGTACTTCGAGTAGAGCCCGCTGCCCCCGGCGCTCCACTCGGCTTCCAGCACCCGGTGCGGCATGATCTCCTTGAGCCCGGCCGCGTCCAGGTCGGAGACGGCCCCTGGCGTCAGCTCCTGCGTGCTCAGCACGTCGGGGCCGAACTCCCGTACGAGCCGCATGATCGTCGCCACGTCGGCCCTGCCGAACAACATGTTGATCGTCATGACCTTGAGCGGCCGGCCCGCCGTGGCGTCCGCGGTGCCCAGCGCCCTGGGCAGCACGCTGAAGCCGAGTGCGGTCGTGGCGAGCAGCGCGACGGCGGTCGCGGCTCGCTTGCGCCCGACCGCGGCGATCAGCAGGGGGATCAGCGAGCCCGCCGCCGCGTACGGGGTCGCGGTCATGAGCTGCGTGGGCAGTGACCCGCGCTCCAGTCCGGCCACCCTGGCGAGGGCCCAGGCGGCGAACGGGGTCACGGCCAGCCAGGTGAACGCCGTCGCCGGAAATCTGCGCCGTTTGCGTTCCGGCACCACGATCGTGCCGCCGACGGCGGAAGTCTCCACGCAAGCCCCCTTTGGAACGACCCAAGAGGACTCTAGCCAAGTGCTCGCGAGCCGAGCGCGTCCCGTCCGCGCGCGGCCAGTCGCCGCGTCGCCTCGTCGGACAGCTCGGGGATCTCGTCGACAGGGAACCAGCGCAGGTCGAGCGACTCCTCGCTGATCACGGCCTCGGCCCCCTCGGGGGCCACGGCCGCGTACTCGACGTCGAGATGCCAGCTGTGCGGCGGATGGCACCACACGACGTGCTTGTCGACGGCGAGCGGCCCGGGAAGCAACTCGAGCCCGGAGATCCCCGACTCCTCCCATGCCTCCCGCAGCGCCGCGTCGGCGAGCGACACGTCGGAGATCTCACAGTGGCCACCCATCGGCAGCCACATCTTGGCCTTCGGATGCAGGGTGAGCAGCACCTGGGAGCCGTCGTGCGACAGCACGGCCGTCGTCGCCGTCAGATGCCCCGGCACGCAGGCGCGCATCATCGCGTCGTCGTGGGTGCGAAGGTGCTCGAGGAACTCCGTGCGCAGCGCCTCTTCCTCGGGCGTGGGCGCCGTCCAGCCGGACAGCACCGCCACGGCGTCGCCGTGCAGGCTCAACTCCTGCCGTCCTCACCCTCGTCGTCCGGCTTGGCCTCCAGCTGGGAGATGTCCCAGGCCTGCTCGCCGCGTACGAACGCCTCGGGGTCGTCGAGGTCGGCGGCCGTCGGCATCAGGTCGGGGTGTGACCACAGGCCGTCGCGCCCGTCGACCCCCCGCTCGCTCTCCAGCGCGCGCCACAGCGCGGCCGCCTCGCGCAAGCGCCTGGGCCGCAGCTCCAGCCCCACGAGGGTGCCGAACGTGAGCTCGGCGGGACCGCCGGTGGCGCGCCGCCTGCGCACGGTCTCCGCCAGGGCCACGGCGGAGGGCAGCTTGCCCTGGGCGGCCTGGTCGACCACGGTGGCCACCCAGCCCTCGACCAGGGCGAGCATGGTCTCCAGCCGCGCCAGGGCGGCCTTCTGCCGCTCGGTCTCCTCGGGCTTGAGCAGGTTGCCCCCGCTGAGCGCCTCCTGGATGGCCTCGGGGTTGTTGATGTCGAGACCGCGGATCTGCTCTTCGAGGGCGGAGGTGTCGACGGTGATGCCCCTGGCGTATTCCTCGACCGCGCCGAGCAGGTGCGAGCGCAACCACGGGACATGCTGGAACAGCCGGTGGTGCGCGGCCTCACGCAGCGCCAGGTAGAGCCTGATCTCGTCGGACGGCACTTCGAGGCCCTCGCTGAACGACGCGATGCCGCCGGGCAGCAGCGCGGCCGTGTCGGACAGGGGCAGCCCGATGTCTGTGGTGCCGACCACCTCGCGGGCCAGCGAGCCGATCGCCTGCCCGATCTGCTGGCCGACCATCATGCCGCCCATCTGCTTGAGCATGCCCATCAGCGGCCCGGCCATCTGCTGGGCCTCGGGAGGCAGCCCCGAGCCCCCGAGCGCGCCGCCCATGGTCTCGACCATGCGTTCGGCGATGGGCTCGCAAAGCTTTCGCCAGATCGGGATCGTGTTCTCGATCCACTCGGACCGGCTCCAGGCCTGCGGCTTGGACACGCCGCTGGGCAGCGTCGTCGCTTCGTTCAGCCACAGGTCGGCCAGGCTGAGCGCCTCGACGATCTGCCGGCGCTCGCCTTCCATGACGCTCGGATCGCCCTCGGCGGCCACGGAGTGCCGGGCGATGTTCTTGGCCATGTCCCAGTTGACAGGGCCTGAACCCTGCGGCGCCGACAACATGTCGGCGAACTGGCGCATCGCCTGAGCCATCTGCTCAGGGTTGCCGAACATGGCGAACGGGTTCTCGTTAGGGTCGTTTTCGCGACCTGGCAGGTCAGTCACCGCTCTACCTCGTGCAGGATGGAGGAGTCCACATCCGCCACGTTAGTCGTCCTACGGCGGATCAGTGCAAAGTGAGGACCTGGTGCCTACCTCGAAACGCCCGCGTCAACCCGTCGTAGCCGTCACCGGCGCGGCCTCCGGCCTCGGCCGCGAGCTGCTCGCTAGGCTCGTATCCTCCGCGGATTTCCGCAGGGTGGTGGCCATTGACGAGCAGCGCGGCGACGTCGGTGAGGCCACCTGGAGAGTGCTCGACGTACGAGATCCGCTCTTGGCGAACCGCATCTCCGACATCGACGTCCTCGTTCATCTGGCCGGCGACTACACCGTCGACTCCGACCCCGGCGAGCGGCGCGCGTACAACCTGCGCGCCGCCCAGACCGTGCTGACGGCCTGCGCCGCGGCGCGCGTCCGCCGCGTGGTGCTGGTCACGAGCGCGATGGTGTACGGCGCCGCGCCCGACAACGAGGTGCCCCTGCCCGAGGACGCCCCGGTCACGGCAGAGCCCGACACCGGCGTCGTCGGCGACTTCCTGGAGATCGAGTCGCTCGTACGCAGGTCGCTGCGCAGCCATCCCGGCCTCGAGGTGACCGTGCTGCGCCCGGCCGCGGTGGTCGGCCCCGGCGTCGACACGGTGATCACCCGTCACTTCGAGTCGCCCAGGCTGCTGACCGTGAAGGGCTGCAGCCCTCACTGGCAGTTCTGCCACATCGACGACCTGCTCTCGGCGCTGGAGCTGGCGGCGCGCGGAGCCGTCACGGGCGTGGTGGCGGTCGGGTGCGACGGGTGGATGGAGCAGGAGCAGGTCGAGGAGATGTCCGGCATCCGCAGGTTCGAGCTGCCCGCGGGGTTGACGTTCGGCACGGCGCAGCGCCTGCACCGGCTCGGCATCACCCCGGCGCCCGCGACCGACCTGCACTACGTCGTCTACCCGTGGGTGGTCGACTGCACGGCGCTGCGCGAGGCGGGCTGGAAACCGGCGTGGACCAACGAGGCGGCGTTCGAGCAGCTCCTGGAGCTGCGCGAGAACAGGACGACCGTGGTAGGCAGGCGCCTGCCCGTCAAGGAGGCGACGCTCACCGCCGCCGGCGCCACCGTCGCCGTGATCGGCACCGCCGCGATCGTCCGCCAGGTGCGAAAGAAGAGGCGCCAGTGAAAGCGGTGGGAAAACTCCCAGGTGATCTGCTGCAACGTGCCTGACCAGGCACGACATTGGAGCGGCAGGCCAGCGGGCAGGTTTCTTGTTGGTAGTCTCTTTCCGTGGACGTCATCCGGTTGCTCGGCATTCGTGAGACCCCGCTGTCCGTGGACGAGGTGCTGGCCGCCGTGGGCGACCACGCCGCCGGCGGCACCACGATCTTCGTGGGCACCGTCCGCGAGCAGGACCACGGAAAGCCGGTGACCCGGCTCTCCTATTCGGCGCACCCCTCGGCCGAGGCCGAGCTGCGGCAGGTGGCCGAGAAGGTGGCCGCCGACTTCCCCGTGACGGCGCTGGCCGCCGTCCACCGTGTGGGCGACTTGGCGCTGGGCGACACGGCCGTGATCGTCGCGGTGGCCGCGCCCCATCGTGACGAGGCGTTCCAGGCCTCGCGCCGGCTGATCGACGATCTGAAGGCGCACGTCCCGATCTGGAAACACCAGTCATTCGCCGACGGCGAGACCGAATGGGTCGGTGCCGGCGAATAGGCTTTCCACCATGTCACGACGCGCCCTGACCCTGCTGCTGTCGGGGTTCCTCGTGCTCGCTCTCGGCGTGGTGGGCGCGTTCCAGGAGGTCCCCTACGTCGTGCTGAGCCCCGGCCCGACGGAGAACACCATCGGCGAGGTCGACAAGAAGCCCGTGATCTCGGTCAAGGGCCGGCAGACCTATGCGACCAAGGGCGCGCTGAGCCTGGTCACGGTCGCCTACCAGGGCGGTCCCGCCGCCCAGATCGACCTGCTGACCGCGTTGCGCGGCTGGATCGACCCGACCGTCGCGGTGGTGCCGCAGGAGACCATCTTCGCTCCCGACCGTGACCCCAAGGAGGTCGAGGAGGAAAACACGGTCGAGATGTCCAACTCCCAAGACTCGGCCACCGCCGCCGCGCTCAACGAGCTCAAGATCCCCTACAGCATGGTCGTGACGGTCGTGTCCACGGAAAAGGGCAAGCCCGCCGAGGGCAAGCTGCGCAAGGACGACGAGATCAACTCCGTCGACGGCAAGCCGGCGAAAAACGTCGACGTCGTGGGTGACGCGGTCAAGGCCCACAAGCCGGGCGAGAGCGTCGTCTTCAACGTCACCAGGGGCAAGGAAAAGCTCGACGTCACCGTGCCGACGATCGCGGGCCCGGAGGGGCAGACCCTGGTGGGCGTGCTGATGCAGGCCAAGTACAAGTTCCCCTTCGACGTCGACATCAACGTGGGCGACGTCGGCGGGCCCAGTGCCGGGCTGATGTTCTCGCTCGGCATACTCGACAAGCTCACCCCTGGCGAGCTCACCGGGGGCAAGCGGATCGCCGGCACCGGCACCATCCAGCCGACGGGCGAGGTCGGGGCGATCGGCGGCATCGCCCAGAAGATGGTCGGGGCGAAGGATTCGGGCGCCACCGTCTTCCTGACGCCCGCCGACAACTGCGCCGAGGCCATGAAAGCCGTCCCCGACGGTCTCCGCCTGGTCAAGGCCGACACTCTCCACAACGCGGTGCTGGCGCTGGACGCGCTGCGCACGGGTAAGGGCAACGTGCCCGCTTGTGACGCTGGATGAAACTTTCGGCAAGGCCCGTGCGTTAGTCGTAGGGCTGGCACAGCGGTGTAGGTTGCCAGTCACGGACCGATTTTCATGACGACGAGGGGTTGGCCTTGAGCTTCCGGACCCCAGGAGCCGGCAGGGCGATGCGCTTGCCCCGCCGACCGCGACTGCTTCTGCCTGTGGCGATCGCCCTTGTGGTGATCGTTGCCCTGTTCTTTCTCTTCTCTGGTTTTTACACCGACTACCTGTGGTTCGACGCGACGAACTACACGTCGGTCTTCACCACGGTGCTGCTGACCAAGATCGTGCTGTTCCTGGTCGGAGCGGCGCTGATGGTCGGCATCGCCGGCGGCAACATGTTGCTGGCCTTCCGGATGCGGCCGATGTTCGGGCCCGCGGTGTTCGGCGGGAGCAGCGGCGCCGACCGCTACCGCATGGCGCTCGACCCCCACCGCAAACTCATCTTCATCGTCGGCATGGGGCTGCTCGCGCTCTTCTCCGGCTCCTCGTTCGCCGGCCAGTGGCAGACGTGGCTGAAGTTCATCAACGGCGAGGCGTTCGGCAAGCTGGACCCGCTGTTCAAGAAGGACATCTCGTTCTTCATGTTCGACTATCCGTTCATCCGGATGGGGCTCAACTTCCTGTTCACCGCGGTGATCATCTCCATCATCCTCGCGGCGATCACCCACTACCTCTACGGCGGGTTCCGCCTGCAGTCGCCCGGCGTCCACGCCTCCAGGGCCGCCCGCACGCACCTGTCCGTGCTGCTGGGCTCCTTCCTGCTGCTCAAGGCCGTCGCCTACTTCGTCGACCGCTACGGCCTGGTCTTCTCCGACCGCGGATTCGTGCACGGCGCCTCCTACACCGACGTCAACGCCGTCCTGCCGGCCAAGACCATCCTCGCGATCATCGCCCTGATCTGTGCCGCCCTGTTCTTCGCCGGCGTGTTCCGGCCCGGCGGCATGCTGCCCGGGGTCTCCGCGGGCCTGCTCGTGCTCTCGGCCATCCTGATCGGCGGCGTCTACCCGGCGCTGGTCGAGCAGTTCCAGGTCAAGCCCAACCAGCAGGGTAAGGAGTCCCCTTACATCCAGCGCAACATCCAGGCCACGCGAGAGGCGTACAACGTCGACAAGACCGAGGTCGAGACCTACAACGCCCAGGCAGACCCGGCCAAGGTCGACACCAACGGCGACGCCTCGGTCTCCGGCGTGCGGCTGCTCGATCCGGCGCTCGTGTCCTCGACGTACGAGCAGACCCAGCGCATCCGCGGCTTCTACAGCTTCGCCGACACGCTCGACGTCGACCGCTATCCCGACAACACGGGCAAGCTGACCGACCACATCGTCGGCGTGCGCGAGCTGACCAGCCCGCCGCAGGACCAGAACAACTGGATCAACCGGGCCCTGGTCTACACCCACGGCTACGGCTTCGTCGCCGCGCCCGGCAACCAGGTCGACTCCAGCGGTCTGCCCGCCTACGACGCCAAGGACATGCCGGTCACGGGCCCGCTGGTGAACAGCGCCAAGCTCAAGGAATCGCGCATCTACTTCGGCGAGGACCCCTCGTCCTCCGAATACGTCATCGCCGGCGGCAACCCCAACAACCCGCAGGAGCTCGACTACCCGGAGACGGGCGGCACGGGCCAGAAGAACACCACATACACCGGCAAGGGCGGAGTGCCCGTCGGCTCGTTCATCAACCGGCTCGTCTACGCCGCCAAGTACAGCGAGGCGAACATCCTGCTGTCGGGCGACATCAACGACAACTCCAAGATCCTCTACGTCCGTCACCCGCGTGACAGGGTCGAGCAGGTCGCGCCGTTCCTCACGCTCGACGGCAACCCCTACCCGGCGATCATCGATGGGCGTGTCACCTGGATCCTCGACGGTTACACGACGTCCAACGACTACCCCTACTCTCAGAGCGAGAGCCTCGGCGACATGACGCGCGACACGTCCACCGACCGTCGTGTGATCGCCCAGCAGCCGCGCGACCAGATCAACTACATCCGCAACTCCGTCAAGGCCACGGTCGACGCCTACGACGGCACGGTCAAGCTCTACGCCTGGGACAACAACGACCCGGTGCTCAAGACCTGGAGCAACGCCTTCCCGGGCGTCATCCGCCCGGCCTCGGAGATGAGCGCCGACCTGCGCGGCCACGTGCGCTACCCGGAAGACCTGTTCAAGGTGCAGCGCTACACGCTCTCGCGCTACCACATCACCGACCCCGCCGCCTTCTACAGCGGCCAGGACTTCTGGAACGTCCCCAACGACCCGACGCAGGGCGAGCAGAACGTCAAGCAGCCGCCCTACTACCTGACCACCACGATGCCGGGCGGCTCGCCGACGTTCTCGCTGACGACGACCTTCGTGCCGCGGCAGGGGCCCAACCTGGCGGCGTTCATGGCGGTCGACTCGTCGTCAGGCTCCGGATACGGCCGGATGCGCATCCTCCGCATGCCGTCCAGCACGCCCATCCCGGGCCCCGGCCAGGCGCAGAACGCCTTCCAGAGCCGGTTCGCGGGTGAGCTCAACCTGCTGGGAGTCGGTGCGTCCTCGGTGCGTTACGGCAACCTGCTGACGCTCCCGTACGCGGGCGGCCTGGTCTACGTCGAACCGGTCTACATCCAGGTGGCCGCGGGCGGCGGCCAGGAGCCATACCCGATCCTGCAGCGCATCCTGGTGTCGTTCGGCTCCAAGATCGGTGTGGCCCGCACGCTGGAGGAGGCGCTGCAGGAGGTCTTCGGCGGCGAGCAACAGCAACAGCAACAGCAGAACGAGCAACAAACCCAGCCCAACCAGGCCAACACGGCGCTCAACTCGGCGATCGCCAACGCGAAGAAGGCGTACGACGACGCGCAGAAGGCCCTGCAGGCGAGCCCGCCCGACTGGGACGCCTACGGCGACGCCCAGAAGCGGCTGGAGGAGGCCCTGAAGACGCTGGAAGGGGCCAACAAGCAAGAGCCGGCGCCCACGGGCACGCCGAGCCCTTCACCGTCGGCCACGCCGTCTGCGACGCCCACAGGCACCAGCTCGCCGCCGGCCTCAGCGCCGCCGTCAGTCGCCCCGTCACCCTCCGGATCACAGGCGGGAGACACCTCTTAGCGCAATCAATTTGCGCCCACCCCGCGCCGCCGATACGCTTATAAAGCACGACGACGCGGGGTGGAGCAGTTCGGTAGCTCGCTGGGCTCATAACCCAGAGGTCGCAGGTTCAAATCCTGTCCCCGCTACCAAAGAAAGTCCTCGGTCGCCGGATCACCCGGTGGCCGGGGACTTTTTCGTTTCTCCCGAAATGTTCACCGCCCAGCCTGGTCTCGTTGTCCACTCATGTGATTACATCATTACATGTCTGAGGAGGCACTTCCCACGATCTACGAATAGGCCGGCGGAGTCGACGCCCTCGAGCGGTTGACCGAGACGTTTCTACCGCAGTGTCGTCAAAGACGACCTGATCGGGCCACTGTTCGCAGACATGGACGCCGATCATCCGAAATATGTGGCGATGTGGCTCAGCGAGGTCTTCGGTGGCGCCGACCGGTACACCAAGGAGCGCGGCGGATACCCCAACATGCTCCGCCATCACCTGGGCAAGGCGATCACGGAGCCGCAACGCCGCAGGTGGGTCAGCCTGCTCATGGACGCTGCCGACGAGGTGGGGTTGCCGGACGATCCGGAGTTCAGGGCGGCGTTCGCCGGCTACATCGAGTGGGGCAACCGGCTGGCCGTACAGAACTCCCAGCCGGGCGCGGAGCCTCCGCCGCAGGCGCCCGTGCCCAGCTGGGGGTGGGGAGTGGCGCCGCCGTACCAGCCTTGAGCCGGCCGGGGGTCACCGGTTCCACTCTTCCGGGTCCGCGTAGGCGTCCGGCTCGTCGAGCGGGTTCACGTACGTGTCGGAGTCCCGGAGGTCCTCTTCACTGACCCAACGCGAGATGCCCCGTGAGACCTCGTCGTCGATCTCGGTGACGCGGTGCAGATAGGGCAGCCGATCGCGGTACATGTCGATGATCGACAGCTGGAGGTCGTCCCCCATGTCCTGGCCGATCTCGTAGAGGTTGTCGTCCATGGCGCTCAGGCCTTATTGATCATCTGGATCGCCTTCTGCACGGCCCAGCCGAGTAGCACAAACCCGAAGACGACCTGCACGACGCGCATCCACAGGGACGAGAAGTGGTCGGCGTAAACAACGATGCCGACCCACATCAGGCCGAATATCCCGACGAGGAGGATTGCTGCCCAGTTCAGCCCTCGCTGCCACATATGTGCAGTCTTGCAGCCGGTCCGCCAATGGCGGGTATGCCGGGAGTCGTCATCGGGTCACCGCGGCGGGGCCCTTTTGGCGGGTCGGCTCAGCGGGGGAGCGTCCTGCCCGTACCGACGCAGCGCCGCAGGCGCACGCCGCGCCGACGGAGCCGCTGAGGTGACTCCTCCAGGCACGCGAGCAGCGCGGCCGCTGTCGTGGCGTCGGCAAGGACGCGTTGCACCGTCTCGTCGCCCTGAGGCAACTGGCCGTGTTCGGCCAGCTCGTGCTTGAGGAACGCCATGGGATCCGGCGCGTGCGTGGCGTCGGCGGCCACGGTCGCCCGTGCGGACGTCAGCAGGCGCAGGTAGTGGGTGCGCAGGATGGCCTCGCGCATGCGGGACTGCTCGAGGTCGTCGATCAGCATCCTGGCGATGCTCAGCAGGTCTCCGGCTTGGGTCGTCTCATCGGCGAGGAAGGCGCGGATGTCGTCGAACTCCGAGCGGGTCATGGCGGACACCTCCGAGAGCGCAGTCTGCTCGTAGGTACATTCGTACCGGCAGGCGATTGCGGATGGCTTGCCGTCGGCTTGCGCCGCGACGTCGCCAGGGGAGTTCATCGGCGAGGTTTGGGCGTCCGCTGGCAAGGGAAGAACCATCCGATTACCTCAGTGGGCCGAAGCAGGCGCCACAGGCTGCTAGAGTTGCTTCGCGCAGGGCGGTCTGGAGGTTCCTCGGAGCCTCGGAGATGCCCGGCAAATCCCACTACCTTCAAGGTCGTCCGGCATGACTTCGCATCAGTTCGGACGGGCTGGTAAGTTAGAGGGGTTGTCTCCGAAAGGGGGCGGCGCTTAATTCCCGCAGGTTGTGCAGGTCCGGTCAATTTGACAGAGACTTGAACGGCTGGAAGAGTTAAGACACAACGAAATGAACGCCTCTGAGCGAGGATCCCGGGTTCGGGGTTTTGGTGAGGATGGACGCGTGCGTTTCTTGAGAACTCAACAGTGTGTTAAAAGCCAGTGCATGATGCACAACCCCGTCGACCGACATGGTCGGTTTTGACGGATTCCTTTATTTAGTTGGGTTCAGACCTTTTTTGGAGAG
>NZ_SMKO01000243.1 GCF_004348685.1 Nonomuraea deserti | reverse complement strand
GAGGCCACGGGAGGGGGTTCCTCCCCCCGCAGGTTCGTGACGGCGAGCGTGCCGGCCACGACGAGCAGGGCGGCCGCGCCCGCGGCCAGGCCCAGCCGCCGGCGGCGCCCGTCCATCCCGGGAAACGGCCGGGTGCTCCGCCCGGCGGGAAGGGCGGCGGGCGCGGGCAGCGGCGGCGGTTCGGCGTCCTCGGCGACGCTCGCCAGCGTGCGGCGTACCAGCTCGGGGGCCGGGCGCTGGGCGGGCTCGCGCGCCAGCATGCGGGTCAGCAGCGGCCCGAGCGGCCCCGACCGCCGCGGCGGTCGCGCCTCCTCGGTGAGGACCCTGGCCAGCACCGCCATCGCGTCGCCGCCCGGGTGCGCGGGCTCGCCCTCGGCCGCCTCGTACAGCGTCGCGGCCAGCGACCACAGGTCCGACTGCGGGCCGGGGCGTTCCCCGCGCAGCCGTTCGGGGGCGATGTAGCCGGGGGAGCCGACCAGCATCCCCGACTGGGTGATCGTCGCCTGGCCCTCGACCGTGGCGATGCCGAAGTCGGTCAGGACCGGCGCGCCGTCCTCGCCGAGGAAGATGTTGCCCGGCTTGATGTCGCGGTGCAGCACGCCCGCGGCGTGGGCGGTGGCGAGCGCGTCCAGCACGCCGAGGCCGAGCCGCGCCACCCGGCGCACGGGCAGCGTCCCCGAGTCGCGGATCACCCGGTCGAGCGGCCGGCCGCGCAGCAGCCGCATGACGATCCACGGGCGGTCGTCCCTGGTGAGCACGTCGTGCACGGTGACGATGCCCGGGTGCTTGAGCCGGCTGGCCGCCTGCGCCTCCCGCACCATGCGGGCGCAGAGTTCGGCGCGCTCGCCGGGGCCGAGCTCGGGCGGGAGACGTACCTCCTTGATCGCGACCTCCCGGTCCAGCCGCTCGTCGTGCGCGCGCCAGACCGTGCCCATGCCGCCGGTGCCTATCGGCGAGAGAAGGCGGTAGCGCCCCGCCAGTGAGCGGTCTTCAACACTCGACATTCCGCCAGCGTAGAAAGGAGCGATATAAATCCGCTTTAAGGGCGCCATATAGGGAGGTCGTCCGGCGGATGGTGCGGTCTCCCGCGGCGCGGCCCCGCCGTGCGACGATCGATCAGGCAGCCCTTTCGCACAGCCCAGGCAGGAGGGACGGATGTCCGGTCTGTCGTTCGAGCCGCTGACCCCGACGAGCTTCCTCGAACGGTCGGCGACCGTGTTCGCGCGGCGCCCCGCGGTGCTCGACGGCGCGCTGACGCTCACCTACGCCGAGTTGTGGCAGCGGGTGCGCCAGGTCGCCGGCGGCCTGGCCGGGGCGGGGGTGCGACCCGGCGACCGGGTGGCCGTGCTCGCCGCCAACGGCCACATGCTGCTGGAGGCGACCTTCGCGGTGCCGGCGGGCGGCGCCGTCCTGGTGCCGATGAACATCCGCCTGTCGCCCGGCGAGCTGGCGTACATCCTCGACCACGCCGAGGTGTCCGTGCTCCTGCACGACGACGGCCTCGCCGCGGCGGCGCGGGCGGCGGCCGCCACGAGCGCGGCACGCCCGCTGCTGGTGCCCCCCGCCGCGTACGACGCGTTGCGCGCCGGCGCAGAGCCGCTCCTGGTCCCGGTGGAGGACGAGCTGGCGCCGCTGTCGATCAACTACACGAGCGGGACGACGGGCCGGCCGAAAGGGGTCGTCTACCACCACAGGGGCGCCTACCTGCAGTCGATGGCGATGGCGCTGCACGCCAGGCTCGACGCGGCCAGCGGCTACCTGTGGACGCTGCCCATGTTCCACTGCCACGGGTGGTGCTTCCCCTGGGCGGTCACCCTGGCCGGCGGCCGGCACGTCTGCCTGCCCAAGGTGGAGCCGGGGGAGGCCTGGCGCCTGATCCGCGAGCACCGCGTCACCCACCTGTGCGGCGCCCCGACCGTGCTCACGTCGCTGCTGGCCCACCAGGACGCGCCCACCGGTTCCCTCGACCCGCGCCTGCTCGCCTGCGTGGGCGGCGCGCCCCCGAGCCCCGCGCTGCTCGGGCGCGCGCTGCAGGCGGGCATCGACGTGATCCACCTGTACGGGCTCACCGAGACGTACGGGCCCGCGGCCATCTGCCAGCCGCAGCCGGAATGGGCCGGCCTGGACGCCGGCGAACTCGCGGCGCTGACCGCGCGGCAGGGCGTCGGCAACGTGATCGCCCAGCGCGTCCGGGTCGTCGACGAGCACGGCGAGGACGTGCCGGCCGACGCCGCGACCGTCGGCGAGATCGCGATGCGCGGCAACGACGTCATGGTGGGCTACCACCGCGACCCGGCCGCCACCGGCACGGCCGCGCCCGACGGCTGGTTCCGTACGGGCGACCTGGCGGTGGCCCACCCCGACGGCTACGTGCAGGTCGTCGACCGCGCCAAGGACGTGATCATCTCAGGCGGCGAGAACATCGCCTCCGTCGAGGTGGAGAACGCTCTGGTGAGCCATCCGGCCGTGCAGGAGGCCGCCGTCGTCGCGCGGCCCGACCCGCACTGGGGCGAGGTGCCGGTCGCGTACGTCAGCCTGGCCTCCGGCGCGAGCGTCACCGAGGGCGAGCTCGTCGAGCACGTCAGGGGGCGCCTCGCCCACTTCAAGGCGCCCCGGGAGGTGGTCTTCTGCGACCTGCCCAAGACCTCCACCGGCAAGATCCAGAAGACCGTGCTCAGGGAACGCGCGGCCGGCGGCGGCCCCGATCAGGCGAGCTCGACGTAGTCGAGTTCGGCCCACCGCGTCAGGTGCCGCAGGCGCAGCGTGTTCCACCCCGCGACCAGATTGACCGTCGCCTGGACCTGGGTCCAGTTGTCCCAGCCGCGGTCGGGGTAGTCCACGGTGGCCTGCGCCGACCCGTTCACCGTCAGGGTGTGCTGGGCGTCGCCGTATCCGGCGGCGTACGCCACGTTCGCGGTGTAGGCGCCGCCCACCGGCGCGAACACCCTGATGTCGACCCAGCTGTCGGCGTGGTCCAGCTTCGCCACCACGGCGCCCTGCGACGCGCCGGCCGCGCCCGTGCGGACCTCCGCGTGGTTGACCGTGCCGCGCTCGGCCTCGTAGCGGACCCGGCTGCCGCGCACGACGGGATAGTCGCCGGCCCAGCCCAGGTCCGCCGTGTACATCCAGCGCGCGTTTCCGACCCAGCCGTGGAAATAGACGCGCTCGCCCAGCACGTCGGTGCCGCCCGGGCCCTGCACCGCGCCGTCGAAGGTGCCGGTCGTCATGAGCGGCCGGTACGCCTTGGTGTAAGGGCCGGCGAGCGAGGGGGCGGTGGCGTAGCCGGTGAAGTAGGAGTTGCCGGTGTAGGAGCCGCCCGAGTAGAACAGCACGTACTGCGACGGGCGTTTGACCAGCACCGGCGCCTCGATCACGCCGGCCTCCTCCGGGCGGTCGTTGCGGATGAGCTCCCTCCTGGGCCCGGTGAAGGTGACGCCGTCGGCCTCCACCTGCTGCAGCCAGATGATGGCGGGCCTGCCCACGGCGTTGCCGTCGTTCTTGTACAGCAAATAGCGCGTGCCGTCGGTGTCGACGAAGCTCGACGGGTCGATGTCGCCGCCCTCGGCCGGGTCGCAGACGAGCGGGCCGTCGCCGATGGGCCGGAACGGACCGAGCGGGGTGGGCGACAGCGCGGCGCCGATGCACATGCGCTTGGTCGCGGTGCTCGGGCCGGTGAAGTACATGAGGTACTGCCCGTCCGCGCGGCGGGTCACGTCGGGCGCCCAGAAACCGCCGTCGCCCGCCCAGGACGGCTTGTCGGGCAGGGCGTCACCGCGTACGGTCCACGGCCCGGTGGGCGACGGCGCGCCGGCCACCTGGATGCGGCCGGCCCGGCTGCTGGTGGAGTAGGCGTAGAAGGTGGATCCGGCCTGGATGACGTCGGGGTCGGGGAAGTCGGCCTCGATGATCGCCGGCGGCGGGACGGCGGCGGTCGCCGCGCCGGCCTCACCCCCGCCCGCGAACGTCGCCACCAGGGGTAACACCACGATGAGCCGGCCGGACAACCACATGGGATCCTCCCATCCACCGCGCGCCGGCGGGGCCGTCCGCGTCCGGGCGGGGGCCGGCCGGCGCGCGATCATCACGCGTTCCTGACCGATGGTCTCACAAGGGTCAAGCGTCACGGTCCGGCGCGATGAGCCGCCACGCTCCGGGGCGTACCGTCCAGGACCAGACGGACGCGGCCGGGAGCAGTTCGCCGTCGGCGTTGGCCGGCACGGGCTCGCCCTCGATGACGACCGCGCTCGCCCTGACGGTGACGACGTCGCCGCGCTCGGGGTGCTCGCCGCGCCGCATCCGCAGCGCGTACGCGAGCCGTGCCCAGGGGGAGACGGCGAAGGAGACGACGACGTCGGCCAGCCCGTCGTCCAGGTGCGCGTCCGGCGCCAGCGGGGTGCCGCCGCCGATCGTGGCGCCGTTGCCGACGCCCACCATGAGCACGCGCCGGCGCCCGGACGCGACGACAACGCCGTCGGCGCGCACCCGCAGCCGCCAGCCCCGGCTGCGGATCCCCGCGAGCAGCGCGCCCACGGCGTACGCGGCCCGGCGCAGCACCGGCTTGAGCGGGGCCGCCTGCTGCGAGGCCAGCGCGCCCGCGCCGACGTGCACGGCGTTCATCACGATCCCGCCCTCGTCGTCGACCAGCAGGTCGAGCGGCCGCTCGGTGCCGCGCAGCACCAGCAGTGCGGCCTTCTCGGGGTCCAGCGGGACGCCCAGGGAACGCGCCAGGTCGTTGCCGGTGCCCATCGGGATCAGCCTCACCGGCCGGTCGGCGAGCTCGCCGCGGGCGAAGAGGGCCGCCAGCACCGTGTGCAGGGTGCCGTCGCCGCCCAGCACCACGGGGTCGCGGTCGGGGTGCGCGGCCAGGACGCGGCCGACGTCCCCGGGCGCCGCCACGACGGGGGCCACGACGTCGGCCTCGCTCTCCAGCGTGCGCAGCACCGCCTGCCGCGTCTCGTCGTCGTCGCCGCCCGCCGCCGGGTTGCCGATCGCCACCAGCCTGCGCGCCATCTCGCCCGCCTCTCCGTCGCCCTGGTCCGCCCCGGTTCCCCCGGCAGACCCGGCGAAACCATCCCGGGGGCGAGACACACCGCGCCCGGCCGGATCCGAGGCGCCATCGCGCGGGTGGACAAAATATGTAGATCGGTCTACTTTATCGGCATGGCGATCAAGGGGGAGCAGACGCGGGCGCGGCTCATCGACGCCGCGCGCACGCTGGTCGAGGAGCGGGGCTACTACGGCACGGGGCTCAACGAGGTTATCGAGGCCGGCCGGGCGCCCAGGGGCTCACTCTACCACCACTTCCCCGGCGGCAAGGAGCAACTGGCGGCCGAGGCCGTCGCCGCGTCCGGCCGGGAGGTCGACGCCCTCATCAGGAGCCTGGCGGACGAGGCCGCCGGCACTGCCGCGCTCATCGACGCCGTGCTGGACGCGCTGGCCGGCCGGATGGAGGCGGCCGGCTACGCGAAGGGATGCCCGATCGCCACGGTCGCCCTGGAGGTGGCGGCCACCCACGACGCGCTCCAGCAGGTCTGCGCGGGCGCCTACGACGGCTGGGAGCGGGCGCTGGCCGACCGCCTGGTCGCCGACGGTCGACCACCGGGGGAGGCCGAGGACCTGGCCTGCTCCCTGCTCGCCCTGATCGAGGGGGCCCTCGTCCTGGCCCGCGCCCGGCGCAGCCTGGTGCCCGTCGAGCGGGCACGACGGTCGGTGGCGGTCCTGCTCGGCGCCTGAGACGCGGCGCCTCATCGCCGCGGTCGTCGGCTTCCCGATGAGCCGCGAAACCGCGGGCCGTTTGCGGTTCAAAATATGTAGATCGGTCTAGAGGGAGGGTTCATCATGAGTCCACCGGACACTCTGGTCACCGGGGCGACCGGCTTCATGGGCCGGTGGCTCGTGGCGGAGCTGCTCTCCGCGGGGCGGCCGGTCGCCGTGACCGTCCGCGGCGGCCCCGCCCGCGCCGCCGATCTGCGCGCCTGGCTGCGTGCGCACGACGTGAGCGACCAGCGGCTCACCGCCGTCGCGGCCGACGTCACCCGGCCGGGCCTCGCGCTCGCGCCGGAGGACGAGACCCGGCTGGAGTCCGTACGGGACGTCTTCAACACCGCCGGCGTGTACCGCTTCGGCCTGGGCCGCGACGAGGCCCGGCCGGTCAACGTCGACGGCGCCGTGAACGTCCTGCGCTGGGCCGCCGCTCGCCCGCGCCTGCGGCGACTGGTCCACATCTCCGGATGCCGCGTGGGGGCGGCCGAGCCGCCCTCGGAGCACGACCTGGCCGGGCTCTACCGGCGCCTGGGCGCGTACGAGGCCTCGAAGCGCGAGGGGGACGCCGCGGTGCGGCGGGCGGCGGCGGAACAGGGGATCCCCCTGACGGTGGTCAATCCCGCCACCGTGATCGGGCACTCGGCCACCGGCGAATCCGGCCAGTACCTCGGCCTGGCCGGCCTGGTGGAGCGCCTGTGGTCGGGACGGCTCCCGGCGCTGCCCGGCTCCCGGCACACGTACGTGCCCGTGGTCACCGCCGACCACCTGGCCCGCTTCCTGGCCGCCGTCCCCGAGCATGATCGGGGGCCCTTCCGCGCCCACTGGGTCCTCGACGACGCCACCCCCGAACTGCCCGAACTGGTGGCGCTGCTGGCCCGGCACCTCGGCCTGCGCGCACCGCGCGTGCTCCTTCCGGCCGGACTCGTGCGCCGCCTGCCCCGCGCGCTCACCGGAGCCGAGCCCGAGTCGCTGACCTTCATATCGGAGGACCGCTATGACACCTCGTCGGCCGACGCGCTGGCCGGGGCCGCCGGGCTCGCCCACCCGCCTGTGCGGGAGGCGCTGCGCCGCTGGGCCGGCCGGCTCGTCGCCGACCTTCCCGGGCTCGGCCGCTCCGCCCCTTCCGCCGCCGGCCCCGCTGCCTGGCTCGCCGCGCTCCTGGCTCCCGTACGGACCCGCCCGGTCCTCGTGGCACATTCGGCGGGCGCCGCGCCCGCGCTGCGCCACGCGCACGCCCACCCCGGGCGGCTCGCCGGTCTCGTGCTCGTCTCGCCCCACTTCCTCCAGCGCCGGCCACCATGGCACCTGCGCGCCGCGGTGCTCGCCGGCCCTCTTCTGCGGACGGTCTCAGGCCCGCGCCTCGCCAGGGCCCTGCTCGGCCCCGGCACCACCGCCGGGCCGGCGCTGGAGAGCGCGGTCGCGCAGCTGCGGCGTCCCGGCGTCGCGCGGCGCACCGCGCGCCGGCTGGACCGGGCGCAGCGGCAGGCCGAGCGGGCCGAACTGCGAGCGCTGACGGCCACCTGCCCGGTGCCCGTACGCGTCGTCGCCGGCGAACACGACCCGCTCGTCGGGGACGCCCTCGACGTTCCGGTCACCATCGTCCACGGGGCGGGGCACCACCCGGAGCTCAGCCACCCCGCCCAGGTGGCCGCCGCCGCCAACGCGGGCGTCCGCCCCGGCTGAGCCTCCCTCCGGCCGGCTGCCGCCCTTGGGGTGG
This sequence comes from Nonomuraea deserti, assembly GCF_004348685.1. GTDB lineage: Bacteria > Actinomycetota > Actinomycetes > Streptosporangiales > Streptosporangiaceae > Nonomuraea > Nonomuraea deserti. Next base: position 6,068 of record NZ_SMKO01000243.1, on the reverse strand, counting down.
TGATGGAACGGATTGATTATGACTGACCAGTCAGTCATAATCGGCGGGTGACCCCGAAGAGAGTTGACAAGACCGAGCGGCGGCAGCAGATCCTGGCCGCCGCCGTCCGGGTGTTCGCCCGCAAGGGCTTCGCAGCCACCCGCATCGACGACGTCGCCGCCGAGGCGGGCATCGCCAAGGGCAGCGTCTACCTGTACTTCGACAGCCGCGACGCGCTCCTGAAGGCCGCGTTCGAAGCGCACGCCGCCCGGGTCGCCGCGCTGCTGACCGCCGCGGACGACGGCGGCGACCCCCTCGACCGGCTGGAGACGCTGATCGGTTCCACGCTGACGATGCTGGTCGCCGATGCCGACCTCGCCCGCGTCCAGCTGGACGTGTGGAACACCCCCTTGGACATGGCGGGCCTCTACCGCGACTACCGCACGGCGGTCGCCGGCCTGCTGCGCCAGGCCACGATCCGTCCCGGTACCGACCCCGACCGCGCCGCCGCCGTCATCGTCGGCGCGGTCGAGGGCTGCCTGCTGCAGTGCCTCGCCGACCCCGAGCTCGACCTGGGCGACCTGGCCGGGCCGATCATCCGGATCTGCGTGCGGAGCCTGCGATGAGCCGGATCGACAACGTGCTGATAGCGCCCGGCGCGACCGGCCCCGATCGGCTCCTCTGCTACGGCGCCGCCCTGGCCGGCGCCGCGCTCGCGCTCCACCAGGCCTTGAGTGCGGACTGGCCATGGCCGGCGGTCGTGGTCGTCACGATCGTCGCCCTCGACCTGTACGGCGGCGCCGTCGTCAACGCCACGGCGGCGGCCAAGCGCAAATTCCACGCCCCCGGCCGGGCGGCCAGGCATCACCTGATCTTCGTCGGCATCCACGTCCAGCCCTTCCTCATGGCGTGGTTCGTCCCGGCGTTCACCTGGGGCGCCGCCGTGACGATCTACCTGATCGCGTGGGGAGGTGCCGCCGTCCTGCAGCTCGCGCCACCGGGCGTGCGCAGCCCCGCGGCCTTCGCGATCGCCGTGCTCGGCCTCACGCTCGTCACCGTCCCGCAGGCCGTCGCCTGGTTCACGCCGGTGCTCCTGATCAAGCTCCTGCTCTCCTACCTGCGACCCGCGTGAGAGGCCTCAGGCGTACCAGTCGGCGGCGATCTCGTGGAGCGCCTTGCCCTTCCCCCGGGTGGCCACCCCCAAGGTGAGGACGGCCGAGATGCTCTGCGGGTCGTTGAGCAGGCTGAAGACGTGAAATGAACCGCCGTCCGCGGTGCGGAACCCGTACGGGCGGCTGTAGGACTGGTAACCGATGTACGCGCCCTTGGAGACCGTGCGATAGGCGCGCCTGCTGTGGTTGTCCTCGGCCAGCCGGTAGCCGTCCCTACCCTCCTGATCGTGCCTGTCGTAATCCCAGAACACCAGGTACTCCTGGGCGATCTCCCTGCCGACGCGGGCCGGCATGGCGGTGACGTAACCCTCGGCGTCCCGCCGCGGCTCGGGCACCCGCTGACCGTGGTGCAACGGGCTCTTGGCCGCGAGCTTGAACTCTCCGCCCTCGGGGCGCCAGAACGCCAGGATGTGCGGGCGGTCCCGGCCCGCGTACGTGGCCTGGAGGAGGAACCACTGTCCGCCGGGGATCGTCTGCTCGCGAGGGACGTAGGAGACCTGCCCGGTCAGGCGGATCGGTTCGCGTTCCTTCCTCCTGTCGCCGTCCTTCACGGCCCACCGGTCGATCACCGCTTCGTGCCTGGTGCCGTCCCAGAACAGTTTGTCGATCGCGGATGGGTCGTCCCACCAGTCGCGGTCCTTGACCGTCCTGTTGTGTTCGGCCAGCCAGTTCGCGGCGCCCCGCTTGGCGTCGGCGATCGTGAGGCCGGTGGCGACCGGTGACGTCGATGGCGTGACGGGGGACGACCCGCGGGCGGAGGCGGTCGGCCGGGCCTGCCCGGTGGGCGGCGTGAGAGACGGCAGCCCGCAACCCGTAGCGGTCACCGTCAGGAGGGCGATGGCGATGAGGGACGTTGTGCGCACGGTTGCTGATGCTTTCCGGTAGAGCGATGCCGCGGGCCGGCTACGACGGGGACAGGCGGAGGGCGGGGGTGCCGGCGACCTCAGGAGGCGGGATCGACCCCGATGCCGAGGCGTTGATCAGGAGATCATCGCGTCGTGTCCGGCGCTGTCTCCCGCCATGCCGCCGTCCTGGCCGGCGGCACACACTACCAGCGCATCGGCGCCATGGAGATCTCCCAGAACCCCGCGTAGCGTCCGCCGCGGCGCAGCAACTCGTCGTGGCCGCCTTCCTCGACGATCCGGCCGCCGTCCACGAAGACGACGCGGTCGGCACGCCGGACGGTCCGCATGCGGTGCGCCACCATCACCACCGTCCGGCCCGCCATGAGGCGCTCGATCCCCTCGTGGACGGCCGCCTCGTTCGCCGGGTCCAGCGCGGAGGTCACCTCGTCCAGCAGCACGATGGGCGCGTTCTTCAGCAGCGCCCGCGCGATCGAGACCCGCTGGCGCTCGCCACCCGACAGCAGCGCGCCGCCCTCGCCGACGTTCGTCGCCCATCCGCCGGGCAGCCGCTCGACCACCTCGTCCAGCCGCGCCGCGGCCGCCGCCGCCCGCACTTCCGCCTCGCCGGCGTCGGGACGGCCGAGCCGCACGTTCTCCTCGATCGTGCCGTCGAAGAGGTAGACGTCCTGGAAGACGATGGCGATCCGCGCCATCAGCGCCTCCGGGTCGATCGAGCGCACGTCCACGCCTCCGACGCGCACCGCGCCCGCGTCCACGTCGTAGAACCGCGCGAGCAACTGCAGCAGGGTGCTCTTGCCCGCACCCGACGGGCCGACGACGGCGAGCCGCTGTCCCTGCGGCACGGACAACGACACGTCGTCGAACACCGTACGATCGCCGTGCCGGAAGGTGACGGACGCGAGCTCCAGGTCATGGCCCGCCGGCTCGATCGGGTCGGCGGGCTCCGGCAGCGGCTCGGTGCGCAACACCTGGTCGAGCCTGTCCAGCTCGGACCGGGCGCCGCGGAGCCGGCCGCCGAGGTCCGCCAGCGACAGCAGCGGGTCGGCGCAGCGGGCGGCCAGCACCAGGATCGTCAGCACCTCCGCCGCGCCGATGGCCCCGCCGAGCACGAGGTAGGCGCCCAGGACCAGCAGCACGGTGAAGATCGCCTGCACGACGAGCGTCAACCCCACCATGCCCGGCAGCGACGCCAGCACGGTGCGCCGGGACGCGCGCTGGACTCCCCGCAGCGCGTCGTCGAGCAGCGCGAAGCGCTCCGCGGCCCGGCCGCCCGCCCGCAGCACCGGCTGGGCCTGGAGATACTCGATGACCCGCCCGGTCGCCTCGTGGTCGCGCTCGTGGCGCACGGCATCGGTGGCGGCCATCGAGCGCGCCGTCCAGATCTGGATCGCCGCAACGACGGGCACGGCGGCCAGCGCGGCCAGCCCCATGCGCCAGTCGAAGACGAGCATCACGGCGACGACGGCCAGGGGAGTCACCACGGCGGAGATGAACGGCGCCAGCAGATGCGCCGCCACGCTCATCGCTGCCAGGAGCCCACGACCGGCCATGACGGACACCTCGCCGACCCGGCCGGCGCTGTACCAGCCGATGGGCAGCAGGGCCAGATGCTCGCCGAGCCGGTGATACATGCCGCGCAACATCGTGGTCCCGACGCGCATGCCGGACAGATCGCTGGTGTAGCGCAGCACGGCGTAGCCGGCGACCGCGGCCCCGAACGCGACCAGCCACGGCCAGGCGTCCGCGGGCGTGTCCCCGAGCAGTGCCCGCAACACGGGAACCAGCAGCGCGTAGGACAGGCCCTCGGCCGTCGCGGTGATCGTCATGAGGGCCATGGTGCGGCGCATCGTCCGGGCGTGCTCGTGTCCCAGCACGCGCAGCAGCATGCGGATCATCGGGGCTCATCTCCTTGTCGTACGCCACCGCTCGCGTCGGCGACCGCCGATCGCTGGGACCGCCAGAACGCGGCGAACCTTCCGTCCCGTGCCAGTAGCTCGGCGGGGCTGCCGCGTTCGGCGATCGACCCGTTCTCCAGCATCACGACGGTGTCGGCGTCGGCGACCGTCTCCAGGCGATGGGCGATGACCAGGGTCGTCCGATCGCCCTGAAGCGTCGCCAAGGCCCGGCGCACCGCCTGTTCGGTCTGCGGGTCGGCGAACGCGGTCGCCTCGTCGAGCACCAGAACGGGTGCGTCGGCCAGCAGCGCGCGTGCGATCGAGATGCGCTGCGCCTCGCCGCCCGACAGCCGCGCGTCGTCCCCGAGCACGGTGTCGTATCCCCGCGGCAGGTCCAGAATCCGATCGTGGATGTTGGCCAGCCGGGCGACGCGGACCACGTCGTCGCGGTCGGCATGCGGCACCGCGAGCGCGATGTTGTCGGCGACCGAGGCGCGCAGCAGGCGCACGTCCTGGAAGACGAAGGAGACTTTCCGGTAGAGCTCCCGGCTGCCGAGGTCGCGCAGATCGACGCCGCCGAGGAGGACCGAGCCGTGGGCCGGGTCGAAGAACCGCGGCAGCAACTGGACCAGCGTGGACTTCCCGCTTCCCGACGGCCCGACGACCGCGGTGACCGTCCCGGGTTCGAGCACCAGGTCGATCCCGCGCAGCACCTCGTAACCGTCGTCGTAACCGAACCGGACGTCACGCAGCTCGACCCGGTGCCCCTGCGGCGCGACCGGGTCGACCGGCTCCGGCAGCGACGGCACCTCGAGCACGTCCTTGATCCGGCCGACCGCGCGCCTGGCGGCCTGCAGGTCGTCGAAGCCGTGGCCGAGGGCCGCCACCGGCGCGGTCAGGCCCAGTCCGAGCAGCAGGAAGGGCAGCAGGTCGGCCGGGGCCATGCCGCCGGACGTGATCAGGGCCGCACCGCCGACCAGCACGACCAGCAGCACGAACGGCGGCGACAGCGCCAGCTGCATTCCCGCCGCGACCAGGGACATGCCGCGCACCCACCGGAAGAAGACGCTGACGAAGTCGTCGGCGGCCTTGAGGAACTTGCGGTGGGCGCGCCCGGATCCGCCGAACGCCTTGACCACCGCGATCCCCTGGACGAACTCGACGACGGAACTCGCGATCCGTCCCATGGCCGCGTCGAACTCCTCCTGCTCGCGCAGCCGGGCGGGAAGCATCAGCAGGGGGACCAGCGACACCGCCATGCCTACCGGGATCAGCGTGATCAGCGTCAGCCGCCAGTCGACGGCGGCCAGGTAGACCAGCGACACCAGCGGCACCACGAAGGCGGAGACCAGCTCGCCGGGGGAGTGGGCGATGAACGGGTGCACGGCGCTCACGTCCTCACCCACCACCTTGGCCAGCTCTCCGGTGCCGCGCCGGGAGAACCAGCCGATCGGCACGCGCCCCAGCCGCGCCGCCAGCCGCCGGCGGAGCGTCAGCTGCACCTGGCCGTCGACGACATGCCCGATCCCCGACGAGGCGGCCGTGAACAGCAGCCGGACGAGCAGGCCCGCCGCGCCCGCGGTCACGACGGTCCAGACATGGCCGTGGTCGACGGGGCCCGGCGACAGCAGGACACGGCCCAGCTCGACGACCGCAAGCAGCGGCGCCAGTCCCGCGACGGCGCCGATCACCTGCGTCAGGACGACAGCGGCGAACGCCCATCCGTAAGGGCGCAGCACCTGTGCCATGCTCTCCCCCGGCCCGGATGCGGCACCCGGTGGTGGGGCGGGCTGCTCCCTGGCCTGGGCAAGGTCCGTGGCGGTCATGGATCTCCGTTCTCGTGGATCTCGTCGCGACCGGGCCCGCGGTCGAGGCGGTGGTCGCACGCCCTGGGCGGCTGGCGTCACCCGGCCAGGCCGCGGTGGAGTGCGGCGCCGAGTTCGGCGATCTGGCGCTGGGAGATCTCGGCGGACAGGATGGCTTGTGAGCCGTGGAAGGTGCCGGGCCATTGGTGGAGTTCGACCGAGACGCCGGCCTGGAGCAGGCGGGTGGCGTAGATGATGTCCTCGTCGCGGTTGGGGCACAGCTCGGCGGTGGCGATGTAGGCGGGAGGCAGGCCGGTCAGGTCATCGGCGCGGGCCGGGGCGGCGTAGGGG
>NZ_SMKO01000242.1 GCF_004348685.1 Nonomuraea deserti | reverse complement strand
CCCCCCGCCGCCGCACCGACCCGCCCCCGGTGTGGCGCCTTTCGCTTGCCCGGGCTTCCATCTCGTGTGCGAAACGCGGGCGACGGGAGGGGTTAATGACTGACAGCGAGCCTGCCGTTCCGATAGTATTCGAACGCCAATTCGATCTGAGGAACGGCGATGGAGTGGGAGCGCGCGATGGGAGAGCTTTCGGCCGCGATTGACCACCTGGCCACCGAAGACGTGTCCGAGATCCCGCGGATGCAGCTCGCCGAGCAGCTGCTGGAGCTGCACTGGCAGATGGCCAGGCTGCAGGCCCAGATAGCCCGCCGCACCGGCGTCCGCCTCCCCTGACCCCGCCCGGCGTCGGTCTCCCCGACCCCGCCGCATCGCATGGTCTCCCCAGACCCCGTCACACGGCCACGGCCGGGTTTCCCTCGACCCCACCGCATCGCGCGGTCTCCCCAGGCCCCGCCGCATCGCATGGTCTTTCCGGACCTCGCCGCACGGCGACGGCCATTTCCCTCGACCTCGCCGCGACACGCCGTCGTGACGAGACGAGTGCCATGGTTCCCCCACGTCACGGGGAAGGGCCCACACGGGCCCTCACTTCATACGCTCGCCGCTCACCGAGCCGCCCTCGTCGTTGACGGGCTCCCGGACGCGTGCCGGGCGACATGTCCAGCCTTGGACGGCCGGCGATGCGCGCGTGTCGGCGGCCCGCCACGTGGCGGTCAGATGGCGTCTCCCTGGAGGCCCTCAGCCACGTGCGGAGGGTGGGGTGACCTTGGCGGTGCCGTGAAGGAACGAAAGAAAAAGCATGCCGCCGACCCCGGAGCGGGGCCGGCGGCGGGCTGGCTCGTGCGGCGCCGCCGCCCTGCAGTGGCGGCGCGGTGCGCGAGCTCGCCCCGGGCGCGGGCGCGTCCGCCCTTGCCCGTCATGAGACCACCCGCGTGCGCGGCCCGTACGCGCGACGCCTCGCGACCCACGCACGGCCGGCCTGGAACGCTCGGCACCCGTGAGCGACCCACGCACGGCCGGCCCGGAACGCTCGGCACCCGTGAGCGACCCACGCACGGCCGGCCTGGAGCGCTCGGCACCTGTGAGCGCCCCACCGGCCTGGCACGTCGGCACGACGGCGTCCCGGCCACGGTGGGATCCCGGTCCGTGGACGGCGATGTCCCGGCCGGGGGCCGCTCCTCCGGCGGAGGAGACGGCGTACGGGTCACCGGCACGACAGGGTTCCCGGCGTCGGCACCTTTGACGCCCGCGAACCCTCATGCCGGCCCTTGGCGAGCCACGCCCGCCGGCGCCTCCGTCGTGGCTAGTCGCGGTCCCAGGACTGCCGCACCGAGCTCGTCAGCGCGCTGGTGGACCATCCGAGTGCGGTCACCACGTCGCGGTAGGACGCGGCGGCCTTGGTGCCGCCGGCCCCGACGGTGCCCGCGGCCTCCTCGACGAGCGGGGTGAGCTCGTCCAGGGTGGCGGCCTGGGTCAGGCCGGGCAGCGCCTCGGCGACCGGGGCCACCTCGGCGGGCGCGACCTTCCCGATCACCGTGGACAGCCGTCCACCGGGGATGCCCGGCAGCGCGTTCTTGGCGGCCTGCGTGAGGCCGGACATGGAGGTCTGCGCCGCGACACCCTTGACGGGTGCGCCGTCGGTGGCCGGCAGCTTGACCAGCGCGCTGCCGAGGGACGACTCGGCCAGGCCGGCCATGGCGGCGACGACGCCGTGCACGGTCGCGGCCTGGGTGGCGACCTCGCTCCTGCCCTGCCGGAACGCCTTGACCGACGGGGTCGACGCTTCCGCCATGCGGGCCGCGCCCGACAGCAGGGGCAGCGACGACGTCACGCCGCCGCCGTTGCTGAGCGGGATGCCGCCGACGATCGGCGACAGCTCGGACAGCGGGTCGCCGTCCTTGGTGACGTCCTCGGCCGAGTTGGGCGTGCCCATGCTCCGCCGCTGGTTGTCGGCTATCCTCCTGGACTCGGCCAGGGCGTCCTTCTCGGCTTCCGTCAGCTGCCGCGGCTGGGCCGGGGCGCCGAACAGCGCGCTCACCAGATCGGCGGCGATCCCGCCGCCGAGGATCCCGCCGAGCGGGCTCGTCGCGGTGGTGGTGCCTCCGCTCCGGCTCTCGGAGCTGACTTCCGCCTGGGCCGGCACGGCCAAAGCCGCCGCCAAGCCAAATGTTGTGACGGCTACCGCCGCCTTGACTACTCGATTCATGATTGCCTTCCCGGCTCGTGATCGATCGCTCTCGAATGCGGTGGAAATGCGAATCGATAACCCCCGAATGCCGTGGCGTACGCGCTATGGGCACCACATCGGGCGTGCCGTCACGGCTGAGCTACGCCAGCAGTTCTATCACTCGCCGTGACCGGCCGCAGGCTCATGAATGCCCATGTAGAAGGGGTTTGCAGCACGGTTACCGAGTGAGGGGGGAGCGTTGAGCGGGAAGACAAAACGGAAATAGGAGGGTCTTGTTTCTGATAGTGCACGCCCGCGCGGCGCACTTCGCGCGGGGCGCCTCATAACCACCCTCCGGCCCGTGAACAATGGGTCGCGAAAACAAATGTCACGGGCCGGGGCGTAATTTTCCGGTCGCGTTGGACGCGCGCGACCGTCAGACGGGCAGCAGGGCTTCCTCCTGCTCGAACGGAAAACGGTCGGCGAAGGCCGGCCGGAGGTCGCTCAGCCACACCGCGGTCGGGTCGTAGCGCGCGAAGAACGGCCGCCCCACGAGTGAGGGGTCGCGCGCCTGGATGAGGTGGAGCATGAAGACCCGCTCCCCGGCGATCTCCGTGACGCCGTCGATGCACACCTTTCCCGGCGTGGCGGACATCGACGGACCGCGGACCGTGCGGCAGAGCCCGGAGACGGACGCGTAGGCGTCCCGGAAGATCTCGTACGCACGGGCCAGCGGCACCGCGAAGTAGTCCTGGGGCCCGGTGTCGCGCTCGACGAACATGTAGTAGGGAATCAGTCCCATCCTGAGCTGCCGCCGCCACATGTGAGCCCACACGGCGGGGTCGTCGTTGATGGACCTGATCAGCGGCGCCTGGGTGCGGATCGTGGCGCCGCTGCCGAGGATGCGCTTGACCGCCGACTCCACCAGCGGTGACTCCAGCTCGCGCGGGTGCGAGAAGTGGGCCATGAACGCGAGGTTCTTGCCGGCGTTCGTGACCTCTTCGAACAGGCCGAGCGTGGCGTCCGCGTCGGGGTCGGTGACGAAGCGCTGTGGCCAGTAGGCCAGCGCCTTGGTGCCGATGCGGATGGACTCGAGCTGCTCCAGCTCCAGCAAAGGCTCGATATATCGCCTGATGACGGGCTCGCCCATGATCATGGCGTCGCCGCCGGTGATCAGGACGCTGGTGACCTCGGGATGGCTGCGAAGGTAGCCCACCATCTGGCCGATGTCGTCAGAGGCGAACTTCAGGTCCGCGTCACCGACGAACTGCGCCCACCTGAAGCAGTAGGTGCAGTAGGCGTGACAGGTCTGCCCTTGCTTGGGGAAGAACAGCACGGTCTCGGGATATTTGTGCTGCAGGCCAGGCACGGGCTCGTCGTCGATCTTCGGGACGTTGAGCTCCTTCTGGCCCGCGGGATGCGGGTTGAGCTGTGCGCGGACGCGGTTGGCCTCAGCCTGGATCTCGGCATTCGGCGCCTCGGCCTTGAGCAGGTCGGCCAGCCGGGCGACGTCTGCGGCGGGCAGCATGTCCTCCTGGGGGAAGACGAGCCGGTATATGGGGTCGTCGGGCGCGGCCGACCAATCTATGAGTTCCTCCACGACGTAGGCGTTCGTCCGGAACGGCAACACCGTGGCCACGGCGCGAACCTTCAGCCGCTCCTCGTCGCCGAGCCCGGCACGCTGCAGGAGCTCGTCGAGATGCTTGGACGTGTACGCCTTGAAGCGTCGGGTGCCTGCCTGGTTCAAGATCACTAGGCCTGTCCCATCTTTTTTGTTCGATCTGATGTAAACCTCACGACCCTGTCGCGCGTCTACGGTTCTTAATACCCGGACGCTCCCAGCCGCGTCACCGGTTCCACCGGGCTCCAAGTTTCTCTGGAGGTTTGGCGACACTCGCGACATATCGCGAATAGGCCTACACTCGTCATGTGACCGACGATCCGCACCTTCGCGCCTCCGACACCGACCGCGACCGCGTGGCCGCCGTGCTGTCCGAGGCGCTCGCCGCAGGAAGACTCACCAGCGTCGAGCACGCCGACCGCCTCGATCTCACCTACACCGCGAAAACGGTCGGGGAGCTCGTCCCCATCACCAAAGACCTGCCCGACGTGTCCGCGGCCGGCGTGCCCACCGCCATCGAGCAGCAGGTCATCGACTCGAAGTTCAGCAAGGTCATACGCAAGGGCCGCTGGGTCGCCTCCAGGAACACCAGGCTGTCCGCGCGGTTCGGCGCGCTGATCATCGACCTGTCCGACGCCGTCCTGCCCGGCCGCGAGATCACGATCGAGACGAACGCCTGGTTCAGCAAGATGATCGTGCGCGTCCCCGAGAACGCCCACGTGATCGACGAGGGCAGCTCGATGTTCGGCAAGCGCGACGTGACCGGAGGCTCCGAGGCCGACGGTCCGCTGATCCGGGTCACGGGAGCGTCGAAGTTCTCCAAGGTGATCGTGTCGCGCGGGATGTCCGACTGGAACCTGCGCTGACGGCGCCCCGCCGGGAAATCCTCGCACGGCGCCCCGCTCCGCGACGGCGAGCGGGCCTGGCACGACTGGAACCCGTCCAAGCGGGAACCAAGAAGGCCTACCCGCCGGTTAACCTGGCACCTGCCGTGCCTACGATGCGGACATCCGAGCCCGCGTTCCGGCCAAGCCATGACGGCGGGCTCGATGCCGTACGAGGTGATCATTGTCCGACAGCAGGCCCATCGCGCTCGACGCCATGGGCGGCGACCACGCACCGCACGAGATCGTGGCGGGAGCGGTCCACGCCGTACGCGAGCGCGGCCTGCGCGTCGTGCTCGTCGGCTCGCCCCGCGTGCTTTACGAAGCGCTCGCCGACCACGACGCGACCAAGGAGATCCCGATCGTCCGGGCCGAGGAGGCCCTGGCCATGAACGAGGGAGCGCTGGCCAGCCTGCGCCGCCCCCGCTCCAGCCTCGCGGTCGCCTGCCACCTCGTACGCCGCGGCGACGCCGGCGCGGTGGTCTCCGCCGGCTCCACCGCGGCCATCGTGGCCACCGGCAGGCTCCGGCTCAAAGGCCAGCAGGGCGTGCTCAGGCCGGCCATAGCCGTCGCCCTGCCCACGCTCCCGCACCCCACCCTGCTGCTCGACGCCGGGGCCAATGCCGAGGCCAAGCCGGAGATGCTGGTCCAGTTCGCCCATCTCGGCGCCGCCTACGCCGAGCTGGCCCACGGCGTCGAGCAGCCCAGGGTCGGCCTGCTGACCATCGGCAGCGAGGCCGAGAAGGGCAACAAGCTCGTCAAGCGCGCGCACGAGCTGCTGCAGGGCTCTCCCGGCATCCACTTCACCGGCAACGTCGAGGGCTACGACCTGCTGACCGGCCAGGCCGACGTCATCACCACCGACGGCTTCACCGGCAACGTGGCGCTCAAGACCATGGAGGGCGCGGTCCGCTACGCGTTCGCCGAGCTCCAGGAGAGCATCGGCGACAGCAGGCTGGCCAGGCTCGGCGCCGCCATGCAGCGCTCGCGCCTGCGCGAGCTGCGCCGCCGCCTCGACGCCGAGGCGTACGGCGGAGCCGTCCTGCTCGGGCTGAACGGCGCCGTCGTCATCGCCCACGGCTCGTCCAGGGCCCAGGGGATCAGCGCGGCCTGCCGGCTCGCGGACGACCTGTCGTCGAGCGGCATCGTGACCGAGGTCGGCGAGCGGATCGCCGCCACACATCGCTCCCACAGGCTGTGGTGACCCTTTAGGGTGTGAGACCGATCCACAGCAACAGGGGGATATGTGGACGGGCTTGCCTCAACGATGCGGGGCCTGACTCCCGCACAGGTGGCGCGGGCGCAGACCAACGACGTCCCGCGCCGCTCGAGCAGGTCGCTCAGCGCGATCCTCAGGGCCAACGTCCTGACCCTTTTCAACCTTGTCATCGGCGTGCTCAGCGTCCTCGTGCTGGTCTTCGGCGAGTGGCAGGACGTCATGTTCGGGCTGATCATCGTGGCCAACGCACTGATCGGCATCGTCCAGGAGCTGCGCGCCAAGCGCACGCTCGACCGTCTCGCGGTGGTCAACGAGGCGCCCGTACGCGTCCGCCGCGACGGCGGGGAGCAGCAGATCGAGGCCCGCCAGATCGTGCTGGGCGACCTCGTCCTGCTCGGCCCCGGCGAGCGCCTGCTGGTCGACGGCGAGGTCGTCGAGTCCGACGGGCTGGAGGTGGACGAGTCCCTGCTGACCGGCGAGGCCGACCCCGTGCGCAAGCGGCCGGGCGACGAGGTCCTGTCGGGCAGCTTCGCGGTCGCGGGCTCCGGCGCGTTCGTGGCCACGAAGGTCGGCGCCGACGCGTACGCCGTGCGGCTCGCGGAGGAGGCCAGCCAGTTCCACCTGGCCCGCTCGGAGCTCCGGGACGGCATCGCCGGCTTCATCAAGTACGTGACCTGGCTCGTCGTCCCGGTGGGCGGCCTGCTGCTCTACAGCCAGCTCAGCAACTCCGCCGACATCGGCACCGCCGTCACCGGGGCGGTCGCGGGCATCGTCACCATGATCCCCGAGGGCCTGGTGCTGATGACCTCGATCGCCTTCGCCGTCGGCGTCGTACGCCTCGGGCGGCGCAAGTGCCTCGTCCAGGAGTTGCCCGCGGTCGAAGGGCTGGCCCGGGTCGACGTGCTCTGCCTGGACAAGACCGGCACCCTCACCGCCGGCGGGATGGACCTCGACCGGGTGCTGCCGCTCCGTGACGACCGGCCGGTCGAGCCGGCGCTGACCGCGCTCGCTCACCTCGACCAGCGGCCCAACGCCACCGCCCAGGCCATCCGCGCCCGCTGGCCCGAGGTCGAGGACGGGTGGGTGGCCGGCGCGACCGTGCCGTTCTCCTCCGCCCGCAAGTGGAGCGGCGCCGACTTCGGTGAGCGCGGCACCTGGGTGCTGGGGGCTCCCGACGTGCTGCTCGACGGGGGCGACTGTTACGACAGGGCCGCCGAGCTGGCCGCCGCCGGCACCCGCGTGCTGCTGTTGTGCCGTACGGACGGCCTGCCTGCGGACGCGTCGCCGGCAGAGCCCGAGCCCGTCGCGCTCGTCACCTTCACGCAGCGTGTCAGGCCCGACGCGCGAGACACCCTGCGCTACTTCGGCGAGCAGGGCGTGACGGTCAAGGTCATCTCGGGAGACAACCCGGACGCGGTCTCGGCGATCGCGACCGGCCTCGGCATCCCCGGCGGCGAACGCTCGCTCGACGCCAGGACGTTGCCGCGCGACGACCCGGACAAGCTCGGCGACCTGCTGGACTCCCACACGGTCTTCGGCCGGGTCTCCCCGCGGCAGAAACGCGAGTTCGTCGCCGCCCTTCAGTCCCGCGGCCACACCGTGGCCATGACCGGCGACGGCGTCAACGACGTGCTCGCGCTGAAGGACGCCGACCTGGGCATCGCGATGGGCGCGGGCAGCCCGGCCACCAAGGCGGTCGCCCAGGTGGTGCTGCTGGACGACAAGTTCGCCACGCTGCCGCACCTCGTGGGCGAGGGCCGCCGGGTGCTGGCCAACATCGAACGCGTCTCCCACCTGTTCCTCGCCAAGAGCTTCTACGCGATCGTGTTGTCGGTGATCGTCGGGCTGGCAGGGATGATGTTCCCTTTCGCGCCACGCCACTCGACCCTGACGAACGCCCTGACCATCGGCATCCCCGTGCTCTTCCTCGCGCTCACGCCCACGCTCGAACGCGCCAGACCGGGATTCGTCCCCCGGGTGCTGCGCTTCGCCGTACCCGCCGGGGTGTTGTGCGCGGCGGCGGTGCTGCTGGCGTTCTGGACCGCGCACGACAGCACGACCACGCTCGTCCAGACCCAGACGTCCGCGGTGATCGCCCTCTTCCTCACCACCTGGTGGGTGCTCGTGCTGATCGCCAGGCCGCTCAACTGGTGGCGTACGGCCCTCGTCGCCGCCATGGCCGTGCTGTTCGCCGTCAGCCTGACGCTGCCCTTCGTCAGGGAGTTCTTCGCGCTCCAGCCGGGCGACGTGGCCAGGGACCTGACGGCCGTCGGCATCTCCGTCGTGGCGGCCGCGGCGATCAGCATCGCGGTCAGGGTCGCCGGTACCCTTAAAGCATGACCGACCCGCAGATTGTGCTCACCGAGCGCGTCCAGCAGGCGCTGGCGCACGCGTTCGGCCCCGAGCACGCCGACGCAGACCCGCTGATCCGGCCCTCCCAGTTCGCCGACTTCCAGGCGAACGTCGCGATGAGCCTGGCCAAGCGACTGCGACGGGCGCCGCGGGAGGTCGCCGAGGCGATCAAGGGCGCGCTGTCCGACTTCCCCGGCACGGTCGAGGTCAGCGGTCCCGGCTTCCTCAACATCACCCTCGACGACTCGTGGATCGAGTCCGAGGCCCAGCGCGTGCTGGCCGACCCACGGCTGGGCGTCGGCTCGATCACGCCCTCCCAGACCGTGGTGATCGACTACTCCGCGCCCAACGCGGCCAAGGAGATGCACGTCGGTCACCTCCGCACGACGATCGTCGGCGACTCGCTGGCCCGCCTGCACGAGCACCTGGGCAACACCGTGATCAGGCAGAACCACCTGGGCGACTGGGGCACGCCGTTCGGCATGCTCATCGAGCACCTGCTCGACATCGGCGAGGAGACCGCGGTCGAGCAGCTCGAGGCCGGCATGGGCACCGAGTTCTACCAGGCGGCGCGGGTCAAGTTCGACGGTGACGAGGCGTTCAAGCAGCGGGCCCGGGTGCGGGTGACCACGCTGCAGTCGGGCGACCCCGAGACGATGCGGCTCTGGCACGTGTTCATGGACGCCACCGTCCGCTACTTCAACAAGGTCTACCAGCTGCTCGGCGTCACGCTGACCGACGCCGACCTCGCCGGCGAGAGCATGTACAACCCCATGCTCCAGAAGACGTGCGACGACCTGGAGGCCTCCGGGGCGGCGGTGATCAGCGACGGCGCGCTCTGCGTGTTCCCGCCCGGCTTCACCGGCTCCGACGACAAGCCCCTGCCGCTCATCATCAGGAAGAGCGACGGGGGCTACGGCTACGCCTCCACCGACATGGCGGCCATCCGCTACCGCGTCCACGACCTCAAGGCCGACCGCATCCTCTACGTCGTGGGCTCCGAGCAGGCGCTGCACTTCCGCATGGTGTTCGCGGCGGCACAGGTGGCGGGCTGGCTGCCCGACACGGTCTCGGCCGAGCACGTCCAGATCGGCATGATGCTCGGCAAGGACGGCCGCCGGTTCAAGACCCGTTCCGGCGAGTCCATCAAGCTGATGGACCTGCTGCAGGAGGCCATCGACCGGGCCACGGCGGCGATCTCCGACCGGGGCTACGACGAGGCCACCAGGAGCGAGATCGCGCGTGCCGTCGGCATGGGCGCCGTGAAATATGCCGATCTGTCGGTCAGCCATGACAGCGAATACGTCCTCGACTTCGACCGCATGCTCGCCTTCACCGGCAACACCGGCCCCTACATGCAGTACGCCACCGCCCGGATCCGCTCCATCTTCCGCCGGGCCGGCATCGAGCCCTCCGACGCGAAGGGCCCGATCCTGCTGGGCGACCCCGCCGAGCGCGCCCTGGCCCTCCATCTGCTCGGCTTCGGCTCGCTCGTCGGGCAGGCGGCCGAACAGTCCGAGCCCCACCGGCTGTGCGCCTTCCTCTACGAGACGTCCAGCCTCCTGAGCACGTTCTACGAGCAGTGCCCGGTGCTCCGGCCGGAAGTGCCGCCGGAGACGCGGGCCTCCCGCCTCGCGTTGTGCGCGCTGACCATGGCCGTGCTGGAGGCCGGGCTCGACCTTCTGGGCGTCCCTGTCCCCGAGCGCATGTAACACGCAGTTGACCCAAAGCTCCCGTTCCAGTCGTGGGCGCGCCTTCACCGAGTTGGCGCGCCCCAGCAGCTAGGCTTTACGCGGTCATGAACTGAGGCCGAAATGGGGGAGTTCTCTGCCTTGAGCACGGACCTGACTGCGAGCCCCCAAGCAGCGACGGAGGTGCATCGCTACGCGGAGGCGTTGCTGGCACACCTCGCCGCCAACGGCTCCGCACCTCCCGCCGCCCCGGGCTTCCGCGACATCCCCGGCTACTGGCTGCCTCCGGCCGTCGAGGCGCTGGTCGCCATCCTCGCCGGCGACGACCCCCTTGAGCCGCTGAGCAGGGCGGCCGGGCGCGACCAGCAACAGACCGCGCTCTTCCTCTGCCTGGCCCTGGCCGTGTCAGGGCAGGGCAGCCGCATCCACGCCTCATGGCTCGGCACCGCCTTCGGCGAGCTGTCCCTCGACCGGCCGGTCACCCACGGGCAGCGCTCACTCTGGCTGGCCGCCGCCAGAGGCGCCTACGGCCCCGCCGGCAAGATCTTCGTGCTGCGCAAGCTCGACGTGCTGGCCGTGCAGGAACACGCCGACCCGCAGCAGTGGATGCAGGCGCTGGTCCCGGACGAGCCGTCGGTCGTGGTGCCGCCGTCCCTCGTGGACTTCCCCGAGATGGCCGAGATCCCCGAGCTGGCCAGGCCCGCGGTGGCCGCCGCCCGCCTGGCCAGGTTGCGCGGCAGGGTCTCCGAGATCACCTCGGCCCGGCAGTCCGACCACGACTCCTCCGCCCCGCTCGACAACAGCACCGGCAGCCCCGCCACCTCCTGGGCCGAGGACGAACCACTCGCCGTGCTGCGCTCGCTGATCGGCCAGAGCGGACCGGCCGGCCCGATGGCCTCGCTCAGCTCACACCTGCTCGACGACCTGCGCCCCGGCTCCGACCCGCACCTGGCGGCGATCGCCCTCCACGTGGCGGCGCCCATCCTGCGGGGCGTCGCCGAGGAACTGGAGGCCGACAGCCGCCTGGAGCCGCCGGAGACGCTGACGGTGCCGCTGCTCGGCCACCGCATCCACCTGCGGCCGGAGGGCCCCGACGAGCTCTCGATGACCGCCGCCGAGGACGCCATCGTCGCCGACGGGGTCGTGCCCCGCGGCCGTCCGTGGGCCGCCATGGTGCTGATCGTCGCCGGTGTCGCCTGCCTCGTCGGCGCGGTCTTCCTCAACAACCTGCTCGTCGCGGCCGCCGTGGCCATGATCGGCCTGGCCGGCTGGCAACTCTGGCTGCGCCGCAAGCTCGTCGAAGCCGACGCCCGCTACGTGACGGCCCAGGTGGCCGAGCTGAAAGAGCTGGCCGAGGGGGCGGTGTGGGCCCTGCACGCCTACGCCCGCGAAGCCGACGCCCGCGCGAAGCAGGCCGCCGACGACGCGGTGGAGCTGGCCCGGCTGATCCGCCGCGGCCCACGCGCAGGGTGACCCGCCGCCCCGCCAGCCCCGTACGAGGGAGCCCGCCACCGGACCCGTCACACCCGGTGAACAGCCTCCCCAGGCCCGTACGAGAAAGTTCACCACCGGCCCTGTCACAATCCGTACACAGGCGTTGCGCCACGCACCCAGGCCCGTACTGAGGGAGGACACCGCGGGATCTGTCACGCCAGGTACACGGGCTTTCCGCCGCGCACCCCGGCCCGTACGAGAGAGTTCACCGCGGGATCTGTCACACCAGGTGCACAGGCTTCCCGCTCCGAGCCCGGGGCTCCTGTCTCACACCGGGTATCCCACCGGGCCAGACTTCCACCCGTACCGAGCTTCCCTGCCCGTAACGGATTCGGAACCCGCAGCCAGCTTCGCCGCCCGTACCGGGGTTCATCGCCACTCAGTGGCTATTGGGCCTGCGGCAGGCCTCCCTGCCCGTACGGAGCCTCAGGGCCCGCACCGGGCTCACCCGCCCGCACGTGGGGTTGAGACCCGCACACGTGGGGCTTTCACCGGCCCGCCATCGCGGCCTGACCTGCAGGGCTGAACGCGCGAACGCACCGCAGCCCGTTCCCGGAGTGACCCGGCCGCCGTCCCGTCGCGCCCGCACGCGAAAGGAGCTCTCGTCCCGTCAGGAGACCCGCGGCCCGCATCACAGCGGGTCTCCTACGAAACCTCGATCTCCACGTGTGCCGGCGCGAGCAGGAAGACGCGGTCGGCAATGCGCTCGATCCTTCCCTCACACCCGAAGGCCAGCCCTGCGGCGAAGTCGACCATCCTCGTCGCCTCAGGCATGGGCATGCCCGTGACGTCCATGATCACCGTCTGCCCGTCACGGAAGTGCTGGCCGATCATCGGCGCGTCGTTGTACTTGAGCGGCTGGACCATCACGATGCGTGACGAGTCGACGTTCGCGCGCCACCGTCTGGCGGCCCGCTCCGTAGCAGGCACGTATTCGTCCTCGTACTGCCCGTCGTCGTCGTAGCCCTCGTCGTATTGGTCGATTCCGCCCAGGCCAAGGTAGCTCACCACCTTGCGCACTGCCCCCATCGGCTTGTCCTTTCCTCAGGAACTCACCGTAATCGGCACGTCCCTACACATTGGACGGTAACCGACGATTCCGCATTCGCCACGCGACACGCCCAGGACTAATTCCATTTTGTACGGCTTGCAGCCCGGTTGCAGCTGGATATCCGACCCCTGGATAGCATCGAGCACATGCGCCTCTTCACTGTGGATGCCTTCACGGACACAGCTTTCAAGGGTAATCCCGCGGCGGTCTGCCTGCTGGACTCTCCGGTTACTGACCGATGGATGCAGAGCGTAGCCGCCGAGATGAACCTCTCCGAGACCGCCTACCTGCTCGGAGATTCTCTGCGCTGGTTCACGCCCATGGTCGAGGTCACGCTCTGCGGTCACGCCACCCTCGCGACCGCCCACGTCCTCTATTCGACCGGGGCGGCGAGCGGCCGCCTCGAATTCACCACGGCCAGCGGGACGCTTACCGTGAATCGCCGCTCCGACGGCATGATCACCATGGATTTCCCGGCGAAGGAGGTGACCCCCTCCACCGTTCCCGCAGGCCTGGAGAAAGCGCTCGGAGCGACCCCGGTTCAGGTCGGAAAAAGCCACCTCGACCTGCTGGTCGAGCTCGACTCAGAGGAATCGGTACGCTCGCTGACCCCCGATATTTCAGCCCTCGCCGCCGTCGACGCGAGAGGTGTCATCGTCACCGCGCGGGGCACGGAGACCGACTTCGTCTCCCGCTTCTTCGCCCCCAATGTCGGCATCCCAGAGGACCCGGTGACGGGCTCGGCCCATTGCGCGCTCTCCCCGTACTGGTCGTCCCGCCTCGGCCGCCCTTCCTTGGTGGGCGCCCAGTTGTCGGCCAGAGGGGGCCTCGTACACGTGACCCACGACGGTGACCGCGTCCACCTGGCCGGCCGGGCCGTGACGGTGCTCTCCGGCACCCTGGACGTCTGAAGACTCCATCCAGGGACAGCGGCCCTGAGACCCAACCGCACACGTCACATGCGCGGACGCCCCCTGTTCGCCGTGCCGCCTCGTCGCAAGTGAACGAAGCGAACGTGCTCGGCACGTCAACCGCCGGGCTCGGCATCGCCATGCCCCTGTCCAGCCGGCACCACGAGGGCGCTCGTCGATCCCGTTCGTGTCGCCGGCCGGTGTCGCCGTCACGCCGTCACGCCCGAGCAGCAGTACCGGGATGCACGGAGGCGTGGCCGGCCATGGCC
>NZ_SMKO01000241.1 GCF_004348685.1 Nonomuraea deserti | reverse complement strand
CGATGGCGCCGCCGAGGGCCAGCACGCACACACCGGAGAAGGAGGCGATCATCATCTTCTTCGCCCGGCGTCGCTTCCGCGGCGGGCGAGCCGCGGGTGTCCCCTCGCCGCCGACCAGGGCGTCGACGAGCGCCGAAGACTGCGGCGTCGGCACCGAGTGCGTCGACTCGGGCATATGAGGAGGCACGGAGGCATGCGGCTGAGACTCGAACGGCGCCGAATCCAGCCCCTGCCTCGCGGCGAACGGCGCGGGCGGCTCCGACCACGCCGGCACCTCAGGCGCCTGCCCGCCGTACCGGTCCTGCCCCTCGTCCTGCGCCCCGATCCCGGACTGCGCCCCGAAGCCGGCCGCGGATCCGTTGGGCGTTTCCTGCCCGAACGCCGGCTGCGTGCCGTGCCCGGGTGTGGACTCGACCGGCGACGACAGATCGAACAGCACCTGGAGCGGCGAGCCGTCCTGCGCCGGTCCTCCCTGTGCCGGTCCTCCCTGTGCCGGATCTTCCTGTGCCGGGCCTCCGTGCGGATCCTGGACCTCGCGGCCGGACCCGTGCGGGCCGCCGCCCGGCTGGTAATCGGGCGACGGGTACGCGGCCTGCCCGGATCCCTGGTGGGAAGCGGGATCGCCGGGAGCCGTGCCCTGCTGCGGCGCTCTGGTACGGCGCCTGGGGAGGGGCTCGCCGACGACCCTGCCGAGGGGCGGGGGCTCACCGGCGGCGCTGCCGAGGTGCGGGGACGCTTCCTGATCGAGGGTCTGGTCGGCGGTCTGCTGCCAGGCCGCGGAGCCGGCCGTCTCGGACCGGGGCTGGCCGGGTGTCTCGGGCCAGGGCTGGCCGGGTGTCTCGGGCTGGAGCTGACCGGGCGTCTCCGGCCAGGGCTGGTCCGGCGTCTCGTGCCGGGGTTCCTGACCGGGCGTGTCGGGCCGGGCCGCTTGGCCGGGAGCCAGGTGCGCGGGCTGTTCGCCACCTGGCCCCGCCATGGGCTCGGCGGAAGCCGGTTCCGGTGTCTGCTCCCAGAGCCAGTCGGGGGTGTCGTTCCTGGCCGGCCGGCCGGCGGTCTGATGCGCCGGCGTCTGGTACGGCGCGTCGTACGCGGGCGCCTGCTGCGAGCCCCCCGCCTCCGAAGAGGGCGTGCCCTGCCGGGAGGCGGCCTGCCCGGATGCACCACCGTGAGGGGAGGCGGCGCCGTGAGGGGAGGCGGCGCCGTGAGGGGATGCAGCGCCGTGAGGGGAGTCACCACCGTGAGGGGATGCAGCGCCGTGAGGAGAAGCGCCTTGAGGGGATGCGCCTTGCGAGGAGGCGGCCCTCTGGAGAGAAGCGGCCCCCTGGGGGGAGGCGGCCCCCTGGGGAGAAGCGGCGCCCTGGGGAGAAGCGGGGGACGTGGCTTTCGCGGAAGGGGCGCCCTGCGTCGGAGGCGTGCCCTTGCGCTGGGGCGCGGTCAGGTGGAGCAGGACGTCACGCATCGCGGGGCGGGCCGCCGGGTCCTTGGCCAGGCATGCCGGCACGACCTCGCGCAGCGGCCGCGGCAGCTCGCCGAGTTGCGGCTCCTCGTTCACGATGCGGTTGATCACCACGGGCAGCGAGTCGTCCCCGAACGGCGGCATCCCCGTGGCCGCGAACACGATCACGGACGCCCACGCGAACACGTCCGCGGGCGCGCCCACCGGCTTGCCCGCGAGTTGCTCGGGAGCCATGTACGCAGGCGTGCCCACGATGGTGCTGGTCGCCTTCATGCCCGACCCGAGCGCCGCCGCGATGCCGAAGTCCACCACCCGCGGCCCTTCGGGCCCGAGCAGCACGTTGGCCGGTTTGAAGTCCCCGTGGAGTACGCCCGCCTGGTGGATCGCGTCCAGCGCGGTCGCGGTCGCCACGGCGAGCCGCTGCAGTTCCACGCCGGTGTGCCGGCCGGCCTGCTGGAGCGAGGGCCCGTCCACGTACTCGGCCACGATGTACGCCCTGCCGCTGGTCGACGCGTCGAGCACGCGCGCGATGCAGAAGGGCTCGACCATGCGCGCGGTGGCGATGTCCTTGACCAGCCGGCCGCCCATGACGATGCCCTCGCGCAGCGCCTTGACGGCGACGGGGGTTCCGTTGCGTGCCTGGCCGAGGTAGACGACGCCGTGGCCGCCCGCGCCGAGCCGCCCGACCAGCCGGTACGGCCCCACCGCTGCCGGGTCGCCCTCGTGAAGGGGTTCGACGTTGGGCATGAGGGGAGTGACTCCTGTGACGGCTGAGATCAGAACTCCAGCACCCTACTGGCAAATGTCAAGCCTTGTAAGACATTAGGCTGATCAACTGGGAAGAAAGGGGTAAGTCGGGTGCACTCGCTGGAGGACTACGCCCGCGGCGTACGCGCCGGCTCGCGTACGTGGATCGGCCGGGCGATCACGCTCGTCGAGTCGACCAGAGCCGACCACATGGCCCTGGCCCAGCAGCTGCTCGTCGAGCTGACCCCGCAGTCCGGGCACGCGCGCAGGGTGGGCGTCTCCGGCGTGCCCGGCGTGGGCAAGTCGACGTTCATCGACGCCTTCGGCACCATGCTCACCGAGCAGGGCCACAAGGTGGCGGTGCTGGCCGTGGACCCCTCCTCCACCAGGACGGGCGGCAGCATTCTCGGTGACAAGACCCGCATGGCCCGCCTGTCGGCCGACCCCTCCGCCTTCATCCGCCCCTCGCCCACGTCCGGCACCCTCGGCGGCGTCGCCAAGGCGACCAGGGAGGCCATGGTGGTCGTGGAGGCGGCCGGGTTCGACGTCGTGCTGGTCGAGACGGTCGGGGTCGGCCAGTCGGAGACCGCCGTGGCCGACATGGTCGACACGTTCCTGCTGCTCACGCTGGCGCGGACCGGCGACCAGCTCCAGGGGATCAAGAAGGGCGTGCTGGAGCTGGCCGACGTGATCGCGGTCAACAAAGCCGACGGCGACCACGAGCTGCCGGCCAGGAAGGCCGCGCGCGAGCTGGCGGGAGCGCTGCGCATGCTCCGCTCCGACTCGACGCCGCCGCCCGTGCTGACCTGCAGCGGCCTGACCGGTGACGGGCTGGACCAGCTCTGGCGGCAGGTCCTGGCTCACGAGCAGGCGATCGACCTGCCCGCCAAGCGCCGCCGGCAGCTGGTGCGGTGGACCTGGACCCTGGTGCGGGACCGGCTGCTGGCGGAGCTGCGCCACGATCCCGGCGTCGCGGCGATCACCGAGGAGGTGGAGCGCGACGTCCTCGCGGGCGACCTCACCCCCGCGCTCGCGGCCGACCGCCTCCTCTCGGTGTTCAAACGCCCCTGACCGCTGCAGGCCGGGCGCGGCGGCTACGCTGCTCACGATGGACGTCAAGGCCCTGCTGAGTGCCCACCCCGCCTGGCTCGCCCACCTCGAGTCCCTGGGCGGCATCGACCTCGCCCTCCCCGATGACCTGCCGTCCGAGCTGCTGCGCCTCGCCGTGCCGCACGAGGACGTCAACGGCGTGCTCGCCGCCCGCCCCGAGCCGGGCAGCCCGCAGTGGTGGCTGGCCGAGCGGTGCGCGCACTCGCTGGTTTCCACGATGGGCGACCTGGACGACCCGCCGCCGTTCCAGCCCCTGCCCGAGCTGGGGCCGTACTTCTACGTGTACGTCTTCCTCGCCGCTCTCCCGCACACCCGCCGCTACCACCGCGAGCTGGGCATCCCGGAGGAGGTGACCTGGGCGACGTTCGCCGACCTGGGGCGCAACATGGCCGTGCACCGCAAGCGCCACGGCACCGGCGGTCTGCACGCGCCCCACTGGTTCATGCTGCACGCCCGGGGCATCCTGTACGCCCTGGGCAGGCTGCAGTTCAACCGGGGCACGACGGGCCCGCGGACCGCCGCGGCCATCGAGGAGGCGGGCGTCCCGGTGGGGCCGCGGCGGCTGGCCCTCGGGGTGCACGTCCCCGACTTGTACGGCCCGCTCACCCCCGAGGCGTGCGACGCGTCGTTCGACCGGGCCAGGCGGTTCTTCCCCCGGCACTTCCCGCAGGAGGACTACCAGGTCATGACCTGCGGGTCGTGGCTGCTGGACGAGCAGCTCGCCCGCCACCTGCCGGCCGATTCCAACATCGTCGCCTTCCAGCGGCGCTTCCATCCGCTGCACAGGTTCGACAACGCTGAGACGGTGCCGTTCGTGTTCGGCGTGGACGCCGCCGACCCGGCCCGCCTGCCGCGCCGTACGCGCCTGGAGAGGGCCGTCGCCGACCACCTCGCCTCCGGCGGCAAGTGGTACGGCCGCATCGGCTGGCTGCGTTTCTGACGCCGCTCCTGCGGCGCGAACGGCGTCATGCACGCTGCCCGGGTGGGGCCCTGACGTGGCGGATCGAGACGGCCTCAACCAGTGATGAGCCATGCCACCGCTGCCCTGTGTGCACCTTTCGCAACACCTTGTTAACATTGCCCCTCAAGTCATACATTGTGATTTGGAGCAGGTGTGGTAGGGGACGAAGTACCACGTATCCATCATTTGCCGGCGATCAGAGCGCTGGGCGACGCTCTCACTGACGACAGCGACGGTACCTCTCCGGCGTCGCACCTGTACGACGCCGGTCGCATGCCCCCGAACATGCGCATAGGAGCGTTCTCCATGGGCGTGCTGGGGCTCCCGCTCGCGCTCGTCCACGACAAGATCGTCGGCGATGCCGAGAACGCGGTCACCTACGGCATCGCCGGGTTGCACGAGCATCGGGACAGGCTGCACGAGGTCGCCGGCAACATCGAGATCGCGGACAAGAGGAACGAAGAGCATGTCCGACGCATTTAAGATCCCCGCCCCCGGCGCGAGCTCCAGCACGTGGATGCCCTTCGACCAGGCCGACCTCAGGGACATGCAGTACGCCACCCTCGCCATGCTGGCGTACGGCGCGGCCGTCTTCCCCCAGCTCAAAGAGACCGTGGTCCTGGCAGGGCTGACGGTGCCGAGCGACCCGCACGAGCTGCACAGGGTGGCGGACGGCTGGAGCTCCTTCGGCGACAGCGTCCTCCAGGCGGGCCGAACGGGGCAGCAACTGCACGACAGCGTCTCGCCGGCCAGCTGGCAGGCGCCGGAGCGCGACCGGTCAGGGCAGCAGATGGCCGGCTTCGTCTTGGAGTCCGACTCCGACTATGAGTCCGCAGAAGGCCTCGCGTTCCTGCTCAGGTGCGTGGCCAACGTGTCGACGGCGGGCATCTACTTCAGATTCCTCCTTGCGTCCTGGTTGGTGTCGAACCTGGTCTGGGTCTCCTTGGTCGGAGGGCCGGCAACGAGGTTCTACGCGCACCTTCAGGCGCAACGGCTGGGGTGGCTCTTCCGGGACTCGACCAGCAAGCTGCAGAGCTTTCTCGTCAAGTGCGCAGTGCGGGCCGGCATAGCGACTTTCGCTGCCGGCTATGCCCATTTCGGGCTCAGCGACGGCTTCAAGCCGTCATGGGCGGAGGAGCAGGAAGGCGGCATCACCGCGAACGTCTGTTCCGCTCTTCGCGGGGCAGGGATGGACACCCCGCCCCGCGAAGGCGCGTTCAGTAGCCGAGTTTCCTCCGCATCTTGTCCAGCTCACCCATGGCGTCGCTCAGCATCCTGTCGAAGGCCTGCTGCGCCTCGGCGACCTTCGCCAGTGCCGTGTCCGGGTCGGACATGGCGGGATCCGTGCCACCGAACGAGCCGCCCACGATCGTGGAAAGCTGGCGCTGGAGGTCGGCGTCGGCGTCACGGATGGCGGCGAGAATCGCTTCGGACATCTCCTTGACGCTCATGCGCTTCGCTCTCGGATCGATGTCGAGCCGGGTCACGCCGCCCTGAGCGGTGCATTCGACCACGATGTGACCGTTGGCCGCCGTGGCCCGGCCGACCGCCGCCGCGGCCTCCTTCTGCGCGGCCGCGAATCTGCTCGCGGCGCTGCTGGGAATCTCGCAGGAACGCCTCGACGTCGATGTTCGCGAAGCTGCCAAGCGGACTTTCCGCCGGTTTTCCTCCGTTATGTGCGCTACTGACAGACGGTAATAGCACAGGTCGGTTCTGTTACGCCAACCAGGCCCGGACGGCAGGATCTTCGCCAAGTGTGCTAAATTTTGGCCATGCGGTCAGAAAATGAGTCGGACGTCCAGAAGCGCCGCTCCTTCATCGAGGAGGCCCGGCGTGCCCAGATCGTCGCGTCCGCCGTGGAAGTGATCGCCGAGGGCGGGTTCGCCCAGGCCTCGCTGGCGCGCATCGCGCAGCACGCGGGCATCAGCAAGGGCGTCATCTCCTACCATTTCGCCGGCAAGGACGACCTGATGGTGGAGGTGGTCGAGCGGACCTACGGCCTCATCGCCGAGACCGTGGGGGCCAAGATGCAGGGCCTGAGCTCGGCCGGCGAGCTGCTCAGGGCATACATCCTGGGCGTCGCCGGGCACATGCGCGGTCACCGCACCCAGCTGGCGGCGCTGGCAGAGATCTTCACCAACCTCAGGGGCGCCGACGGGCGCCCGCGCTACGGGATCAAGGCCAACGAAGAGATCTATCGCGCGCTGGAGCAGATCTATTCGCTGGGCCAGGAAAGCGGAGAGTTCCGGCACTTCGACCGCCGGGTCATGGCCATCACGCAGTCCTCCGCCATCGACAACATGTTCGCCTACTGGGTCGCCTACCCCGATCACGACCTCGACGCGCACGCCAGGGAACTGGCCGACATCTTCGAAAGGGCATGCAGATCATGAAGACCGAGCCCAGGGCCACGACCCGCCTCCACGCGGTCGACAACCTGAGAATCGTGCTGACCGTGCTGGTCGTCTCCCACCACGTGGCGGTCACCTACGGGAACATCCCCCTCTGGTTCTACACCGAGCCCGCCAAGGACCCCTCAGGCGGACTGCTCGACGTCCTGGTCTCCTTCAACCAGGCGTTCTTCATGGGCTTCTTCTTCCTCATCTCGGGCTTCTTCACGCCCCGCTCGTACGACCGCAAGGGCGGCCGCGCCTTCATGCGCGACCGGCTCGTACGGCTGGGCATCCCGCTGCTCGTCTTCCTCTTCCTGCTGCGGCCGCTAATCAACTTCTCCGGATACGCCGAGTGGGCCGCGCCCGCGGGCATGCCGTACTGGCAGTACTACATCGGCTCCTGGGACCCGGGGCCCATGTGGTTCGCCGAGGTGCTGATCCTCTTCGCGCTGGTCTACGTGTTCTGGCGGAGCCGGCGCCGGCCGCTCGACCAGCGTTCCGTCCCCCTCGGGTTCGGCTGGATCGCGCTGTTCGTCCTGGGGCTGGCGGTCGCGACGTTCCTGTGGCGGATCCCGGTGCCGACCGGCACCTACGTGCCGGTGCTCGGGCTGCCTTCGCCGCAGTGCCTGCCGCAGTACGCGGCCATGTTCGCGCTCGGGTGCGTCGCCTCCAGGCGCGGCTGGTTCGAGACGTTGCCGGCCAAGGCCGGGCCGCTCGGCCTCGTCGCGGCGGGCGTGTCGAGCGCGGTGCTGGTGCCGGCGCAGTACATGACGGCCGGCGCCCTGTCGTCGGCGCTGACGGCCCTGTGGGAGTCCGTCTTCGCGGTCAGCATGATCATCGGGCTGACCGTGGTCTTCCGGGAGCGCTTCGGCGGCCAGGGGCCGCGCGGCAGGTTCCTGTCCGACCACGCCTTCACCGTCTACATCATCCACCCGCTCGTCCTGGTCGCCCTCGGCTACGCCCTGAGCCCGGTCGAGGCCATCGCGATCGTCAAGTTCGCCGTCATGCTCGTCATCGCGCTACCGGTGTGCTGGGCGCTGGCCTACGCGGTGCGGTCGCTGCCCGGAGCTAAGCGGGTGTTGTGAGCATCTCCGGCAGCGGGGCGGCCCGGCCGCCGGCCACGCACACGTACGTGATCGTGCCGACGGCGACCAGGTCGCCTTCCCGCCGCATGGTGAACGTCATCGTGATCGACGTGGTGCCGACCCTGGCCGCCGCGCTCTCCACGGCCAGCACGTCGCCCAGGCGGCCGGGGGAGTGGTGCTCGCAGCCGCTCGCCTTGACGACCAGGTCGGCCCCGCCCTCCCGGAGCCGCCCGTAGCCGCCCCTGGCGCCCAGCCAGTCGAGGAACGCGTCCTCGAAGAACTCGTAGTAGCGGGCCGCGTGCATCATGGCCTGGGCGTCGCAGTGCCGCGGGCGCACCGGGAGGTGGGAGATCATGCCGGCGAGGCGTAGAAGGAGTCGAGGACGTCGCCGTGGAGCTCCTCCACCACCTTGCGCCTGATCTTGAGGCTGGGGGTCAGCTCGCCCGTCTCGACGGTGAAGTCCCCCGCGAGGATCGCGAACTTCTTGACCGTCGCGTAGCTCGCCTCGCCGGCGTTGACCTGATCGATCGCCTTGTCGACCTCCGCGCGCATGCGCGGGTGCTCGCACAGCTCGCGGGGGTCCGAGGGCAGCGACTCGGCCTCCGCCCACGGCCTGACGACGTCCATGTCGAGGGTGACGAGCGCCGTCACGTAGTTACGCCGGTCGCCGTGCACGAACACGTGCGACGCGTACGGGCAGGCCGCCTTGATCCGGCCCTCCAGGTAGGTCGGCGCGACGTACTTCCCGCCCGAGGTCTTGATCAGCTCCTTCTTGCGGTCGGTGATGACCAGCCGCCCGGCCTCGTCGAGCTCGCCGATGTCGCCCGTGTGCAGCCAGCCGTCCCGCAGCGCCGCCGCCGTCTCCTCCGGCAGGCCGTGGTAGCCGCGCATGATGCCGCGCCCGCCGATCAGGATCTCGCCGTCGTCGGCGATGCGCACCTCGGTGCCGGGGAACGGCTGCCCGACCGTCCCGAACCGCACCGACTCGGGCCGGTTGAGGAAGCTGCCCGCCGACGACTCGGTCAGGCCGTACCCCTCGAGGATCGTCAGGCCGGCCGCGTCGAAGAACTCGGCGATGTCCTGCGACAGGGGAGCGGCGCCCGAGATGAAGAAGCGGATCCGGCCGCCGAACCGGTCGCGGAGCTTGGCGAAGACCAGGCGGTCGGCCAGGGCGTACTCGATCCTGGTGGTGATCGGGACGGCGACCCCGCGCTGGCGGGCCCGCGCGACCCTGATGCCCGTCCGCTTCGCCCAGGTGAAGATGGGCAGTTTCGCGCCGCCCTCGCGCCGCACGTTGGCCACGACCGTGTTGTGGATCTTCTCGAAGATGCGTGGCGCGGCCGCCATGACCGTCGGCCGCAGCGCGCCCAGGTTGTCGGCGATCTTGTCGAGGCGGCCGTCGATCGCGGTGGGCACGCCGGCGTCGATCATCACGACCTCCAGCAGCTTGCCGAACGAGTGCGACAGCGGCAGCCACAGGAAGTGCAGGTCGGCCTCGGAGATCAGCTCGATCTCGCGCACGGCGCCGGCCGCGTAGAGCCAGTTGTCGTGGGTCAGCTCCACGCCCTTGGGCCGGCCGGTGGTGCCCGAGGTGTAGATGAGCGTGGCCAGGTCGTCCTGGGCGATGGCGTCGACCATGGCGTCGTAGTCGCTGCCCGCGGGGTCCTCGCCGAGCGAGTCGAGGGTGATCACCCAGCCTTCGTCGCCCGGCGAGCCGTCGATCACCACGACGTGGGTGACGTCGGGCAGTTCCTTCCGCACGGACCTGATCTTGGCGACCTGGTCGTCGTTCTCGGCGATGACGATCGTGCTGCCCGAGTCGGTGATGACGAAGGCGGACTCGGCGGCGGTGTTGGACGGGTAGATCGTCGTCGTGGCCGCCCCCGTGGACAGCACCGCCAGGTCGGCCAGGATCCATTCGAGCCGGGTGGAGCAGAGGATCGACACGCGCGTGCCGGGCCCGGCGCCGAGCCGGGCCAGCCCCAGAGCCAGGCCGCGGACCCGCTCGCCCACCTCCCGCCATGACAGCGAGGTCCAGCCTCCATCGGAGGGCACCCGGTACGCCTCGGCGTCTGGAGTCGCCGTGATCCTGTCGCGCAGCAAGGACGGAATGCTGGACATGCCTGACCTCCTGGAGGGTGTGTGGGGCCGACTCTAGGACCACGGCGGCGTCTCAGTCGATGGTCCTGATCGACCGTCCTCCGGGAGCGGCGGTCGCGACCATGCGTGAGGTGCGCACCTCCCAGACGCCGCAGGCGCACCTCAGGTAGGAGACCAGGCCCTCGGACGTGCGGTGGGAGGAGACGACGGTCAGGGTGAGAGGGTCGTGCAGATCTGCGGAGTGCATGATTCCAACCTGATGTAATGGCCTTATGCATTTCAACGCTTACGGCGGCAACGGGGCGGCCCTCGCGGCGGCGCTGGTCAACGCGACCGACTTCAGCCCGCCGGCGGTCGAGGCGATCCTCACCGAGCACCGCCTGCTGCGCGCCGCCGTCACCCCGGGCCAGGCCGGGGAGCTGCGGGTGTGGGCACGGCGGCTCCGCCCGGTGTTCGGGGAGCTCGACCAGGACACCCAGATCAGGCTGGTCAACGAGCTGCTCGACGTGACCGCGTCCAAGCCGTACGTGAGCGCGCACGACGGCCGCGAGCCCCACCTGCACTTCTTCTCGGTGGACGCCGACATCGTGGCCAGGGCGAAGGACACCACGGCCGGCGGCCTGGCCATGGCCATGTCGTTCGCCGGCGGCAGGCGGCTGGGGCGGTGCGACAGGGACGGCTGCGGTGTCGTCTACATCGACACCTCGCGCAACGGGCGGCGCCGGTTCTGCTCGCCGGCCTGCGCCAACAGGGTGAACGTCGCGGCGCACCGGGCACGGAGCCTTGCCAGGTGATCTGCACGTCGCATAAACTTTCGTTCGTCTTATCGCCGATCCGTGGGGGCAGCCGACGTGAGGATCTGAGGTCGCGGGCACCGCGCCGTTCCGCCCTGTCCTGGGCCTGCGCGCACACCTGACCTCGGCGACATCCTCGCCTCGATCACGGACTCCGTACGAGTTCCCCTGGGTTGCGCGTCTATGCGGTGATTTCCCGCCACATCACGAAATTTCGACGCTTGTGATGGGAGCCGCCTTATGTCTTTCTCTCTTGTCATCGATCATGTCTCCTTCGCCTGGCCGGACGGCGGCAAGGTGCTCGACGGGCTCGACTCCGCGTTTCCCGCGGGGCGTACGGGGCTCATCGGGCTCAACGGATCGGGCAAGTCCACCCTGATCAGGATCATCGCCGGTGAGCTGGTCCCGCAGTCCGGCTCCGTCTCCGTCTCGGGCGAGGTGGGATACCTTCCGCAGAGCGTGCCGCTCGCCGCCGGCCGCAGCGTGTCGGACCTGCTGGAGATCAGCGCCACGCGGGCGGCGCTGCACGCCATCGAGAGCGGCGACGTCGCCGAGGAACACTTCGCCGCCGTCGGCGACGACTGGGACGTCGAGGAACGCGCGCTGGCCGAGCTCGACCGGCTCGGCCTCGGCCACGTCGGCCTTGACCGCACGGTCGGCACGCTGTCCGGCGGCGAGACCGTCATGGTGGCGCTCGCCGCCCAGCTGCTGAAACGGCCCGACGTGCTGCTGCTCGACGAGCCCACCAACAACCTCGACCTCGACGCCAGGCGGCGGCTCTACGCCGCCGTGTCCGCCTGGCAGGGCGTGCTGCTGCTCGTCAGCCACGACCGGGCGCTGCTCGAACTCGTCGACCAGATCGCCGAGCTGCGCGACGGCGCCGTGCGGATGTACGGCGGCAACCTGAGCGCCTACGAGGAGCAGGTCGCGGCCGAGCAGGAGGCCGCCGAACGTACGGTGCGCACCGCGGAGGGCGAGGTGAGACGGCAGCAGCGCGAGCTCGTCGAGGCCCGCACCAGGATCGACAGGGGCCTGCGCACGGGCAGGAAGGCGTTCGAGAACAAGAAGGTGCCGAAGATCGTCGCGAACGGGCTCAAACGCAAGGCCCAGGTGAGCGCGGGCAAGCAGCGCTCCCTGCACCTGGAGAAGCTGGAGGAGGCCCGCGAGCGGCTGACCGAGGCCGAGCAGTCGGTGCGCGACGACGCGGAGATCCGCATCCAGCTGCCGGGCACCGAGGTGCCGGCCGGCCGTACGGTCCTGACCCTCCCGCTCGACCCGCCTCCAGGGGGCGCACCCGCCACGGGCGAGGACGGCGCGGAGGAGGACGGCGCGGAGGAGGTCCGCGCGGCCGTGCTGGAGACGCTGGTCGTGCGCGGGCCGGAGCGCATCGCGCTGCTCGGGCCGAACGGCTCGGGCAAGACCACGCTGCTCAAGCGGATCCTGGCGCACGGCGCCCACGTGCCCGTCCGCTACCTGCCGCAGCGGCTCGACCTGCTGGACGACTCGCTGAGCGTGGTGGACAACGTGCGCGCCGCCGCACCCTCCGCCTCGGTGAACGAGGTGCGCGCCCGCCTGGCGCGCTTCCTGTTCAGGGGCGACCGGGCCAACCAGGCGGCCGGCACGCTGTCGGGCGGCGAGCGCTTCCGGGCGACGCTGGCCGCGCTGCTGTCGGCCGAGCCGCCGCCGCAGCTGCTCCTGCTCGACGAGCCGACCAACAACCTCGACATGGCCAGCGTCGACCGGCTCGCGCAGGCGCTGTCGGCCTACCGGGGCGCGCTCATCGTGGCCAGCCACGACATGCCGTTCCTGGAGACGCTCGGGATCACCCGCCGGCTGCACCTGGACAGGGAGGCCGGACTGACCGAAACGTGATTGACGGCCGGGGATCAACCGGGCGATAGTGTGGCAGGTGGCAGCACCGCGGTTGATCCCCTGCGTTCTCGCCCTGACAACGCTCACACTCGGCGCGTGCTCGGCCGGTTCGCCCTCGCCCACAGGAGGCGAGTCGAAGGTCACCGGCGTGGCCGGCGGCCAGGGCGGCGCCCCGTCGGTCACCGGCGCCACGCCCGCCGGCCCCAGCGCGACCGCTCTCACCCCCGAGGCGTACAAGGGCGAGCTCGACAGCGAGCGCGAGCCGATACGCGAAGCGCTCGACGCGCTGGCGGGGGCGCGCGGTCTCGAAGCCCTGGACCAGCGGCTCGGCCGCGCCGAATCAGCCCTGAGCGGGGGCGCCGACGAGCTGGCCGACCTCAACCCGCCCGAGTCCGTGCGCGCCCAGCACGACGCCTACGTCGCCGGCCTGCGCACCGTCGCGTCCGCGCTGGCCTCCGCCGGCGAGAAGGTCGGCGGCAGGGACCTGTGCACCTCCTCGGCCGTGCTCACCGACCTCGAGGACACGCTCGACCAGCTCGACGAGGCCGGCGAAGCCCTGGAGAGCGCCGGAGACTACAAGGCCGACGTCGTCGGCGTGACGGCAGGGAAGAAGGAGACCAGGAGGCTGCGCAACGGCTCGTACGTGCGCAAGGGCACGCTCAACGGCCGCAGCTCACTGGAGATCGACAACGGCGGCAGCCGCGACGCGGTGGTCACCGCCGTGCGGGGCGGCAGCAAGGCGTTCAGCGTCTACGTGCGCAAGAACGCGACGTTCAAGGTGCGGGGCGTGCGCGACGGCACGTACAGGATCTATTTCACGCACGGCGTCGACTGGGACGGCAAGCGCAAGGCGTTCACCCGCGAGTGCAGCTTCGAGAGGTTTCAGAAGACGGTGAAGTTCAGGACGACCTACACCGCCACGCAGATCCGCTGGCACGACTGGCGGGTCACCCTGCACGCCATCTCCGGCGGCAACGCCCGCACCTCCCCGGTGGACCCGGACGACTTCCCCGGCTGAGCACGGCGGAAGGCACGAGGGCCGCGCACCCGCCCGGTGCGCGGCCCTCGACGAGGCGAGCCGGCTCAGCTCGAGAACAACATGCCCACCCAGCCCCGCTGGCCCTTGTGGCCCTTGCGACCGTAGTGGCCGCCGCCGTGGTGCGG
>NZ_SMKO01000240.1 GCF_004348685.1 Nonomuraea deserti | reverse complement strand
GGTCTACGCTGTGGCTCGCGGCCACCGCACGATCTTTGGTTGTCTTCACAAACTCCGAATGATCACGCGGTGGCCGTCGCCATGTGACCCGAACGCTGCAAGATCGCCAAGTGTCACTGGAGTACTAGCCGATGCGCTCGGCGATCCAGGCCTGCACGCGCTCGGCCACGCCAGGCATGCGGTAGAGGGGGGAGCTGTGGTTGCTGCCCGGCGCGGCGTAGACCGTCACGGGCACTCCGACCTGGCCCAGCATCTGCTTGAGCAACTGGCTCTGCACCGGCGGCACGAACTCGTCCTTCGAGTGCACGGCCAGCACCGGCGCGTCCTTACGGCTGGCGTGCCAGGCCACCTCCATGCTGGCCCACACGCGCGAGCACTTGCCCTTGGGATGGCAGCCGCCCGCCAGGCGGATGGCGGCGGTGCGCAGCTTGCGCTTGTTCCGCTCGACGGCCTTCGCGCCGTCGGCGTAGGCGCGCAGCGGCGAGATGATCGGCGACAGGCCCACCACGCCCTTGAGGCCGGCGATGCCGTCGCCGTAGGTGCCGACGGCGGCCGCGATGTGGCCGCCGGCGGAGAAACCGACCACCACGTAGTTGCCGGGGTCGAACGCCCACCTGTCGGCGTGCTTGCGGGCCGTCGCGATCGCCGCCAGCGCGTCGGTGCGCTGCGCCGG
The DNA here is from genome assembly GCF_004348685.1 of Nonomuraea deserti. GTDB lineage: Bacteria > Actinomycetota > Actinomycetes > Streptosporangiales > Streptosporangiaceae > Nonomuraea > Nonomuraea deserti. The sequence continues at coordinate 13,174 of NZ_SMKO01000240.1, read as the reverse complement.
CCAGGCGGCGTCGCCGGACAGGCGGTAGTTGAGGTTGAAGACCGTGTAGCCGAGCTCGGCGTAGGTCTGCGTGATCTCCTTCATGTATCTTTTGTCGCCGCTCGACCACCAACCGCCGTGGATCAGGAAGACACCCGGGCGCTCCATGCCGTCGGGGGTCCACCACACGTCCATGCTCTGGCGCTTGTGGCGGCCGTACGCGACGGTTTCTAACGCGAGGCCCCCAAGCCCATCGGGACTCAGGGGATTACTCACCGTAGGACCCGGTGTGGGCTCCTTGGTCGCATTCGCGGCGACGACCGGTGTGAGCACAACGGCAGCGAGCGTCAGAACACCCACGGAAACCGCAGTTCGCACGGCCTTCCTTTCCCCCAAGCAGATGGTCGGCCCCATTGTGGGGGAAGAGACCAGTAGTTTGCATCTTGTTGGCTATGAACATACGCCGGCAGGCATGTTGCCAGAATAAAGCGCATGGCCGCCACTCCTTGGGAATATGTACAGGTGAACAACGTGGATGACGTTCTGATCGGTCTTGATCCCGAGCAGCGGGCGGTCGCCGAGGCCGTGCGCGGGCCGGTGTGCGTGCTGGCGGGCGCGGGCACGGGCAAGACCAGGGCGATCACCCACCGCATCGCGTACGCGGTCCGCAGCGGGGTCGTCGAGGCGCGGAGCGTCCTGGCTGTGACGTTCACCACGCGCGCGGCGGGCGAGCTGCGCCAGCGCCTGCGCACGCTGGGCGCTCCCGGGGTGCAGGCGCGCACCTTCCACGCGGCGGCGCTGCGCCAGCTCACCTACTTCTGGCCGCGGGTCATCGGCGGCGAGGCGCCTTCGGTGATCGAGTCGAAGCTGCCGGTGCTGGTGGAGGCCTGCCGCCAGGTCCGGAGAAATCCCGACCGGTCCGAACTGCGGGACATCGCCGCCGAGGTCGAATGGGCCAAGGTCACCCAGATCGGCCCGGAAGACTACGTCGCGGCCGCGGCCAAACACCACCGCACCCCTCCCGTGCCGGCCGAGGAGGTGGCCCGCCTCTATAACACGTACGAGCAGATCAGGCGCGAGCGCCACCTGGTCGACTTCGAGACCATTCTCGAGCTGACCGCGGCCGTGATGACCGAGCACCAGGAGGTGGCGGCCCAGATCCGCCAGCAATACCGCTACTTCGTCGTCGACGAATACCAGGACGTCAACCCGCTGCAGAAGCTCCTGCTCGACACCTGGCTCGGCGGGCGCGACGACATCTGCGTGGTCGGCGACCCCAACCAGACCATCTACTCCTTCACCGGCGCGAGCCCCCGCTACCTCACCGGGTTCGCGGTGGAGCACCCGGAGGCCGCCGTCATCAAGCTGGTGCGCGACTACCGCTCCACACCCCAGGTGGTCGACCTGGCCAACCTCGTCATCGCCAAGGGAAAGTCCCCCCACCGCCTCGAACTCGTCGCCCAGCGCCCCGACGGCCCCAAACCGGCGTTCGCCGACTACGACGACGAGCCGGCCGAGGCCGCGGGCGTGGCCAGAGCCATCAGGAAGCTCCTCGACAAGGGCGTGCCCTCGCGCGAGATAGCCGTGCTCTTCCGCGTCAACTCCCAGTCCGAGGCCTACGAGGAGGCCCTTTCCAAGGCCGAGATCCCCTACGTCCTGCGCGGCGCCGAGCGCTTCTTCGAACGGCCCGAGGTACGCCAGGCGGTCGTCCTCCTGCGCGGCGCCGCCCGCTCCGCGGCCGGCGAACCCCTGGCCTCCGAGGTGCACCACATCCTCGCCGGCATCGGCCTGACCCCCACGCCCCCCTCCGGAGGCGGCAAGGCCCGGGAGAAGTGGGAGTCGCTGAAAGCCCTGGCCGACCTCGCCGAGGACATGGCCGCCGAGGGCGCCGACCTGCCCACGTTCGTCGCCGAGCTCGAACGCCGCGCCTCCGAGCAGCACGCCCCGCCCGTCGAGGGCGTCACCCTCGCCTCACTCCACGCCGCCAAAGGCCTCGAATGGGACGCCGTGTTCCTGGTCGGCCTGACCGACGGCATGCTGCCCATCATCTACGCCGAAACCCCCGACCAGATCGAGGAGGAACGCCGCCTCCTCTACGTCGGCATCACCCGAGCCCGCGAACACCTCTCCCTGTCCTGGGCCCTCGCCCGCGCCCCGGGCGGGCGCAAGAGCCGCCGCCCCTCCCGATTCCTCGACGGCCTCACCGGCCGCGCCTCCGCTCCGGCCCGCGTCGCACCGCCGTCCCGCGAACGCCGCCAGGTGGCCGCGCCGGTCAGCTGCCGCGTCTGCGCGAAGACGCTGGTGGCGGCCGCCGAACAGAAACTCGGCCGCTGCTCGACCTGTCCCGCCGACTACGACGAGGCCCTCCTCGAACGCCTGAAGGCCTGGCGCACGGCCACGGCCAAGGAAGCCAAGATCCCGCCGTACGTCGTCTTCACGGACGTGACCCTCCAGGCGATCGCGGAACGCGCGCCCGGAACGGAGCAGGAACTGCTGTCGATCGCCGGCATCGGCAAGGTCAAGTTCGACCGCTACGGCGAAGCCGTCCTCGCCCTCTGCCGCCACCCCTGACACATCCGATCACGCGTAGGGGAGCCGGTCGTGACGGCGCGCCGGGCACCCCGGTCCGCGCCGCGCCGGAAGGATCCTCGCCGACCGCATGGACGGCGGGACCGCTCCGCGCGCCGGTCACCAGGAGCTGACACGATCATGTCCATGATCTTCGCACCGCCACCGGAGACCGCGGCCTGGCGACACCTCGGCGCGCGCACCGGCTTCGAGGTGGTCTGTTTCCGTCCGGCGGGCGGAGGCGGGCACCGCATCGAGGGCTGCACGACGGCCGTCGAGGACGGGATGACCTGGGCGGTCGACTACGCGATCGAGGTCGACCGCGACTGGGTCACCCGGCGTGCCGAGATCAGGAGCCGGTCGGCGGCCGGGTCCCGGCACACCGTCCTGGAGGGCGACGGCGACGGCGGCTGGCGGATCGACGGCGTGCCGGCCCCTCGCGTGCACGGCTGCCTGGACGTGGATCTGGAGTCGTCGGCGGTGACCAACGCGTTCCCCGTGCACCGGATGCACCTGGCCGTGGGCGGCGGAGCCGACGCCCCGGCCGCGTACGTCCGCGCCACCGACCTCACCGTCGAGCGCCTCGACCAGCGCTACCTCCGGGTCGCCGGCGACGGCTCTGGACAGCGCTACGACTACGAAGCGCCGGTCTTCGGCTTCGCCTGCCGCCTGGCCTACGACGGATCGGGGCTCGTCCTCGACTACCCCGGTCTGGCCGTACGGGCCTTGTGAGCCCGGCGAGGTGGTCGTGCCCCACCCGGTCCGCTCCCGCCAGCCCTGCTTGATGCCCTCGCCCTGCCGCCTGCTCCGCCGGCCCGCGCATCCTTTGATCATCCCGTCCTCGACGGCCGCTGAGCGCCGTAAGCGGTGGGCCGGGCACGGATGCCGGTCACGTCCGGATGGACGCGCCGAGTTTCGGGGCGGAATTCGGGAAGCGGCCACAACCTGTCCGCCACTCCTGCGACGGTGGTCGTCCAAGGAGCCGAGGGAGCGGATCATGTCCGCCAGGTCCTCCACGCGATGGCCTGCGACGTGCCCGCGCGCCTGCCGTACGACCAGGGCGAGACCGCGCTCCGCGGCGACGCGGCCGAGGAGATCACGGGCCACTGGGCTCGGCTGGGGACCCGCGCGGCGGGCATGCCGACCGACCGGTTCGGCGTCCCCTGGGTCGTGGCGGCCCGGCCGCCGCCCGGAAGGCAACCCGTGAAGGAGCTGGGTATGAGGACGCGCACGCTGTGCCGGACCGGAGAACAGGTCGGCCCGTACTGCCCGGGCACCATGATGTTCGGCCAGGCCGGCAACCCCGCCCGCCAACCCCCCGGCCGTCACGCACCCCGGGCTAAGCCGCAGACCGGCCGGCGAGCGCGCCGCGGCATGATGATCCGATGACCGTTCTCGACACCAGGGCGCTCAACCGCGCGACGCTGGCCCGGCAGTTGCTGCTCGACCGTGCCGACCTGCCGGTCCTGGAGGCGGTCGAGCACCTGTGCGGCCTCCAGGCCCAGGAGCCGCAAGAACCGTTCGTCGGGCTCTGGTCGCGGCTGCGCGCGTTCGACCCGGCGGTGCTCTCGGACCTGCTGGTACGGCGCAGCGTGGTGCGTACCCATCTCATGCGCCGTACCGTCCACCTCATGACCGCCGAGGACGTCCTGGCCTGGCGGGCCCGCCACGATGCCATGTTGCGCCAGCGGGTGCTCGGAACCTACCGGAGCCAACTCGCGGGGATCGATCTCGACGAGCTCGCCGCTGCCGGGCTCGAGGTGATGGCCGACGGCCGGCCCCGCTCGATGCCGGAGCTCGCGAGGGCGGTCGCCGACCGCTGGCCGGAGCCAGGCCCGCGACCGCTGGGAGAGATGCTGGTCGCCGCTCTCATCCCGATGGTGCAGCTCCCGCCGCGCGGGTTATGGCGCGCGAGGGCCGGAGTGCGCAACGTCCCCCTCTCCTCCTGGCTGGGCCGCGACATCGACCCGCCCGCCACGGACGGCTCCGACCCCGCGGGCCGAGCGCTGGTACGCCGCTACCTCGCCGCATTCGGCCCCGCCGCCACCGCCGACCTGCGCGCATGGTCCGGCCTGGCCGGACTACCCGCCGCCGTCTCCGCGATACGCGGCGAGCTGATCAGCTTCCGTGACGAGAGAGGCCGCGAACTCCTGGACCTCCCCGACGCGCCGCGCCCCGATCCCGGCACGCCAGCCCCGATCCGGTTCCTGCCCGCCTTCGACAACGCGCTCCTCGGCTATCACGACCGCAGCCGTATCGTCGACGACGCCCACCGCGGCCTCTCCGTGGCCGGCGAGCGCGTGGTCCTGGTCGACGGCCGGGTCGCCGCGACCTGGACCGTCAAGGACGACACCGTGCACGTCACCCCGCTGCGCCCCTTTTCGAGAGCCGACCGTGACGCCGTCGCCGAGCAGGGGCAGGCGCTGGCGGCGTTCCTGTCCGACGGCGACAACCGCCGTGTACGGATCGCCGCCTCTGCCTGACGGGGACGAGATCGGCGCCGCCCGTCGAGGAAGCGACCGCCCGGCCTTGCCGCCGCGCCCCCTGCTCGCCGACCGGCGGCGGGCGCCGAGCGTCGCCGGCCGCGTGGCTCCCCGGATCGCCGTCCGTGCCGGCGGGCTCCGCACCAAGACTTGCAAGGCTAAGTTAGCATGCTAAGTTATGGGCTGTGGATGGCAATCTCAGCCTCAACCTGCACGTGCTCGTCGCCCGCCTTGACCGGGCGGCCGACCGGATCCTGCGGGCCGAGCACAACATCTCCTACAGCCGCTTCCTCGCGCTGACCCTGGTGGGCGAGCTGGGCGTCTCAACGCAACGCGCCCTCGCCGACGGCCTGGGCGTGACCGAGCCGTCGGTGAGCCGCATGACCGGCGTCCTCGCCGCCGAAGGGCTTGTCGACGTGCAGCCCGACCCGGCGGGTGGGAACCGCCGGCAGCTCAGCCTCACCGACGAGGGAAAGCGCCTCGTGGCCACGCTCCGGCAGGAGTTCGAGGAGAAGCTGGCCGCCCTGGTCGCAGACAGCGGCGTGCCCTACGCCGAGTTCGCCGAGCACACCGAGCGCCTGCTCGCGACGCTCGACCGTGTGGAACGGGAGTCGACCAAATGAGCCAAACCATCCAGAACCCGCAGACGCATCAGAGCACAGTCTCCTCAACCGACGGCACGCCGATCAACTATCAGACGACAGGCGCCGGGCCGGGCCTCATCGTGCTCGGCGGCGCTCTGCGAACGTCGCAGGACTACCTGCCACTGGCCTTCTCCCTGGCCCGCTCCTTCACTGTGCACGTCGTCGACCGGCGGGGACGCGGCGCCAGCGGCCCTCAGGGGCCCGAATACACCCTGGACAAGGAAGTGGAAGACCTGCTGGCCGTCCAGGCGCGGACCGGAGCGCGGCTGGCGTTCGGCCACAGCTACGGCGGCCTCGTCATCCTCGAGACCGCACGGTCGTTCCCGGTGTTCGAGCGCATCGCGGTCTACGAGCCCGGGCTACCCGCCGGCCCTCTTCCCACAGAGTGGATGGCCCCTTACCGCGAACGGCTCGCCGCAGGCGATCCCTATGGCGCGTTCGTCCACTTCATCCGAGGCTCGGGCGGCGCGCCCGCCTTCCTGGCCAGGCTGCCCCACTGGTACCTGCGGATGGCGTTGCGCATCGCCTTTCGCGGGCCGAGCTGGCAGCGGATGCGTCCCCTTCTCCAGGCCAACCTGGCCGAGCACGAGCAGGTGGCGGCCCAGCAGGGCCGGCTTGCCGCGTTCGCGGCCGTCACCGCTCCGGTGCTGCTGCTGTGCGGGGGCCGTACACCGCACGCGAGCAGAGCGGACTTCGACGCTGTACGCGACACCCTTCCCCACGCCACCCTCGAATGTCTGCCCGGCCTCAACCATTTCGGGACGGAAGGGAGAACGGCCCCGGTCGTGGCCGAGCGCGCCCTGCGGTTCCTCCTCTGACGGCCAGCCCGAAACCGGCCCTCGGCGGGGCGGACCTGTCCAGACCTGTTCCCCACAGAAGGGGGATGCCGGCCGGGATATAACCAGCATTCGGGATCGACGGCTGCAGCACCCACGGTACGAGGTGCTCATCGACGAGGCGTCAGCTCACCCGGACTCGGGCCCTCGCCGGGCGGCACTGGCATACCTACGGCGACGTGATCGTGCAACGGGCCTCCGGGCGTCGCCCTCATGGTCGCTTGCCGCCTGGCCGCCGTCTACGAAGTGCTGAGCCGGCCGATGGGTCCGTGGGACCTCGTTCGCGAACACCCTGGTTGTCTCCGCCATTGAGAACACGTCCTCCTCGGAAACCACTGACTCGCTCGCACGCGCGCCGGAGCGGGAACCACAGACCTGCGCGAAGCGCGCCGGAGCGGAACCGCTGACCTGCCCGAACACGCCGCCAACGGGAACCGCTGACCTGCCCGAACACGACGCCAACGGGAACCGCCGAACACGCCGCCAACGGGAACCGCTGACCTGCCCGAACACGCCGCCAACGGGAACCGTAGACTCGCCCGAACACGACGCAACGGGAACTTCCTGCCGGATATGACCACGAACCGACGAAGGGGCGGCACCCGACCCCGAGCCATGCCCCTCCCCGCAGGTTGCGCGAACACGACGACAGGAACCTCCCGACGCCGACGGCAGCCGCGGCGGCCCGGGACTCACCGGCGAAGCGTGCGAAATGCCCGCTGACCTGTAACCCCGGCGAAACCGTGGCACGAAATCATCAGACAAGCCAGGCCCCCTTGCGGCCCGAAGCAAGCGGCACGCCACACTTGTCCCAAGACCGGAGAACGAAGGGGACCGACACGTGAACGAGGCGCTGAAGGAGTTGCTGGACCTGCTCGACCTCGAGCAGATCGAGCTGGACATCTTCCGGGGGAGAAGCCCGGAAGAGCGCATTCAGCGTGTCTTCGGCGGTCAGGTCGCGGCCCAGGCCCTGGTGGCGGCCGGTCGTACGGTGCCCAAAGACCGCAACGTGCATTCCCTCCACGCCTACTTCATCCGCCCGGGCGACCCGTCCATCCCGATCGTCTACAACGTCGATCGCCTGCGCGACGGCCGTTCGTTCACCACCCGGCGCATCGTGGCGATCCAGCACGGCAAGGCGATCTTCACGATGTCGGCGTCGTTCCACGTCGCCGAGGAGGGCGTGGCGCACCAGGCGTCCGTGATGCCGGTGGTGCCGGACCCCGAGTCGCTGCCCACGTTCAAGGACAGGATGTACGAGCTGGTCGCCGATCATCCTGATCTGCGCGACTGGTTGTCACGCCCGCGCCCGGTCGACGCGCGCTACGCCTCGCCGCTCACGTGGGAGGCGTTCCAGAACCCGGAGCTGCGCAGCGCCGAGACGAACGTGTGGTTCCGCTATGACGCCGAGTTGCCCGACGACCCGCTGCTGCACGTCGTGCTGGCCGCGTACGCCTCCGACTTCACGCTGGTCGACACGATACTGCTGGCGCACGGCATGGCTTGGGGAGCCTCGGACATCGTGGGCGCCTCGCTGGATCACGCCATGTGGTTCCACGGACCGTTCCGGGCCGACGACTGGCTGCTCTACGCGCAGGAGTCCCCATGGTCGGGGAGGGCGCGCGGCCTCGCGCGGGGCGAGATGTTCAACGCGTCCGGCGAACTCGTGGTCTCGGTCGTCCAGGAGGCGATGATCCGCCAGACGAAGTAGGCTCGAACCACCTGTCGATCGGCAGGCCGCAGAGCCTGTGGAATGTAACGAAATCGCAGGTAGAAAATATGTTGCCGGTTCCTGGGTTCCCGGTTTAGGGTCTTGGTCAAGCGAGTCGGACAGTCCTGTTCCGACGATCTCAGAGGGAGGAGAGTCACTGTGAACAGCATCAAGATGCCAGCCACGAAGTGGCTCGCCTCCGCGTGCCGTGACTCGGTGAGACTCGTCGATGGTCCCACGAAGTCTCGGCAGGAGAAGTCTGTCCGTAGTCAGGCCGCCGCCTATGCGCACGCCCACTTCGGCGCTGCCGCCGCACAAGCAGCTCCTGTCTACACCGCTCGTATCGAACTGCCGGCCAACCAGCTCACCAAGGGTGGACTGCGCGGTCCGCATCCCTGGCGGGATACCCCGGTCATAACCTGACCGGGAAGACCCCACCAGGCCGCGGATCCGCAGACAGGATCCGCGGCCTTCTTGTTTGTCCGTGATCCCCGACCACCCACGAGGTGCCCGAACAAGATCAAAAGATCGATCAAAGGAGAAAGCAGATGGGGGCGAAGACGATCATGGACCTGATCGACGAAGCCGAGATCCCCTGTCGTACCGACCCTGACCTGTGGTTCGCCGAGTCGCCGGAGGACGTGGAGTTCGCTAAGGCTCTCTGCGGCGGCTGCCCGATCCAGAAGGCCTGCCTGGCCCGCGCGCTCGAGCGCGAGGAGCCTTGGGGCGTCTGGGGCGGCGAGCTCATCCTCAGGGGAACCATCATTCCTCGCAAGCGTCCGCGCGGGCGTCCCCGCAAGCACCCGGTCGCTGCCTGAACCACCGCACCTACGAGCAAGAAAGCGAAAACCCATGATCACTCAGTCGACGAGGAGTCTCGCAGTGCCGGATCTCATCCATGACCTGGTGAATGACCGAATACAAACGCTGCATCGTGAGGCGGAGGAGCAACGCCTCATCGCGCGCGTCCGTCGCGTGGAGCGGGCACGGCGTGGGGTCAAGCGGGCGAACGACCGCCTCCGCAAGGCCATGAGCCACCCGTTCTGATCGGGAGATCCTGCCGCCGGCGCAGGATCTCCCCATGGAAGTCAGTCAATGAGAGCCGGGCGCGTCCAGCGCCCGGCTCTTCCTTCTGCCCGTTCCCCCCGGAAGGGGTCTCGCCTTGCCCGGTGGAATCTTCACCGAGCAACGACGAGCTGCCCAGCAGGGCCTCCCCGGTGATCCGTGCGGACGGTCGGACCTCGCGGGACGGCACCGCTGGGCAGCTCTGCCGGTTCGCGGGGCACGGTGTCGGACGCCGGGGGAAGGGGTGCAGGGCGTCGCGTGCCTCGCGCGCGCCGAGCGATCCCACGGGGCCGCGGGATCACTCGCCACGATCTCTCCCGTGCCTCTCCTCAAGGCACGGGACCGCTCAGGGGCTGGTCAGGCAGTGTACGGCGGGGATCTCCGCGGGCACGCCCGGCGCCGACGGGTCGACCACAGTGGTGAGCTCGCCGACGCTGGAAGTGAGGCAGCCGGCGATGGCCGCCGGGTCGACGACAGCGTTGGCCGCCGGGGCGGCGGAGAGCAGGCCCGCCGCCGCAAGGGCGGTAACCGCTAGCAGACGCGCGGATCCGTGCATGGGAGTCCTTCCAAGAGCATGACATCTTGCATTCAGATAATTACACACCGTAGTCAAGATGCGGTAGAGCGAACTTCGAATTCTCATCTTCCAGCCCTGCCCGGGCCCTTGGTACACCCTGCTGTCGGGTCCGATCAGTCTGAACTGTCACCTGTCAGGTCCCGGTTGACCTGGCCTGCCGTTCGTCGGGTCCCGGCCAAGTTGACCTGTCGTTCGTCGGATCCTGGCCAAGTTGACCTGCCGTAAGTTGGGTGACGACTAGCGTGACCCTGTCACCTGTCGGGTCCCGGTCATCCCGACCGCGTCATCCCGACCGCGTCATCCCGACCGCGTCATCCCGACCGCGTCATCCCGACCGCGTCACCCGCCCCGCACCCCGCCGCTCCGCACCCCGCGCCCGTCACCCGTTCGGTCCCGGCCGGATGTTCAGTCGGCAAACCCGTTCGACCCGGCCCAGGCGCACATCGATCCTGGTTGACCTGGCGCAGGATCCATCGCCGCAGGAAGGCGGCGTCGCCGAGCCCGGCTGGAATCGTCGGCGGTCAACCGATGGCCAGGGCCTCGTCATCGGGGTCGTCGGCGAAACCGGGAACCCAGCGGATCACCTCGTCGCGGAAGCGCGCCGTGGCGCCCAACTGGCACAGGACACCCACGCCCGCCGCATGGACCCGGTGGATGAGCACGTACGACGTCGGCAGGTTGAGCTGGCGGACCACGTTGGTGGGGCGGAGGTCCGTGACGCTGGCGACCTGCGCCTGCAGCCACTCCCGGCTGAAGGTGAACTCCTCCACCGCGGTCGGCTCGACATAGGGGGCGAGGAAGGCCCGCAACGCGTCGGGGTCGATCTGGATGTCCTCGCGGATGAAGCCCTCCTTGCGCAGGCCCCGCATGACGGTTTCCATATCGCCCTGGTTGAAGATGCGGGTCAGCTGGCCGAACGACTTGGGGTAGCCGTCGGGCAGGCGGTTGACCGCGCCGAAGTCGAGTACGCCGAGCTTGCCGTTGTCGAGCATGCGGAAGTTGCCGGGGTGGGGGTCGGCGTGCAGCATGCCGACGCGCGCGGGGGAGCAGAAGAGGAAACGTACGAAAAGCAGGCCTGCCCGGTCGCGCTGCTCCTTGGTGCCCTCGGCGATGATCCGGGACAGCGGTGTGCCGTCCATCCACTCGCTGACCAGCACCATCTCGTTGGCCGCGACGACGTCGGGGACGTGGAAGTCGGGGTCACCGTCGAACTCCAACGCGAACGCGTGCTGCGCCTCGGCCTCCCTGAGATAGTCGAGCTCCTCGGCGATGCGCTCCCGCAATTCGCTCAGCACGGCCTTCATGTCGAGGCCGGGCAGCAGCGAGCCGAACACCTTGCCCAGGCGTGCCAGCTGCGCGAAGTCGCCGAGCAGCGCCTTGCCCGCCCCTGGATACTGGATCTTGACGGCCACGTCGCGGCCGTCGTGCCACACGGCCCTGTGCACCTGGCCGATGGAGGCGGCGGCCGTCGGCCGGTCGTCGAAGGACAGGAAGTGCTGCCGCCAGTTGTCACCCAGTTGTTCCGTGAGCACGGTGTGGACCGTGGACGTGGGAAGCGGGGGAGCGGCGTCCTGCAGTTTGGTCAGCGTGGCGCGGTAGGGGCCGGCGATCTCCTGCGGCAGCGCCGCCTCGAAGATCGACAGCGCCTGCCCGAGCTTCATCGCGCCGCCCTTGAGCTCGCCCAGGACCTTGAAAACCTGCTCGGCAGTACGCTGCTGCACCTCCTGCGCCACGATCTCGGCGGACTTGCCGCCAAGGCGTTTGCCCAGCCCAAGAGCGGTGCGCCCCGCGAAACCGAGCGGAAGGGCGGCCAGCTTGGCGGAGCGCGTGACGGCACGGCGTGGAAGATCGCTCACACTGATGCGCGAACCTCGAAAGATCCGCTTCCCCCCTTCGTGGTCGTCCCTGAGCACGTCAGTCGCGGTTGTCATGCCATGACCATTCTTAGCGAATAAGGATTGTTTCGCATACAACGACATTGCGGATGAATGGTCCAAGACCGTCTTCTCCAACGCCAATCAGGGGTTACGTCCATTGTGCCGTTGGTCACAGCGGACTCCCGGCCATCGAGATGATCAAGCGCGTGGCCGGTCGCCGCGGCTGCGACAAGGGCAGCAAGCGTCGAGTCGCAGGCGATCTCACCGGGCGGATAACCACCCAGCCTTGCAGTGACGATAGGCCAAGCCGGGTCGTGGTCGCGCCGGGTCAGGTCGAGACAGTGCAGGCACGCGCTCTCTCCGGGCAGGACCAGCGGGCCGACGATGCCATGGCCCTCGAAGGCCGACACCAGGAGATGCGGGATGCGCAGCGCGGTCAGCTCGTTGACCAGCACCCCGTCGAGCGGGCCGACCGGCGCCAGGACGACCAGATCGGGCCGGTCCGTGGTGTCCCCCAGATACGGCCCTCCCGCCAACGCGTTGACGGACGGCGCGACCTCCCCAGGCGAATCCGCCTTGCCCGGCCGGGACCCGGCGTCACGAGCAGACGGTCGACGAACCCCACGCCCGCCCTCCGATGCCTGGGAATCAGACCGCGACCCGGACGAGGGCACGGCGACCCCGGCCGCAGACCCGGACGGGCGGTCGGACCCGGTGTCGGGATCGGGCTGGGACGGCCGGCCGCCATTGGAACTGCGGCGCGGACGGCACGCATCGGGAACTGGCTGGGATGGCTGGAGCTTCTCTGATGCAGGAGACGACGACCGGGAGGCTGGCCGGGATGGTTGGGGCGTCTCTGGAGCGGAGGATGACGACCGGAGGGCTGGACGGGGCGTTTCTGCCGCAGTGGATGACGACCGGAGGGCTGGACGGGGCGTTTCTGCCGCAGTGGATGACGACCGGAGGGCTGGACGGGGCGTTTCTGCCGCAGTGGATGACGGCCGGAGGGCTGGACGGGGCGTTTCTGCCGCAGTGGATGACGACCGGAGGGCTGGACGGGGCGTTTCTGCCGCAGTGGATGACGGCCGGAGGGCTGGCTGGGTTGTTCCTGCCGCGGATGACGGCCGGAGGGCCGACCGTGACCGCGCCACCGGGGTGGAGGGTGCGGGGGACGCGGTTGGACGGGCGGCTTCGCGTGCCTCCTGACCCGAAGTCGTGGACGGCGATCCGCGGTGAGCGGTGGCGGAGCGCATTGCGGGAGGCGGCACGGTTGCGGGCGCGGGGACGGGTGGCGTGCGGCCGCCGGAGGTGAGCCTTCTGGCGACCGTGACCGCGCCGGCCTCGCGAGTCAGGCCCAGCTCTGCCCACGTCAGACCGCCGGGTGTGATGTCGCCCGGCCGGACGACGCCCGGATCGAACACCCGGATGTTGCCC